>PAIW01000031.1 GCA_002710885.1 Chloroflexota bacterium | reverse complement strand
CATACGCCACGTAGTTCACGCTCCACACCACCACCGCGCCACCTACGATGATTGCGATTGCTGCCAGCTGCGTCTTGCGAATCCGTTCATCAGGCGAGTCCGATTCGACGATGCCGATCCGCTCGACTCGTTTCAACAAGCATTCGATTTGATTATCCATCAAATCCCGTCTTCTTCTTCCAGGTTAGTCTGCATTGACCCTATTCCCAAGAAATTATCACGAATACGTCCAGTCCATAAATCCAAAATGCTAGTATTAGACAGAGAATCCGTCTGCCCCAAGGAGTTGAAATTTGAAATTGGAAACTACTATCACGATTGAACGCTCAGTGGATGAGGTGTTGGCATATGTCACCGTTGTGGAGAACACCACCCAATGGACGGAGAGCACCGTCGAGGCTGTGCAGACTTCTGAGGGGCCAATCGGAGCTGGTTCCACCTGCCGGATCGTCAGCCAGGCGATGGGGAAAAGATTCACTCACGATTTTGAAGTGACAGACTTCCAAGCCGGAAAGCGTTACGCCGTCCAAAGCACTGACGGCCCGTTCCCTATCAGTATGACCTACACGGTTGAAGTGGTAGAAGAAGGCACAAGATTGCACGTTGTATCCGAGGCCGACCTTGGCGGACTGATGAGCATTGCAGGAGCGCTGATAAGCCGAGCCGCCCAAAAGCAAATGGAGACGGATCATCGCACCCTCAAGCGGGTTCTGGAGTTCTCGACCGGCGGGTGAATCCTCGGTTAGAATACTCACATGTCTCCCCTTCACCACTCCGGCGGACAGTTGGAGCTTGTCGCCGGACAGTCCATATTCGATTACGCTGACGCTCTCAAATTGCGCGTCCCAACCTCCTGCGGGCGCACTGGCGAGTGTCACGAGTGCATCGTCGAGCTTCGACGAGGCGCGGACGCCGTAACGCCGCCCACAGACGCCGAGCGTTTCCTCAGAGACAACTACCGACTCGCCTGTCAGGCACGTGTTGTCGAACCCGACGCCGACATCGAGTTTCAAGTCCTTCGTCGCCAACCGCGCATCCTGACCGACTCCATCCACCGCGAGGTGGCCCTCGACCCCGTTGTCAGGAGAGTGGGGGACGGCGTGAAGATCAATGGAAACCGAGTCGATTCCTATAAGGGCAAAATATACGGACTCGCCGTTGATTGCGGAACGACGACCGTCGTGATGAATCTGGCAGACCTAGAGTCCGGCGAAATCCTCCACACCGCCTCCTTCGAGAACCCGCAACGATTTGGCGGAAGCGACATTATGCACCGCATCTCCTACGACGGCGGCCCTTATCATGGCGAGCTAAGACAGGTGATGCTATCGTCTCTAAACTTCGAGATCGGCGACATGGCCCGTCGGCTCAAGTTCCATCGCCGCAGCATCTATGAAGTAGTCATCGTCGGCAACTCCACCATGCGGGACATGCTGTTCGGTTTGGACGTGCAACCCATCGGCGAAAAGCCGTATATGTCCGTGACGGAGACTGAGATGCGCGGAGGATTGCGAGACACGACAGTCATCAACACGACCGCCCGAGAGTTTGGCCTTCGAGTGTTTCCCGAAGCGAATATTTACGGCGGGCCGATAATCGGGTGTCACGTCGGAGCCGATGTTGCCGCTGACCTCCTCGCCATTGGGATGGACGAGCAAGAGGACGTCGTGATGCTGGTTGACGTCGGAACCAACACTGAAGTTGTCATCGGTAACCGACACAGGCTGATGACCGCTTCCTGCCCGGCCGGCCCAGCCTTCGAGGGTGGCGAGATAACCTACGGCATGCCAGGATACGAAGGCGCTGTCGAGTCGGTGCAGGTGGGCAGCGATGGCCCTGTGATCGAGACGATAGGCAATACGACACCCCAGGGAATCTGCGGCTCCGGACTCGTCGACCTGCTTGCTGAACTCAGACGCTCAGGCCTTATGACAGAGCTTGGTGTCTTCAACGACGGAAGCTACGAGTTTATGTTCGCCCCAACACAGAACATGACATTATCCAGGGCCGATATCAGCGCGCTGGCCCAGGCCAAATCAGCCAACTACTCAGGGCAGTACATCATCCTGCGAAAGTACGGACTGCCTTTGGAACAAATTTCGAAGCTCTGCCTGGCCGGAGGGTTCGCCAACTACATCGACGTGAACAACGCTCTGGACATCGGGTTCATCGCCAACTTCCCTCCGGAGCGAATCTCCAAGGTCGGCAACGCCTCGCTGGAAGGCGCGACCATCATGTTAGTGTCCGTCGAACTACGCCATCGCATGGAGAATCTGGTCCGCGAGATTGAGCACGTCGAGCTGGAAACGACGCCCGATTTCTTCGAGATTTTTGTGGAAGGGTGCATGTTCAACCCGATGGATTATTCGCCCTCGCCATCGTAGGTGTCAGGTTTTCAGGTGTCAGGATTGCCATAAATCACTGGTTGGATGACAATACGTTTAATTTCCTGGCGCCTCCTCAATAGCCATCGATTTCACAGGGAGAAAAAAATGTCGTTCAAAGTGCTGATAACTGATTACGTCTGGCCCACCACTGAACCAGAGGAAACCGTTCTGAAAGCGGAAGCCGACGCCGAGGTCATCCTCGCTCCAGATGGCAGCGAGGATACTCTTATCTCTCTCGCCAAGGATGTCGACGCCATCATGACCTGCTTCGCCCAGGTGACGCCCAACGTCCTAAAGGCGGCGGACAAATGCGTTGCGGTGGGCCGCTTCGGCGTGGGAGTCGATAACATCGCGGTTGACACCGCCACCGAGCTTGGCATGGCCGTCACATACGTACCAGACTACTGCGTCGATGAGGTGTCCGACCATGTGATGGCTCTATTGCTAACATGGAACCGTCGAGTCGCCCTGCTGAATAACTCTGTGAAGACAACTGGATGGGGAAGCGTGCCGCTGACCATGCGGATTATGCGGCTGAGGGGCAAGAATTTGGGAATCGTAGGTTTCGGCAGAATTGGCAGGATGGTATGCGCCAAAGCTCGCGCCTTNGGGCTTGAAGTGCTGGCCTCTGACCCCTTCGTGTCCGCAAAAGCCGTGGCCCAAGAGGGCGGGACTCTTGTGGACATAGACACTCTGCTCCAAGAGTCGGACTTCGTGTCCCTCCACTCGCCTCTTAACGACGACACGCGAAACATGATAGGCAGTCGAGAGCTTACGCTGATGAAACCCGACTCGTTCCTCATCAACTGCGCCCGTGGCCCGCTGATCGACGAAAACGCGCTCTACGACGCGCTGAGCAATCGACAGATCTCCGGAGCCGGCCTCGACGTGATGGTGGATGCCGAGCCGTCTCCAGACACTCCGCTGTTCAAGTTAGACAATCTGCTGGTCACGCCTCACGTGGCCTTTTTTTCCCAAGAAGCCACCTTGGAACTTGAGCAGCGAGCCGCCCGCGAAGTGGCATACGTCCTAACAGGGCGAATGCCCGACAACCTGGTGAATCCAGTGGTTCTAGAACACGCCAACCCCCGGCATAATCTGAGGAAGGATTGATGTTGATGGTTCGTTCAATTATCAGGGAACGCATTTTGGCGTGAACGGAGATCAGTTTCTAGTCAACGGGGCTGTGACTCCAGTGGTCGACGCCTCGGCGTAATTCGTCCGTTTTCGCCTGCTTAACGGCTCCAACGTCAGTGTTTACAATTTCAGCTTCAGCGATAATCGCAAATTCCATCAAATCGGCACGGACGATCGGCCGTTGGAAAGGCCAGTGCCCATGGCTAGATTGAGGTTGCCGACTAGCGAGAGAGTGGAAATCTTAGTCGATTTCAGTGGCGAAGCAAATAACCAGGTGCGGTTGGTGAGTTATTCGTCGGAGCCGGATAACATCAACGCGTTTTGGAATTCTAATGCTCTGGATGGGTCAATTTGTGGTGACATAGGCCGAGATTCTCAATAACAGATAATTGCAGATTAATTTGTATCGAGTCGCGAGACGATTCAACCCACGGAACACTAGTTTCTTAATTCGACGCCATGTGTAGAACGCGCTGATGCATGTCGAAATCTCGCTCGGAGAAGCACACGATTATCAACCGCTCGACGCCGACATCTTGATCGAGGAATGCCCTGACTTCCCGCACGGCGATCCGGGTCGCCCGCTCCTTTAGGAATTCGAAAACGCCTGTGCTGATCGCCGGAAACGCCACCATTCTCAGGCCGTTCTCCTCGACCAATTTAAGAGGATTTCGATACCAGCCCGCCAGCACAGCGTCTTCGTTAGCACGTCCACCGTCCCACGCCGGCCGAAAGGTATGGATTACGTGCTTCGAGAGCAGGTCATACCTTCCGGTGATCTTAGCTTCGCCGGTGTTACAACCGCTGAGTGTCGTGCACTCGGCCAGCAGACCCGGCCCTGCCGCTCGGTGGATCGCTCCATCGACACCTCCGCCACCAGAAGGGAATTGTTGGCGGCATTTACGAATAGCGTCAACCTCCAACTAGTGATGTCTCCCTGGAATATCTTCATTCGTTCGGGCACGAATCGACCCTCCCACTTTGGTCGCGTCTTACCTGCCGCCGGTCACTTCCAGGATAGTCCCTGTCGTGTAACTGGCATCGTCTGAGGCCAGAAATGTCACCGCCTTTGCGACCTCGTCCGCCCGGCCCGGGCGCCCCAGCGGCACGGTGGACGTCATGTTTGCCTGCTCATTTTCATTCAAGATTTCATATCGTCCACGCACCCGGGCGCCCTCTTCGGTGAGAATGAATCCCGGCATGACTGCGTTAACATAGATCCCATCCGGCGCCACGTCCTTTGCTAGTTGGTAGGTGAAACCGATGATACCCGACTTTGCCGAAGCATACGGCAATCGAATCGCCGAAGTGCCGAGGGCGCCGAAATTCCCCTTGGCGCTGGAAGACGATATGTTGACGATGCGACCGTATCCGCGGTTCCTCATCAGAGGCACCATAGCCCTGCACGCAAGAAACGTGCCTTTGAGGTTCAGGTCGATTTGGGCGTCCCACATCTCCTCGGTGACGTCCTCTATGTGCTGTATGCCTACCGTCCCCGAGCCTCCGGCGTCGTTAACCAATATGTCCACGTCGCCAAACAGAGCAATCGCACTCTGGATCATCGCTTCGACTTGAGCAGCATCGGTCACATCCACCTCCACAACCTCGGCCCTACCGCCGTTCTCCCCGATCAGCGCGGCGACTTGAGCAACCTTTTCTCCTTGAATATCCGCCAACAGCATCTCCGCGCCCTCGGCGGCGAAATCTAGAGCGATAGCCCTTCCCAGGCCTTGGGCCGCACCGGTGATTATCGCTGTTTTGCCTTCCAGTCTCATGTGCCTGCCTCCAGGTGGCTGTCAGCAATCAGCTTTCAGCCGTCAGCATTTCCAGGTTGTAAAATAATTCAAGCGTGTCCGTATAATAACAGCGCGAGACACCGGATTCACGAATCGACAGGAGTAATCAATGACATCAACTCAAGACATTGAGGCCAGGGTTGCATCCACGCTGGATTCTCTGGGCATCCAATTCGAAAAATTCGAGATCGACCCAGACTACGCCGACACCGCCGCGTTCTGCGAGAAATACGGTTACTCGATGGACGAGAGCGGCAACACAATTCTTGTGGCGTCCAAACGCGGCGCCAAGAAGTATTGCGCCTGCATCGTCAAGGCGACAGACCGCCTCGACGTCAATCATGCCGTTAAGGGCTTGATGGAGGTGTCGAGGGTGTCCTTCGCGTCACCAGACGACACTCGCGAGGTCACGGGCATGATGATCGGCGGTGTGACCCCTTTCGCTCTGCCTGATGACATGCCGATATATGTCGACCACCAGATTCTGGCTCTGGATTCGGTAATCCTGGGTTCTGGGAGCCGGTCATCCAAGCTGAGCATGGCTCCAGAGGAGTTGAAAAAGACACCCAACCTCCAGTTCATCGAAGGTCTGGCAATGCCGCCACGAGAATGATTTCTCTCTGCAAAGTCCTCGNAAACAGATCGAATTGAACCTTGGAATAGAACATACGTGCCGCCCGATAATTGACACACAGCATAGCTCAACAGCTGTCCGTGACAACCACCCGTGCCTGAAATTTTCAGGAGAACGCGATGGTAGCATCCCAGTCGCCGGTCTGCCAGAGTTGCGCGATGCCTNTGTCCAAACAAGGGGAATGCGGCACTCATTCTGATGGCTCTCAACACGATGAGTACTGCACCTACTCTATGTAGAAAGGCGAGTTCACCGCAACCGACTAGACCATCAAGAATATGGCAGATTCCAACTCCAACATGATGATCAAAGAGTTCAACATGCCCGAAGATCAGGCCAAAGCTGCNGCTATGGANGGCCTGNTCGGACTCAAGAGGNGGCAATAGCCGTTAAAATTAGTCTGTAGAGTCGGCGTNTTAGTANTCCAGTATCAATTAGTGCGGGTCNNAANCCCGNCCTGATGCNNTNATCNCNTTGTCAGNACTCAGGGTTGCGCCTCAAGGCTGTGAGACTCTGATGTTCCCAGGTGCGTAGCGTCGTTCAGCTTCAGCACAGACCAACCCTCNTCGTCGAAGATAAAACGGGCTATCGACGTGTTTTCTATCGACATCCTACGAAGAAACATATCGTCGAATCTCATGATGTACTGGAACAGNCATCGTGACGCNGTGCCATGCCCAACCACCGCCACCCGCATTGACACCGGCTCNGATGTCAGTTCCTNATTGTAGATTATCTCGTCTTCCAGCCAGTTCGACATGCGCCGCTGGACCATCCTCAAGGACTCCCCGTCTGGAGGGACGAAGTGCGCCCCTTTGGAGCGAATGTAGACNAAATTTTCCGGAGTGTAGACCTCTTCAACAGNAACGCCTCTCCACCCAGGCATCTGCTGTTCGATGATNTCGTCCACCCTGGGNAAATCGCGNCCTGACTCTCCCATACCTATGAGCATATTNTCCGTGGTCTGGACGGTCCGTGTCAGGCTGGAACTGTACACCCGGTCNAAGGTCACGCCCTCNCGCTCTAGTCGTTCGCCTAGTAGCTGGGCTTGCCCGATCCCNTTGTCGGTCAGAGGCGCGTCGAAGTTCTTGCCGGCGGCGAATCCNGGCGTCGCGTTGGACACTGATTCGCCATGCCGTATGAAGTAAAATTCGCAGGAAAAATCCTTGTGTATCAAGTGGAGCTCCTTGNTTTTNGNGTTGCCNTCATACCTTAGCACACCGACTCAACCTCAAACTTTCCAACGGTCGCCCCATGGGTTATATTGTGACNCGACGCGAGGAGCGNCGAATTAGCNATTCTCTATGTCGACAAAAAGCNTGCTACGAAAATTAAATAAANGGAGGTNACTAATGGGCAACCGTCTAGANGGCAAGGTGGCTGTGGTGACGGGAGCGGGAAGGGGCGTGGGCCGAGGCGTGGCCCTGCTNATGGCAGAAGAAGGCGCGAAGGTCGTGGTCAACGATCTCGGCGCCGAGGTTGACGGCACAGGNTCGTCCCACGAGCCAGCCGACGGCGTTGTGGCCGAAATTCGGGCGCGAGGCGGCGAAGCCTCTGCCAACTACGACAATATCGCGCTCATGGACGGCGGCGAGGCCGTCATACANCAGGCNGTTGANCAATATGGTCANTTGGATGTGCTTGTCAACAGCGCTGGCATGCTNCGCGACCGCATGATTTTCCAGATGACCCCAGACGACTGGGACCGGGTTCTTCGCAACAACACNAAAGCCGCGTTCACGACCTGCAAGTACGCAGCNATTATATTNAGACAACAGAGAAGCGGAAGAATCGTAAACATGGTTTCCGACGCCGGNCTGGGTGACGTGGGACGCTCCAACTACTCNGCNGCCTCCGAAGGCNTTGTCGGTNTCACTCGCACTGTGGGNCGCGACCTGGGACGCTACGGTGTNACNGCGAACGCCATCTCTCCGATGGCGGAGACTCGCCTGTTCCCCGGCAGTGTTGACGAGCATCGNGTTGCCGACGCTCCCGGACCCAGCCGAGACGAGCGAGCAGGCATCGGCCCGTCCCCTGCTCTGGGTGANTGGGAAGGNNCGGGCTGGCCCGACGATCCTGAGAATGTCGCGCCGCTGGCGGTGTATCTTTCCACCTACNCNTCCCCTGACGTTAACGGATACGTCTTCGGCGTCCGAGGCGGCAGTATCTACTTGTACTCGAACCCGGCGGTTGAGCGGTCGATACTCAAGTGGGGCAACTTCAACATGGAAGAGATGGACGTTCTGGTCCCAAAGATGATCGGCACAGGCTTCTAGTCCAGCTATCAGCAGTNAGCCNACAGCTATCAGCAGTCTGAATCGNCGCTGGTACACACCCAACGAGAGGTAAATATCAATGGGAAATAGAATGGAAGGCAGAGTCGTAATCGTTACCGGAGCNGGCCGGGGTATCGGNCGCGAAGTCGCTCACTGGATGGCCGACGATGGTGCGTCCGTGGTCGTAAACGACCTGGGCGGCGCAGTGGACGGCGANGGAACGTCAGGCTCTCCAGCAGAGCAAACGGCAAAGGAAATTCGTGACAAAGGCGGCTCGGCGGTCGCAAACTTCGATTCCGTGGCCGAGTACGAGTCGGCNGGCAATATTATCCAGACAGCCATAGACAACTTCGGNAGACTCGACGCCGTGTGCCATGTAGCAGGCATCCTCCGAGACCGCATGGTATTCAACATGACCGAGGCCGAGTGGGACGCCGTTTTGCAGGTTCACCTGTACGGCGCGTTCAACATGGTGCGAAACGCGATACCCCANATGATCAAGCAGGGATACGGCAGAATCGTGNTGTATTCTTCAGGCTCTGGTCTGGGGTCATCGGGTCAAGCAAACTACTCCGCTGCCAAAGAGGGCATGGTTGGATTCGTCCGATCTCTCGCCAAAGAGTTGGCTCCATATGGCATCACCGCCAACGCCGTGTATCCCGGCGGAGCCACGCGCATGACAGAGACAGTCCCCGATTCCAGCCGACAGCTTCGAGCGGCGGCTGTCGCCACAACGNAGATACGCACTCAGGGCGAGCCTATCCAGGGGCCGCCTGAAGCTCGTGATCCNGCCAACAANGCGCCGAAGGCCGTGTATCTTTGCTCCGAAGCAGCAGGAAACATTACAGGACAGGTCATCGGAACCAGCGGATGGCAGATGACNNTGTACTCACCGCGTCACGTCACNCGCAGTATCCACAAAAACGGGCGCTGGACTCTGGACGAGTTGGACGANTTGATTCCGATTTCGCTAGCCCAAGGCCTCACAAACCCCATGCCCGNGGCGCCACCAAGAGAGTAACGANTCGCCCACAATCGGGGCAAATAGAATGTGGCTGGCGATTCGAGAGNCGCCAGCCACATTTTCGTTCTGGTCTGAGAAGAACGCCTAGTTGGTCAATATGTCGAAGATGTTTCCAATCTTTCCGCCGGCATCCATTCGATAAACGTCCGTGTAGCCGCATCGCGTGCAGGACACAGTGTTGAACTTTTGATTTTGCAAATTCAGGAATCGAGAAATTCCCGAACCCGTCGTCCTGATTTCTCCGGCCTTGAATTCGGCCCCCTGGCACTTATCGCAAGAGTATTGTTGTTTGTCCACAAATCGCCTCCAANGTATCGTGCAGGTGNTTCNGTCCNGTATTTCCATCATACCNGACNTCANACTCCNANGNCGCCNGAATCCGGAAGGCGTTTCGTGCACGTTTTCTAAATTAGATGTCACGCTTCCTGAGTCGCAGGTTTGTTCGGTTCAAGCTGCGTAATCAACCACGCTGCCAGCCCCATGAAAATCAAAAGGACGAACAGCAACCGATGAGGATATTTATTGTTCGTTACGCCTTCCACCAACCCTCCATATTTCCAGAACGAGAATAAGCTCCCGATGGGTATGAGCGCCAATATCGTCCATAAGACGGCGTTTTCTTCCTGGCCCTGATGTTCGACCATTTCCTTGAATGTGACGCAGTACCTGTAAATTCCGTAAATCCCCAGAGTGATGATGAACAACAAAACCTGCCTCCACATACTCCGATGCTTAATCATAGCCGCTCCTTGTCTTTCACCTGTGCCGATGGCGACAGGATTATCAACTGGCGCGATTATGCGGACTTAGCATGGGGCAAAATCTAATCCCCAGCTCCATGCGTGTCAAAATCGCGATGGTGTTCACAAAAGCGGGAGCTGATTTCCACTAGGAATTCCGAATCCAGGCACTAACGATTACGCTTCGCCTGACAAGTGTTTTCCCAGGAGGTCGATGACGGCCTGCGCCGCCTGTCGTTTGTTGCCATCGCGATCTCCTCCATCGGTTTGGATTCGCTCGGCGACGTCCAGGTTGTCTGGGCCGGCCAACCCGATGTAGAACGTCCCGACTGGCAGTCCCGAACGTCCGCCTGTCGGGCCGGCGACGCCTGTGACCGAGACCCCGTAGTCTGTGCCAGTCACATTGACGACGCCTCGCGCCATCGCAATCGCCATNTCNGGGCTGACGCTGCCTTTGGTGTTGTACAGATCGTCNGACACTCCGAGAATCGACTGCTTCAGTCCGCCGGTATANGCAATGACGCCGCCCGGGAACCATCGNGAACTTCCCGGCACGGTGCTGAACATATATCCAATCAAACCGCAGGTGTCNGCCTCGGCNACAGATACTGTTTGTTCCTTGGTTGTTATCAGGTNTGCAATTTCCTGGACTTCCATTTCNNTCGCTCCTTGGTCGGTTTTGGATTTNGTCTGNTGGTATGATTTGCCGATTNACGCNNCTCAGGCGTTCCNGATNGTGACTGCATTATATGGGCNCCGANAAGNCATTGAGAACCTGCTGATGTTGNTTTTCAATTATNTGGCGCATGATCTTGTCAACNCGNNTCAGGNGAGATTGCGNGTTNGCCANNCTTGANACGNGAAGTTTNAAAGCAACAATNCATAAACCTACACCGTCNNCCATCGCCATATNACCACGAAGTAAAAGGTGATGNANTATCNTAGACTCTAGATAGATTCCGCATNATGTGAAGGGTATTGTGAGCTATCAAGAANATNCTGAAATGGNTCGGAATCGTTGTGGCGGGACTGNTNGCGCTGCTCGTTGNGGCCATCTTGGTCCTGATTTTGTTAGGAAGCAGGCGGATCAGCAAGGATTACGACATTCAGGTAGCATCCGTTCCAATACCGACAGATGCAATTTCCATCGAACGCGGTCGCCACTACGTCGAAACTGTCGGGCTTTGCAGTGAGTGTCATGGNGAGGGGNTAGGAGGAGATNTNCTGTCTGAAGACTCTNTGTTCGGCACGCTCGCCNCGCCCAATCTCACATCNGNNGCAAGCGGCATCGGCGNCGCGCTGAGCGATGAAGACCTCGTGCGGGCGATTCGTCACGGAGTTGGTCGCGACGGAGAGGCGTTGGTGATAATGCCTTCAGAGTACTTTAACAAGATCAGTGACGCAGACTTGGGNGCCATNGTCGCNTANATAAGGNACCTTCCACCAGTGGACAACCAAGTGCCAAAGACCAGNCTGGGNCCGCTGGGCAGAGTNATCGCNCTATTGGATTCATCGATACTCCCAGCTAGCAAGTTCGACCACACCGCNCCTCGCCCTCCAGACCCGACNCCAGGAGTGACAGTCGAGTACGGCGAGTATCTGGCGACAATCTGCTCAGTCTGTCACGGCNACAACCTGTCAGGCGGTTCGGTTCCNGGAGAGCAGGACGCNCCAGTNGCCCGCAATCTAACGCNAGAGGGTGTGCTGGTTAGNTGGGAGGAGTCTGACTTCATAAACACNATGCGAACAGGNAAGACTCCTGGCGGCGGGCAACTCGATGGTGAGTTCATGCCCTGGGAGCATTTCGCTCGGATGACTGATGACGAACTCAAGGCCCTATGGATGTACCTCAAGNCGCTGCCACCGAGNGACTNCGGAGAGTAATCGAGNGTCGCAANCACCCAGGCTTNANTCAGAGCGATNGCCNGAACTTACGTCCCNATCTGGATGTGAGAAGTGATGCGCCGGAGAGTGGCCAGCGCGGACAGNGCCGACAACTTGCCTGTCCGGGGATTCTCAGGTGAAGGGACGTTCTCAATCTTGATTGTCAACTTGCCGAACTCGCCCTCGACCTGAATTTCGTGAGTGTTGCGGGTGACAGTCGGGTCGGCGTAAATTCGAATCGCGGTCTTGTTAGGGCCGATGCCCGCCATGCTCAGAGCCGCCGACACGTTGACGTTNGCAGGGAACAGGCGGCATGCNTCCTGGACNGGGCCTTCATANACGACCGTCGGCTCGGTAACAGCGTCTANGTCCATGCCTTCGACACCCGGAGCGCCTTTCAGTCCGCCAGGCGGTTTTCGAGTAATCATGGTTATGGANTCGATCTCTCCNGCACAGGCGGAGGCGACGCCATCCAGNCCGGCAATCGCGCCGGACGGAACATACACCTTCGCGCCATTGCGCNCGGCCATGTCGAACAGGTCNTCGCGNTCTAACAAAGCCCCTCCGCTGAGAGCCATCAGGTCTTTGCCAGCCGACANCGTNGCCGTNGCAATGTCGTTCATCGCCGCGCCCGGNGCGGCCTCGACCACGAGGTCGACNGCCTGNGCCATCTCATGCAGAGNAAGCACAGGCACGGGATTNGACANANTAGAGGCGAACTCTTTTGCCCGNTGGATATTGCGNCTGTTGAGNGCAACCAGTGTCGCGCCAGGAATTGAGCCTGCGTCCAACTCGCTCGCGACTCTGCGTCCAATGGTGCCGCANCCCGCTATGCCTATNTTTTTGACNTTGGTAACCATCGGNCNCATATTAGANCCATCGGTCGTGAGTGTCAAAGGAAGCTGTTCTTGCAACCATTGTGAGGTTTTAGGAAGCCGATCTTGCCCNCTCACAACGCCCTTTGTTACACTTCCGGCGGACTCGAAACTTGGAGCGAATGACATGGNTCGTATTANATCCGACGAAGTGCGGCATCTCAGCGTGTTGACGCGGATCGGCATGACCGATGAAGAAGTCGAACTCATGCGCGACCAGATGTCCAATATTTTGGACAATATCGACGTCCTTAACCAAGTGGACACCGAAGGCGTTGAGCCGACAGCCCACTCGGCGGACGTGGTATCCGTCATGCGAGACGACGAAGTGACAAACGATAAATCGGTTGATGAAATGATGGCGAACGCTCCTCAGCGCGACGGCAATCACATCCGGGTAAGGGCAGTGTTGGATTAGCCGCCAGCTTTTCGGCGCATGCTGAAATCACGAGTCAAACTCGCACCACGGATGTCACACTGGTGACCAAATATTTCGACTCCGTTCAGCATAGCACTGTAATCCTCCTAACTTAGTGATGTCCAGAGAGGCCGCGCATGGATAAATCTCTTGTAAATCTAACAGCCCATGAGGCTCGCGACATGCTCGATCGCGGCGATGTCTCGTCACTAGAACTCACCGAGGCCTCCCTCGAACGAATTGAGGAAATAGATGATCGGGTGAAGGCGTTCGTCACGGTGACGCGCAACCTCGCATTGGAGCAAGCCCGGGAGGCCGACGTTCGTATTGCCGAAGGCAACGCCGCGCCGCTGACAGGCATCCCCATGCAGTTAAAGGACAACATGTGCACTCGCGGCGTCCCGACCACCTGTTCGTCCCGCATGCTGGAAGAGTTTGTCCCCCCTTATGACGCCTCGGTCACTGAAAGGCTGCGTCAGGAAGGGGCGGTGCTAGTCGGAAAAGGCAACCTGGACGAGTTCGCTATGGGTTCGTCCACCGAGAACTCGGCTTTCTTCCCGACGCGCAATCCCTGGGATCTGGAGCGAGTTCCCGGAGGCTCCAGCGGCGGCCCTGCGGCAGCAGTCGCATCGGGCGAAGCGTTCTTCTCGCTTGGGTCCGACACGGGGGGAAGCATCCGACAGCCCGGTTCGCTGTGTGGCATTGTCGGGATGAAGCCCACCTACGGGTTGGTGTCGCGATACGGGTTAATAGCCTTCGCAAGCTCCCTTGACCAGATAGGCCCGCTGACCAGAGACGTGCGAGACTCGGTGATCGTGCTGAACGCAATCGCGGGCCACGACCCGCGGGACTCAACGTCCATCGAGTTCCAGCCTCCTGACTACACCGCAGCCCTGAAAACCGACCTCAATGGCATGCGAATCGGAGTGCCGAAGGAGTATTTCGTCGATGGCATGGAGTCGGGTGTCGAGGAAGCGACTCGCAAGGCTATCGACGTTCTGAAATCTCTGGGAGCGGAGGTCGGCGAGGCATCCTTGCCCCACACCTCTTACGCTTTGGCTGTCTACTACATCATCGCGCCATCGGAGTGTTCGGCGAACCTGGCCCGGTACGACGGCGTGAAGTACGGATTCTCAGAGCAGGACGCCGACAGCATGTGGGACGCCTACGAAAAGACCCGACAGCGTGGCTTCGGCCCTGAGGTCAAACGCCGAATCATGCTGGGAACCTACGCCCTGTCGTCGGGGTACTACGACGCATATTACTTGAAAGCCCAGCAGGTCCGGACGATTATCAGACAGGAATTCGAGTCAGAGTTTGAGAAATTCGACGCGCTTGTTATGGCGACATCCCCTTCCACGGCATTCAAGCTTGGCGAAAAGAT
This sequence comes from Chloroflexota bacterium, assembly GCA_002710885.1. Next base: position 24,341 of record PAIW01000031.1, on the reverse strand, counting down.
GGACGACCCCGTGCAGATGTACCTGAACGACGTGTTGACCCTGCCCGCCAACATCGCAGGTATCCCTGGAATATCCGTGCCGTCAGGATTGTCCAACGGGCTGCCCACCGGACTCCAGATCATGGCGAAACCCCTAGGCGAAGAGGCGATGTTCCGGATAGCCTACGCCTACGAGCAGGCCACCGATTGGCACAACATGACGCCGGACCTATGAAGCACAAACTTAGATCGCCTAACAAAACCATGTCATTTTGACATCGCGGTCGATAAATATGGCATTTTGGAACAACCGAGGCATTAATTCGACCAGATACTTCACTCCATTCAGCATGACGTCGGGAAGTTTTGTTACGCATTTTTATTCTTATCAGTGTCAGTCAGTAACCCATAAGATTCCAAATTCTTCGTAGAGCAGCACGATGTTTCGCAGACCTGGCGGTTCTGGTAAAGTGCGGACATCATGGCATCTGAACAGGAAAACCTGTCCATCGAGATTCAGGGTGTTGTTCCCTGGCAAGCTCCTGAGGGTCAGGCCGGTCAGGGAATGCTCCTGCAGACTACACGAGGCGACATTCAGGCCATCATCCACCACGACCAGACGACGCCGACCACGCAAGGCATCGTGTGGGTCTGGGGCGCAAGAGGTGGGTTCGATGGCCCGGCTGACGGCATTTACGGCGATCTGGCCGAAAATCTGAAGACCGGAATCACGTCGCTAAGGATAAACTACCGTGATCCCCGACTTCTCTCGGAATCTGTGTTGGACACCCTCGTAGGAATCTCATTTCTTGCAGGAACTGGACACACGGACATTCTGCTTGTTGGACACTCCTTTGGGGGCGCCGTGGTCATCACGGCGGCCCCATTCAGCGACAAAGTCAAAGCTGTAATCGCGCTGTCCAGCCAGACATTCGGAGCGCGTGACGCCGGCAAAGTGTCGCCGCGCCCGCTGCTTTTGGTCCACGGCCAGGAGGACACTCGATTGCCTCCAAGTTGCTCGGAGCAGATATTCGAGTGGGCCGAAGAGCCCAAAGATTTGGTTCTATATCCAGGGGCGGAACACGGTCTCATGGAGTGCAAGGACGAGCTCCGAGCGCTCTTGGCCGACTGGATTACGAATCAGTTTGACGCTCCGCCTTCCTGACTACATTCACCAAAACACTCAGACTCATACCTCGTAGGACCGCAGAAATTTTCAACATCCAATTGACACTGCCCCCAGCGCTGCGCTACGCGGCATATCTCAAGTATTGGTTAGCGGCGATGGCATCGGTAAGCGGATTCCAAATCCTCCGGTTCGCCCAATTATGGCTGGTTCACGAGCTGAGCGAGTCTCCGTTGGCATTGGGATATGTCGGAATGGCGAACGCAGTTCCCGCCATCGGCCTAAATTTGTTTGGGGGAGTGCTCGCCGACAAGTTTGACAAGCGCAAACTNATAATGACTGCCCAGACCATCGCATCANTGCTTGTGTTCGTGTTGGCAACACTGACGCTAGTCGGCGTAGTCGAAGCATGGCACATCATCGCAATCGCGTTCCTGGCAGGGGTCGTCGAGGCGTTCTACGGTCCGGCCCACGAATCGTTGTACCCTCATCTCGTGGAGAGGAAAGCTCTGGTCAGCGCAGTGGCACTCGACTCCTCGCTCTGGCAGGGCAACCGCATCATCGCTCCCGCAATCGCGGGCGTGATTATCGCGACGGCTGGCACGGCAGCAGCGTTTTTCGTGGCGGGGATCGGCTTCATTACAATGGCGATCGTGCTGTCCACTCTCAAGGTCCCACCCATCCCGCGCGCGCAGGGCACAAGCGCCGCTCGTGACCTGTTAGACGGATTTCGATTCCTCAAGAATAACTCGATTGTCGCGTTCCTTATAGGCATGACATTCTTCAACAGCTTTTTCGGACTGGCGTATATCATGCTGTTGCCGATATTCACTGTGGATGTTCTGGGCGTCGATGCAGACCGCCAGGGACTGCTAATGGCGGTGGGCGGACTCGGAGCGCTCAAGACCACGCTGTGGCTAGGTTCCAGAAGCTCCACAGGTGGCAAAGGTATGCTGTTGATCGGCGGAGCGGTCACATACGGGCTCGCGCTGGCGGCTTTCGCGCTGACATCAGAATATGTCGGAAACTACTGGCTGGCATTTGCGCTGATTTATGTGATGGGTGTGACCAATTCTGCGTACATGATTTCAGTCATGAGTTCGCTGCAAATGTTGATTCCCGACCAAATGCGAGGGCGGGTCATGGGTCTGTTTGGAATGACCTGGAGCTTCATGCCTTTGGGCGGCACCCAGGCAAGCGCAGTCGCCAACTTCATCGGCGCTCCCTTCGCCATAGCAATCGGCGGGTTCCTGGTGAGCGCGTTCGCGGTAGGACCTGCGCTAATCAATCGCCAGGTCAGAAACCTCGGAACGTTGCTCCTACGCGGAGAGCAAGCATCCGTCACTTCCGACTGAACAATAAAGGCGCGTTTACACCACCCGCTTCGCCAGATATACTCAGGGCGATTCCCGACATGAGGCCTCATAAAACCCATCCGATTTTCAAAAAGAGAGGGACAGACTATGCCAGAGCTTGATGGAAAAGTAGCAATCGTGACAGGAGCTGGAAGGCTCCGAGGAATAGGCAGAGCCGCCGCTGCTGCATACGCTCGCCTGGGCGCCGACGTCGTTGTAACCGGCACCGGACGCAATCCTGATTCATTCCCCGATGACGAAAAAGCCGTCAATTGGAGGGACGTTGAAAGCACGGCAGACGAAGTTCGAGCGTTGGGCCGTCGCGCGCTGACGATGACCGTCGACGTCACAAACCAGGAGCACGTTCAAGCCATGATAGACGGCGCAGTCGCAGAATTTGGCAGGGTCGACATACTTGTCAACAACGCCNCATTCGCCCGAGGCGCTGACCGTGTTCCGGTCGCCGACCTGACCCCGAACCTGTTCAATCTGGTCATGGACATCAAGGTCGGTGGGACGTTCTACTGCACCAAAGCATTTATGGAACAGATTACAAAACAAGGCGATGGCGGAAAGATCGTCAACATCTCCTCATCAGCCGGAAAACGCGGAAGCTCCAACACGCTGGCCTACAACGCCGCCAACTTTGCGGTCGTCGGCATGACACAGTCGATGGCTAGAGAATTCGGGCCAATGGGCGTCAATGTCAACTGCGTCTGCCCCGGAGCCGTGGACACCCATCGCATGGACGATCTGGGTCGAGGCGACACTTGGACAAACATGGCCGCCAACACTCCCATCGGTCGCAACGGCACCGACGAGGAAATCGGCGACTTCATAGCCTACCTTTGCACCGAGGCCGCAAGCTGGATTCAGGGCCAGTCCATAAACCTCAACGGCGGAACGATCATGGAACATTAGGCTCCTAGCCTGCAACGTCGCTCTAACCGGGGAGGGTTGTATACCCTCCTCGCCCGCCATCAAATCCAATCGGGCTGTTGCCGCAGAAAATCGACCTCTTCCGCTTTTTCAATTTCCGCGTATACCTCTGACTCCAGCTGGATCGTGGAGAAATACATTTGGAAATCTGGTTTGAGCATGGCCTGAATACTTTGGGGCGTATGCTCTGCCTCTCTGATGTTGCTCACCAACACATGTGCTGACAGGATATTCTTTCCTTGAGTAATGCTCCAGGCGTGAAGGTGANGAACGCTGTCCACGCCATGAGCCGCCTCAATCGCGCTCTGCGCCTCGTTCATCAGGTCCAGGTCTCTCGGAACGTTGTCGAGCAAGATGTAGAGGGCAGCGCGAATTATGGTCCACGAAGCCCCGAGCAGCAGCAAACCAAATGGCATCCCGAGCAGTGGATCGGTTTCAAGAAAATCGGTGAACCAGATGGTGAGCGTAGCCACAATAATAATGGGACTGCCTGCNAAGGTTTGCAGAACGTGCCAGTGCGCGCCCTTGATATTGAAATTCGTTTTCTGCGCTTTGTACAAGAGACTCAGCGATATGAGTTCGGTAATCAGGCCGCCTCCTGCCGTGAAAAGCATCGGCATGGTTGGAAGATCGACGGATTTTGCAGCCTCACCAGGCCCACCCAGAACAGCAGCCCCACCATTCCAATCAAGAAGAATCCGTTGACTTGCGCGCCAACAATTTCGACGCGCAGGGAGCCAAATGTTTGGAAGCGAGTTGCCGGACGAGCGNCCATCCGACCCGCCGCCGACGGCGGAGAACGTGTGAAATGCGTCGGAGATTACCGAGTTTGATCCAGTTCAGATTGCGATGCCAAGCTCGATACCGAAATAGATTTCTGCCAGCCAGCCGGATATTGCGAGGGGGCGTGTGGTTCGAGNATCGGCGCCGGGCATTGCGTGTCCGCCCAGAGATGACGGCGCCTGATGGTGCATTGCGTCAACCTCCTAGCTCCCTAAGTTGGATCGTNCCGATGTTCCTAGAGCCACACGTATTCAGGCCGATACATTCAATTGGTGATCTGGTCGGTCAATCGTCCTAGCGATGAGTCTCGGCTGACCAGTCTAATAGAATCAAGCGTCAGAACTTCTCCGACGGGTGGGTGCTCGCCAACAGTATTCGTCCAATCTGTTTTCGGAACTGAACGGTGATTATCAAGGCGCGAAATCAGCCGTCACGAATGGCACGGCTACTCACGCACTGGAAGTTCTACCGTCGCCTTTCCGATGACCAACGGCGTGCCTTCCTCATTCTCCATGACAACGTCGCACTCCAGTTGGTTTGAGCCGTCCACTATGTCCTTGTCGGTTATTAGGCCAGTGAGTTTAATGGGACGATTGTGGAGGACCATCCCTCGAAACACGACGTCCAGTTTTCGGAGGGTGACGGTCGGTGACCAGCTTGTGATTAACGTGGACATTATCGCAATGTTCATGGCCCCAGGCACGATCGCTTCAGGAAGCCCTTCGCTTTTTGCCACCTCAGCGCTTGTGAATCGGTTCTCTTTCGCCTCACCGATTCTGGCGATGTTCAAGAACTCGACCACCTCGTCGTCACTAACCTGCCGCTCCATCGAGGGAAGCTCGTCGCCTANGTCAACGTCGTCGTAGTAAANCTCTGATGCCATTATCTGGNACTCCTGTTCCGACGGACGAAAGATTCCTGCACCAGCGCGACAGTGTCGCCGCCNTGGTTGGTGAACTGAGTCTCCCAGACCGCGAAGACCATCTTGCCTGACCTGCCTGTCTTGGCATAGACCTCTTTCAAGCGGGTTTTGGCCGACAGAGTGTCTCCAGGCCTCGCTGGCGTCAGGTTCTCGATTGACTGTCCTGCGAACAGGCCCACGTTGCCAAACTCCAGTTTGATGTCTGGTCGAGACACGCCGTTGACGAACATATTACAGAAAGTCGGCGGGGCGATCAGGCCTCCGTACACGGTGTTTTTCGCCGCTACTTCGTCTAGGTACTGCACACCGGTCTCGCCAGTGGAACGCGCGAAGCTGATAATCATCTCTTTCGTCACGTCATATGTTCCGATGTCGTGATCCACGCCCAGCAGAGAGCGATCGTACTTCAGGTCCGGATCGTCGGTGGTCATGCTTGCTCCTGTTTTGTGTCGTCGAGCCACACGGGTTCGAATCTGCCAGTTTTCAATTGCGCGACCAAATCAAGCTCGGACGTGATGTCGCCATCGAACCGCGTCATACACTTGCCAATCGCGCTCACCAGGTGAGCGTCGCTGCCTCCAGTGCCGCGCAGCCCGAGTTGAGAGATAAATTCCTCGGCGCGTTCCTGCTCACCGGGTCGGTTGCTTCCGTTAAATCGCTCGGCGGCTCTCAACGCGCTGAAGTCTCTGCCATTGCCCGTGAATTCGGTAAGGCCGATGCCAAACCTGCCGGGGTGAGCGGGAATCGCGACCGCGCCCGTATTCTCCGCAATCTCAATGAGTTTGAGGGCATCCATATCCACGTCGGAGAAATCCACTTGTTGCGTAAGTTGCTCCGTGACGCCATACACCAGGAAGTGACCCAGGTCGGTGTCCAATTCGGAACCTTTCAGGATCAGCACGTCGTTCTCACCGCCGAGTTCCGAGTAGTCCTTGTCGAAGTCGAACTTGCGATGTTCGGTCAGCACGAACCCGTCAATCTGATGGCCTTTTTTCCTCAGCACTCCGATCCATTTTACGTACTGTTCGACGTTGGCTCTGGAATCATCTGATGAAACGGAATGTGTGTGGAGGTCTAGATACATTCTTAGATTTTATCCATTTCGATGTTTGTCATGCTTCAGCATAGGCAATCGGCAATCCGAACGCCACATGGCATGTTATTTTAGGACGCCGTATGCGTCAAGAGAGCAAGAGCTTACAATCGACTTCGACCAGCGTCTCTCACGTTTGTGCGTCACTCCGCGCCATGGTACTCTGATGCCCGAAACACGCACATAACACACACGGAGGGCACAGAGCATGGACCTCGGCATTTCAGGAAAGAACGCACTGGTTACGGGTGGCAGTCGAGGGCTGGGACGTCAAGCCGCGTTGTCGTTGGCAGGAGAAGATGTAAATGTCGCCATTTGTGGCAGGACACGAAGCACGCTGGACAAGACAATCGGAGAGTTGAAAGCCTTGGGAGTCAAGGCCATCGGAATTGAGGCCGATGTGTCGGACGTCGAAGGCATGGACGACCTTCACCGGAAAGCGGTCGACGGTCTTGGCGAGGTGGACATCCTGGTGAACAACGCCGGTGGCAGTCGTTCTCGCGACGATATCACAGGCACATCCCTTGAGGATTTCAAGGCGACATTTGACCTGAATGTGTTCGGGGGATTCCAGCTTATGAAAACTGTGATACCCCACATGCAGGAGCAGGCTTGGGGCCGAATCATCAACATCGCCTCGATCTGGGGGCGTGAATCGGGGGGCAACATCTCGTACATGTCTTCCAAGGCGGCGCTTATCGGGGCCACCAAGCACACTGCGCTGGCGCTGGCCAAGGACGGCATACTGGTCAACAGCATCGCTCCCGGTTCCATAGCCCACGAGCAAGGATCGTGGGAGAGGTTCCAAAACGACAACCCTCCAGAAGTTGTGGCGACATTCATCGAGCAGAACCTGCCTATGGGAAAGTTCGGATGGCCTGAACCGGTGGGCGACCTGATCGCCTTCCTGTCTTCAGATAGAGGCGGCCTGATTACCGGAGCGTGCATCGTAGTGGACGGCGGACAAAGCTACTCTATGATCTAGGGAATCGAGCTCGGTCTTTGGTTACCACCATTGTTCGTAGCGGATGCGGGTTTCAGCGACACCCAGACCCCGGAGCATCGCCAACATGCTCTGGATCATTTCCGGCGGTCCGCAGATGTAGAACAGCGCGCAGAGATCGATCTCTTCGTCGTTAATCAACTGTGCGTCAATACGACCTGTGTGGCCCTCCCAGGGCTCGCTGCCCTGCCTTGTGACACTAAATATATTGCGGATTCTGGGATTGCGATCGGCCATCGCTTCAAGCTCGTCTCGGAACAAAAACTCGGACGGCGTCTGAGCGCTGTGCACGAGCGCGAGATGTGTATCAGGCGCGTCCTCGTCCACATACCGCATGATACTCATGAGAGGCGTGAGCCCGATTCCGCCGCCCAGCAGAACCACCGAATCCGCCATATCGCGTGTGTAGTAGAAGTCACCGCCGACCTGAATGTCGACTCCATCGCCCACACTGGCCTGCTTGTGCAGGTAGTGAGTGACAACTCCATAGCCGTCCAGTTTTACTGCTAGGTCGATGTAACCCTTGTGCGTGGGATTGGAAGTAATTGAATACCCGCCCACAGCCTCTGCGCCCTCAATCCTGACGAAGAAATCCACCCATTGGCCCGACCGATACTCAAAGTTCTGTCCGCCCAGATCAAGCCTGAAGGATTTGATCGTCGGCGTCTCCTGGCTGATGGCGGCAATCTTGGCGGTGATTCTCACGACGCGACCTCTTTGATCATGTGGAGGAGGTCGCCCTGCCCCGCAATTAACTCCACCGCATCAGACAGCATATCGCCCCAGTATAGCTCTAATTCCACAGGCTCGCCGCCGTCGGACAGCAGCTCCTCGAAGTGTCTCCAGCAATCAGGTGAGTCGTCCTCATACCCCAGATGAAAAAAGTGTCGGTGATGAATTTCGTCTCTACCGAAAGACGCAATGTCGATCNCCCGCTCTCCTAGAAATCTCCACATGACAAGCGATGTCAGGCCGGTTTCCTCGAAGGCTTCTCTCATCGCCGCTTCCGCAAGTGGTTCTCCGGACGCGATGGCCCCGGTAGGAACCTATGTCCTTGTTTCGGGGATGCCCGGATGGTCCAACACCAGAAGTTTTAGATCAGAGGTAATTTAGGCCACAGCCTTATCAACGGTTTGATTGGGCACGAGTTACACATCCATCGCGTTTCGCGCGAACTCCGGCCTCACGAGCCTTTGGTATGGGTGGGGTTCGGTGACTAGCCCTCCGTCGATCAGGATGTCGCGCATCGAATCGTACCCATCCTCGCCAATCAGCGCATCTCGTGGCCATGTTTCTTGAATCTTATACTGCCCTATCCCACTCGCCAATGACTCAGGCGATATATCAGGGAAGAAGGGCGAAACTCGTTCTGCTATCGCCGGAGGGTCGCTCTCGGCAACCCAGTTCAAGGCTTTGTGAAACCCGGTTACGAACGCCTGCACTGTTTCTGGATTATCGTCAATATAGCTGGGCGTGACCGCAAACGAACTATAGCAGATATATCCAAGCTCCGGCCCCATCGACGCCGCCATATGACCGATGCCGCCCTCAATCAATGTCTGGGCGAAAGGGTGAAGAATGTGCAGGTAGTCGGCCTGCCCATTTCTGAAACGGTAGATGGCTTCAGCGGCAGACAGTCCTCCAATCAGATTGATGGCATCCAGATCGACACCGTTGTTCTTCAACACCGTCCTGAGAGGGTTCCACGGCACCGGAGTGAATCCGATGGGTATCAACGTCGAGCCTTCTAGCTCCTTCCATGCCCAGTTTTCTACGGGGATACGTGACAGTAGAAAAAAGCCGTCTCGCTGGTTGATCTCCGCAATGTGGAGCGGCGCGTCCTCTTTCCCTTCGTCCAGGTCCATGAGACTGCGGCTGATCCCGGTCTGCGCGATATCAACGGCCCCAGACCTCAGCATATCCATCGTAGGCTGGCCTTCGGGAACCATGCTGAACTCGACGTTCAGGCCTTCAGCGTAAAAAAATCCTCCTGCCACTGCCACATAGATTGGCGTGTAGAAGAGGTTCCGAAATGTGTCCATCAGGCGCAGTGGTCGGTACTCGGTTGACAATTGCGACACTCCATCTCGGGGGCTTAGCCATCAGCGATCAGATATTGAGTTGGGACCGATCTCATTTTGAACCAGAGCCTAAGCCAGTGGCCTGCCTTCGTAATCCACTTTGGATACCGAGAGGCCAAGCTCGCTGATCCCTGATTCAATCTCAGAGCCGTCACCGACCACAAGGATGCTCAAATGGTCTGTGTCCAGCATGTCGCTGGCCCGATGAACGTCATCCAGCGTGACTTCAGATAATCGGTCTTCGAAGGTAGCGAAGTAGTCGTCCGGGAGGCCGAATATCACCATTCGAGTCAGTTGTTGCAGAACCTGGTGCATCGTCTCAAACTGGCCGGGGAGCGCCCGGAGTATGCCATCGCGGGCGTCGGAATACTCTTCAGAGGTCACAGGACGCGAGCCTTTGATCTCTTCGAACTCCTTGAGTGTCTCGATCAACGCCGCTTTGGTCACGGCGGTTTGAACTCCGCCTCCGACCATGAACATCGACGGCCCGATGCTCCAGTCAATCATGGAGTTGTAGCCGTAGCTATACCCTTTGTCCTGCCTCAAGTTGCTGTTAAGTCGGGACATAAACTGGCCGCCGAAAATGAAATTTAGCATGTTCAGCGACAGGTAATCTTCGTGGCTCCGGGGGATGGTCAGGTGGCCGGCGCGAATCACAGATTGGGCCGCGCCGGGCTTGTCGGCGATGTATATCTGAGTGGGTGACGGATGATTCGCGATCGACGACACGCCATTGGCGCTGGCGCCGCCCAACTGCTTCCATTCTCCAAAGTTGGACTCAGCGGCCTCCATCGCCTCTTCGAACGAAAGGTCGCCAACAACGACGAAGGTGGCTTTATCAGGGCCGAAATGAGAATCGTAGTATCCCAGGAGATCATCCCTAGTTATAGAGGCTACGGACTGTTGGTTCCCAGTTAGTGGATGGCCGTAGGGCGTCCCTGGCCCGTAGTAGAGCGAACGGGCCGCTCGGCCGGCAATCGCCATCGGATTGTCGGCGATTCTGTCCAGGTCTGTCAGCAGGTTCTTACGCAAGCGCTCCAATTCGTGGTCGGGGAACGCCGAGTTCAAGACGACATCGCTCAGAATGTTCAGTGTGTCCTTCCAATTCGTTTTCAGGGAATCGCTGGATACCATCGCGTACTCACGATTGGCATGGTTACGGAGGTCGGTGCCCAGGAACTCCAGTTCTTCGGCAATCTGGATGCTGCTCCGGGTTCCAGTCCCTTCTGCCAGCATGCTTGCGGTGAGGCTAGCCAGCCCTGACTTGCTTTCAGGATCGTCCAACGCGCCACCGGACAGCACCAACCCAAATGCCACGACGGGAACGCCACCCTTTTCGAGGTGGACAACTTCCAGGCCGTTAGACAATTTACCGCGTTTTGGAATCGGCGAGGTGAACCGAGGTTGCGCNGCCGGCGACGGAGTCGATGCGCGGTCCACCGATGAGGCGGTTGCCTGACGGCNNGCTTCGGGGTGAACAGTCAATTTAACGACATTTCCACCAAGCAACGCTGCTGCTTCTCTGATCTCTTCAGGCTCGACNGCCATGTACCGGNCCACGTCGGTGTTAATCGCCTCTGGGTCTCCGGTGAGCGTGTTGTAGTAGTTAAGCTGGTCGGCTCGGCCACCAAAACCTCCGAACCGCTCCAACTGCATAATGTGACTTGTCTCNATGCGGTTCTTGGCCCTGGCAATCTCNNCCTCGGTCGGCGTCTCGNTCTTCAGTNTNTCGATTTCTTCAATGATAGCCGTTTCGATCTCCTCTNTGGAGTGACCGGGGTTCGCGGTGGCCTGAATCGTGAACTCGCCTGCAATTTCCTGGCCGTAGTCATAAACACTGATNTCACGCGCAATCCTGCGTTCGTAGACCAGGGACTTGTAGAGCCTAGAGCTTTTGCCTCCGCCAAGGATCGTCGCCAACAGGTCGGTAGGGGCTTGCAATCGCGTGAAATTCGGATTGGTCGGCCAGTTCAGGTACAACCTNGACAGTTGCACGCTNTCGGAGGTTGTGAGCGTAACTTGCCCGCTGAGCCTGGAATCCATNCGCCCAACTCTGTCGATTGACGGGCCTGNTGNGATGTCTCCAAAGTAGCTCTCCACCATCCTGCGAGTCGCCTCAGAATCGAAGTCGCCNACAATGGCNAGGCTGGCGTTNGACGGTGAGTAAAATTTCGAGAAAAACGCNTTGATGTCGTCCAAGGACGCCGCGTCGAGATCTGCCGGGTCGCCAATAGTCGTCCAGTTGTACGGGTGNGGAGCGGGAAATAGGTTCGGCTGAATTATCATNGGAGCCATGCCGTAGGGTCGATTCTCATAGCTCTGGCGCCGCTCGTTTTTCACGACGTCGCGCTGAATCTCAAACCGGTCCTGGTCCAGAGCGTCCAGCAAGAATCCCATGCGGTCGGACTCCAACCACAATGCCAACTCGAGATAATTGGATGGCACGTTTTCCCAGTAGTTTGTGCGGTCTGGGGACGTGGAACCNTTCAGGTTTGCNCCAACCTTTTGAAGCGGNTCGAAGNAGCNCTNGTTGTGGTGCTTCGANCCTTCGAACATTACGTGCTCGAAGAGGTGGGCGAATCCGGTGCGTCCAGGCTCTTCATTCTNGGAGCCTACNTGATACCAGAGGTTCACAGCCGCAACGGGCAATGAGTGGTCCTCAGACAGGATTACATCGAGACCATTTGAAAGGGTGAATTTATCGAAAGAGATAGAGACCATTAATCGCTCCGGACCGGATTTGGGGGATGTGGTGACTCCACGGCTCAACCTGTGGAATTATAGCACTTGGAAGACAGTAAACTCTCTGGCCAATTTCTGCTGTAATCCCAATGATGCTGATTCCGGTCTGGCGCCGTCAATTCGCTCCGGTGGCCCCCATTGAAATTGCTTTATCGTTGCTCCATGTTATGCTTACCCAATAATTAACTTCTTCCGAACGCGCACGCCAAGGCAGATGTATGACCGAAGATAGAAAAGTATTCGTGCTAGGGCAGAACCTGTTCTTTCTCCCTCGCATCATGAACGCGGCCAAGCAAGCGGGTCTGACGATGAGGCTCACTAACACTGAGGCCGATTTCTGGAATGCGTACCAAGANCAGTCTCCGACGTTGGCATTAGTCGACTTGGAGGGCGATCCTGATGTCTGGCCGAAGGTTTTAGAAGAACTTAAAACCCGCAACTCTGAAACGAAACTCGTCGCCTTCGGCCCTCACTCAGATATCAAAGGGATGGAACTGGCGCGGAGCCTGGGATGTGACCAGGTGTTGTCTAAAGGCGAGTTTAGTCGGGATATGCCGCAAGTCATCGCGCAGTACGCTGATTCGACCGCTTAGTGAACCTATTCTTGATACGCCGCATCTGACTTGTGAAAGAAACCCTTGATTGTGAGCCGACCTCGCCCCCATAATCAAGAGGATGATTGGAGGCACAAATGTTGAACGTGTCATTTAGCGAAGAGGCGCTGGCGCATATCCAAAACAAAGGTGGCCGCGCAGCGTTGGACCTCATATGTATGTCCACTTGATCGACTCGCATATCTGAGGTATCGGTCGATACCTACATTGGCAGCCGGAATACCTCAAATTACAGCATCGTGAAACAGGACGACGTCGAAGTGCTGGTTTCCAGAGCCATTGCGCCATTTGTGAGCAATGTTCACCTTGATTTGAAGAAGTTTCTGTTCATGCGGTCGCTAAAGGCAAAGTTGCAACTGGAAAATGGGATGGTAATAGCCACTTAAGAACCCTGCGCACTAACTGGGATACAAACTAAGTAAGCAAAACAGGGCAGATCGATCTGCCCTGTTTTGCTTACTTAAACATGGTACAAATCCTCCTATGCGCTCCAAATAGCGTATGATAAACTGCTTTGAATTTGAATTCACACCCTCTGAATACGCATTGGGAAATAACGAGGTCACAAGATGAATTGGCTCGACATTGCGCTCATCGTCATACTGGTTTTTGGGCTATTATGGGGNATGAGGACCGGTCTTATCGGCGCGATCTTCACCGCGGTCGGCATCTTGGTAGGGTGGGTGTTGGCGGGACAAATAGCTGACGACATCGGCGGGTTGTTTGAAAGTTCCCTCAACTCCGACACACTTGTGACTGTCGTTTCCTACGCGATAATCATCATAACGTCCGTTGTGATAATCGGGTTCATTGGCAAGATCGCCAAGCCGATTCTCACCATCGCCACGTTGGGCATGTCTGGGATGGTCGACAAGCTGGGCGGGCTGGCCCTGGGGCTGGTAATCGGCCTCGCCATCACTGGCGTGTTCATCACAGGCATGGCACGATTCGCCTACAATTTCACAATCCCGACTCCTGGCCTGGAGGCAATCGCGCCGGGCATCACTGGGACAGCAATTGGGGGCCAGGGCGCCGCTGCGACCGGACCCTTGACCGACGCGCTTGGCGACGTCTCGTTGCCTATCGTGGACGACAAAAAGCAAGCGATCGAGGATGCGCTCACCGAATCGACTATCGTGCCTATATTCGTCGACATCCAAGGCGCGCTCCCAGCCGACGCTTTTGGGTTCATACCGGCAGATTTCGCGTTAGCCCTGGACATTTTGCAGGCTGAAATTGACGCTCTTGAAGTCGAGTAAGCCTCGTCGATTATGCCGAAGTTGCGATTTTGGGCCAAACTGATAACATGCCTCTGTGAGCGAAAGACCCTCTGCGCTCCGCAAGTTACAGTTATGAGGAAACTCGGGCAACACGCCAATGGTTGAATGAGGCTCAATGACCGTGCAAAAGAACCGCCTCGGTTGTTCAGCCCAATGTTGTTAGTGGATAGAGATGAACGGCACGGCGACAATCAACTCGCCTGTATTGGTGTTAAACCAGAATTACCAGCCGCTCAACGTCTGCACCGTAAGACGCGCATTCGTGCTGATGGGACGCGGCAAGGCTGAACTCGTCACAAACGCCCTGGGTTTCATCCACAGCATCACCGAAGCGTTCCCTGCGCCGTCAGTTATCAGGCTCTTCTATATGGTCAAGCGTCCCGTAATGCGTCGACGTCTGTCACGACAGGCGATATTCTATCGTGATGGGTTCANCTGCCAGTACTGCGGGAAAAAATCCAAGCAGTTGACGTTGGACCACATNATCCCGCGCTCTCGCAATGGCAAGCATATCTGGGAAAATGTGGTTAGCGCGTGCATCCCTTGCAACCACACGAAAGCGGGCTCGAGTCTCAAAGAGGCCAGAATGCGCTTGTTGGCGAAGCCGACCACGCCACGCCCAAATCCCTATTATATGTTCCACCACAGGGAGATATTGGACGAATGGCTGCCCTTCATGCCCTGGCTGTCCTCATAGGGCTGGCGGAGGCGCAAGAGATCAGTCGACGTCAGGTTCAATTCGCTTCAGTGCCGGACTGAGCGGACCCTTCAAGTCAGAGTGCGCCACCTGACCCGGCGCAATGGCGACCCGCCCCTCGCGTGGCCCGTCCTCGGTTTCCACGACAACTCTGTCTCCTGCTGAAAGTGATATTCCAGCCGAGTCGAAGTAGTGGACCCGATCGTTTGGCTTGAATCTTACGCCTATGATTGTCGACATGAGTTGTGTTCCTGAGAGTTGAGTGATGGTGATTCGTGGATTCTAGTTCTAACGACGGGATCACGACCGAAGATTCACGACGTTTGGGACGGCCAACATTAGCTCCTCAATCGTCAGCCGAGAATTTACGTTGCGCTGNAGCAGGTCGATGGCACGCTGAACGGCNTTGACCGTAGCCGCAGCCTGGGATAGGGACGTACTGGCAGACGTGGATTGGAGCGCGGACAACCTCGAAACGTTCCACACCAGTTCTGGTTCGCCCTGTGAAATAACCATCACGTCGCGCCACCATCCGAGCCACAGGTCCAACTCTTCTAGCACTTCGGCCCTATCCTGAGCGAAGCGCCGAGCCAGTTGCTCCGCGTACTCAAATCGCGCCTCGAGCGAGGAAGCGACGGTCTGCTCTATTGCGTCGAGTCTGTCGGAGATGGCCTCGAGNATTTCTGGCTCCTGCGTNGCCTGAATCGCCCATCCTATCCGACCACGAGACATCCGNGCGACCTCTTCGGCCAACTGGCGGTCCGTAGTGTACAGCCGATANAGATGGTCAGCAATGATGACGGCGTCGATTGGGCGTAGGTCNATCCTACGACATCGTGAGNGTATTGTGGGAAGCACGTTTGCNACATCGAGCGCCAACAGNATAATCACGACCTGATCGGGCGGCTCCTCAAGGGTTTTCAGCAGGCTGTTGGCCGCCTCTTCTCGGAGATTTTCCGCTCCATCGAAAATGACAACGCGATATTTGCCTTCGTATGGCTTCAGACTCACATCGCGTTGAACCTCGCGCACCTGGTCAATCGATATGACCGTCCTAAGACGCCCTGTGTCGCTGTCCTTTTCCAGGCCGATCACACGAACATCAGGATGTAACTCATCTGTCACCCGACGGCACTGGCCGCAAATTCCGCAGGGCGGGTCGTCTCCAACGCAGTTCAATGCCCGCGCCATGTCCATCGCCAACGACATCTTGCCCACCCTGGACGTGCCAGTTATCAGAAATGCATGCGACATCCTGTTGTCGGTCAGCGCCTGGGATAGAGCGCTGACTGCCTTTTCGTGGCCCACTGTCTTCCACACAGCGCTACTCGTACCTCAAAGCCTGGGCAGGATAGATTCGCGATGCCTGACGCGCAGGCAGGAACGTGGTCAATAACGAGAACAAGTATGCCAGCGTCACGATCAACCCGATCTGGAACCACGGCATCGAGAATCTCAAGCCTGGAACCTGTTCGCCGATGAACGTCACCAAGTTGAACGCCAATAATGTGCCTAGACCAACCCCTAGGAAGATTCCAAGCAACGCGATGAACGACGACTCCATCAGGAAACTTGCCAACACCATAGAACGCCGATAGCCGATGGCCCGCAGAACACCAATCTGCTGGCGGCGCTCNACAACAGATCGCAGACTGATCACACCCAAGGCCGCGATACCAACCAGCAAGCCCGACGCCATGAACCCCTGCAGAAGGTTGTTAAGGGCCACATTGGCCTGGCGGTCCTCTTCAAGCTCGTCTGCCAGCACCTCCGCCTCCAGGCCGTTAGCCAGGAACGCGGCTTCGAGGCTTTCTGCCGAAACTTCGGCGTCGACGCCATCCTCCAGCCTAAAACGGTAGGTCGTCAGCGGCAGAGGATCAGGCGAAATTCCGTCCAGCGTGGCCTTGTCAAACATTATCACGCCAAACTGATCTGCGACCAAATCTAGAACCGCGATTATCGTGACCTTCGCCACCGCCCCGCTTCGGGGTTCGCGGATTTCGATTTCGGTGGCCGGCATCTCGTCATCTTCGACGAAGAACCCTTCCATCTTGAACTGAGGGCCACCGATTATGAATCCGCCTCCGCCTCTGGTCGGCACTCCGATGCTATCGATCACACCCAGGGTCGAGTCTTCACGCAGCGCCTTCCAGATTTCCTCTTTGCCGCGTCCATAACCTTCAGCTGTGATTGCAAAGCCGTGTCCGGTTGCCTCAAGATAATCAGCAGTCGCGCCCCTGACGGTGTAGGACTTCCATTCCTGTTCTTCCGCGCCGATCTGACGGGCCTCTGTCGGGAGCGTTGTGTAACCGCCGACTGCGTTGATGTTCCCGGCTTCGGCGCCCAAAAGTTCAGGCAGGTCGGCTTCGATGTCCTCGATCGGGTTGTTGTAACTGACGGTGGCCACGATGTCCCAGCTGCCTGTCACCGAATCAATATCCTCGAGAACTGTGTTGAACGAGCTGGTGAGCGAAGACATGACTATGAGAGTGAATATCACTAGCGCCAGCATCGCCAATGTGAGTCCGGTGCGAAGCCGCGAGTTAAGGGGGTATGCGATGGCGGTCTTCAACGATGGCCTGATCTTGGAGAACCGACCCATCACGGCGGTGAGTGCGTTTGTGATGAGATCAGCGTTATATATGACGACCCAGACCGCCGCCGCCACCATGCAGATGCCGGATATGAAGAACATCTCGATGCTGGATTCCAGGTCTGGCACTATCCAGTCCAGCGAGTCGAACGGCACTCCCCAATACAAGATCAGGGCCAGGCCTATAAAGGTGTAGACGTTCCGGTCTTCCGAGTCGGATACGGTCGCCTCGCGTCTCATTGCCGCTTGCCTGACAGCCTCGAACGCCACAACTACAATTGACAGAGTGATCGTGAACAAATTGCCCAACGATATCCCGACTATCAGCCAGAACAGCGATACAGCGGCGACAACAACGGCAGTAAAGTTGCCTTGTTGCCGCGCATCCCAGCCTCTATTCGCAAACAGTTTGCGAATCATCAAGCCTATGCCGATGATCGTCAACGTGGTTCCGATAGCGAATGGCGCGGCCTGGGTTACCACGAGCCCGAGCGCAGCCAGCAAAACGCCGACGATAACCGTGAGCCAACCTGCGCCCAGTTCTGGCATCGCCGCTCGCAATAACGCCCACACAATGTCCACAATCCACACGAGGGGAAAACCGCGTGCCGCGACCAAAGCAAGGTTGCCAAAGCAAGCGCTTATCCGAAGTTGAATTAAGGCCTTGAACGCCCGAACCAGATATATGAACGGTCTTATCAGCGCGCTGAGAACCATCCTAAAACGTGGCTCATGCGCTGACGCCGCAAAGGTTTCAGGCAGGTCTCGAATCGCCGACACGATGTTCAACCGGCTGGCCCGATAAGACGAGAAGAACACCGTAATGAACGTCAGTACGACTCCGATGCAGTATGAAACCACGAAGCTCTGCCATCGGTATTGGCGGACTAGTTCAAATCCATCGTCATCGCTGGCGAATATGCTCGCCATGATGGTAACTAGCACCAGCCCGACCACGATGCCCAACAAAGCACCCACAAGCGCAGACATCAAATCGTAGGCCAGTCCTTCATAGACAAAGGACTGGATAAGGTATCGTCGTTTCATGCCCACAGCGCGCGCGATGCCCATTTCGGGTTTTCGCTCGGCGGCTAGCATGACGAATATCAAGAATATGAGCATCACTCCAGCCATCATCGAAAACAGGCCGAACACGATGAAGATGGACATGATTCCGCTGGCAATGGTGGCGGACAGATCCAACAGGTCGGCTTTGATATCCTGCACGGTCAGGATACGCAGGCGGAGAAATCGCTCGAAAATTCCGGTGAATCTTGCTTCGTCGTCCAGTGACTCGACGGCCAGCAGGACTTGAGCCGCTACCTGGTCGTCAGCCATCAGAGAAATCAAGCGGTCATCCATGCCATCAGCCGCGAGGAGTTCTGCCAACTCCAGAACATCGTCTTTCTGCCCCTGGGACAGCCTTTCGGTGCGAAGTTCGAGCGCCGCGATTGTAGCCGGATCGTTCAACAGTCGTTTCAGTTCCTGAGCAACATCGTCGTCAGTTAATAGAGATCGCAGTTTCTCGGTCACCTCTTCGCTCAAGTCCGCTCCGCTCTCGGCGTCGCCCTTGTTAGAAACCACGATGCTATTTATCTGGTTTGGTTTGTTGAATATCTCCTGAGCTTGAGTCAACGAAATCAATGTTGTTTCGTCGTCGCCTGCCACGCCGCCGCCTTCAACGATGCCGGCGACCCTGAGCGTGACATTCCCGCTCTGAAGGAACAGTTCAAGCTGGTCGCCTACAACTGCTCCCAGTTCCTCAGCCGCGGTTTTATTCAGGAACACGTCAGCGCCCGTTAACGCAAGCGGGTNCGCCGTGGAACCGTCGATCGCTAGCAGAGGGCCGAACACGCCAAGATTTCCTGGATCGAAGGCGGCGATGTTCATGAGGCCGACGCTNTTTNGCTTGCCCGGATTGGCGACGGGAGCGCGCTCGGCGATCATTGGCAACATGCCGTCAATAGCGTCAAAATCGGACAGTTCCGCGCGCAGTGCGTCAAAGCGTTCTTCGGGGAAGTAAGGGCTGCTGCCTGTGAGGCCCAGGTTGGCACCCTGATTGGCAGTCAGAATCTCATCTATCTCGACGAGTCCCTTGACAACTTCGTTGCGGATACTGTGGCCGATTGTGTCGCCCGTGCCCAGGGCCGAAGATATGATCAGCGTGCTGAGCATCAGCCCTACGACGATCAACGCCGTCTGTGCTGGACGGCGAGGGATGTTCCGAAGGCCTATCTTGAAGATGATCCGATTCAGAAGAGCAAGGAAACCGACAGACAGCACGATCAAGCCAAACCCGATAGACACCGCTATAACGATGTAGNTCATATCCAGGCCGAAAATNTCTCGCAAGCCAGCCNACCTCTTCATTAGNCTTGTTATCGTTTTTTCAAACGAGCCTGATCTTTGTCGCCAATGAGTTCTCTGATGGCGTCCGCGGCAATCCAACGGGCAGCGCGGGTGCCTCGTTTTTGGTTGTCCCCCGCAGTACCAACTGCCACCTGATTCAGCNCAATACTTCGCTTGCCGATGCTCCGCAACGCCCAGTTGACAGCCTTCTTCACGAAATTACGGTCGAGGTCGTGATCGCNTCCACTGATCGGAACAAACTTCANGAAATTTCCGTCAGGAGCGCGTTTGTCATGAACAACCAATCCCGCCATCAACGCGAAGCCGCCTCTTTTGACAAACTCCTCGTTTCGTTCGCTCCACTCAACAGCTTTATCATAAGCGAAGGCCGTCTGGCGAACCAGCCAAAACACGCTGAATCTGTGACGTCCCAAGAATCGAAGTCAGACGCCCAGTCTTCCATNTGTGACTCTTCGATCCTGGNTGGAACATCAACCATACCTGCCAGGTGGCGGACATCCGAAATTCCAGACTCCCAAACTCTCAAGCGCCAACGAATGATCTTTCCCNATCTGGCGAGCGATACCCCGAAGGACGGGAGTCTTGATTCCATATGATTTTGCCACGTTGATGCCCACGAGGGTCATCTCTCGATGGGCGTCAGGATCGGCCGGAGAGGCCAAATGCTCTAGAACCTGCCCTGTGGTCATGCAGTGTTGAAATCTGAAGCGTAAAGCGCGTCCAGTTGTTTCATCACATCATCCGACAACGGCCCCATGTCGACAGCAGCAACAGCCTCGTCGATGTGATCCAGTTGACCGAACCCGACCANCGCTCCCGACACCCCGAGGTTCATCAGCGCGAACCGGATGGCGGTCTGAGCAGGCGTACCTTCCTGATCTCCGAGAGCAGCGTTGACCTTTTGCGCTCGCAGGAAGTCCGCCTCTCCGCCAGAGCCNGGAGACAACCCGGCGGCCGGCCCGGTGTTCTGCACTCCAGCCACCGCGCCGGCTGCCAACACCCTGATGTCTAGTATGCCGACGCCTCGCTCTTGGGCAAGGCCAATCATGTTGCCATAGTCGTGAGCCAAGAAACCGTCGGGAACGGGTCGGCCAGCACTGGGATTGAGCAGGTTGTGATACGTCTGCACCGAATCGAAGTGTCCACTCTCGATCATCTGGTGGATACAGTTGGTGTCTCCAAATCCCGTGAATCCGAAGAAGTCACACAGTCCCTGCTCCCGCAATCGCTCGAATCCGGCTATCACGCCGTTGTCTCCGAGAACATCGTCCAGTGAGATCGAGCCGCGCATCGTCCCGCGTTCCTTGGTGACAGCCGTGTGCAGTTGGAACAGGTTCACATGTTCGCGCTGAAGACGCTGTAGGCTGGCTTCCATCGAGCNCTGAATTTCNCTAGTAATNTCTCCGAGATGTTCCGGGCCGATTCGCACTTTAGTCGACAGNTACGGGTCGGCGTCAAGCTCCTTCAGAATCCAACCGAGATTCTCCTCGGACTGGCCGTCGCCGTAACTGGCCGCGGTGTCGATCCAATTTATGCCGTAATCGAGACCTCGTCGAACAGCCTCGATACGAGTGTCACGGTCGGTCTGGAATACGACTCCGCCCACAGCCCCCGCGCCAAACACAATCTCAGAAATATCGATACCGGTCGAACCGAATTTCCTGTACTTCATGTCTCTGCCTCGCCTTCAGGTCACATTCATGTGCTTGCCCCATGTTATCAAAAGNCNTCGCAGCGTGGATCGACGCTCCACGACTAACCATGCCGAGATTTTAGCGTTTTACAAGATGGGATCATGTCGCGGAGACCAGACGATCCGTAGTCGCGCAATTGATTGAATTTAGTCACACCGAGATTNTTGTAAATAATGAAATGGAAGCNTCGCCAGTCCGTCTGATGGGCCTGACAACATCGGAATCAATGGCACGAGGCTAATAATCCGCTTTCTTCCGNCAAAACACCTCCAGTATCATTGGGTTTATCAGTTTTCTCTCCGACGTTAGAGTAAGGAAACAAGATGAGACAACGCAGTTACGGCAGGGACACAGGACTGACCCTACGAATAATGTTCACCATGTTCATGCTTGGAATTGTATGGGTGGTGTTCATGGGNCTGCTTTTTTGGGCCGGNATCCCTTGGTTTTTCATTTTGGGATTTGCCCTAATCGGCGTTCTGTTCCAATACTTCTCCTCAGAAAAGATCGTACTGATGACCACAGGCGCGCGAGAAGTCAGCNCTGATGAAGAACCCTGGCTGCACTCGACTGTTGAGCGTCTGGCCCAGATGGCCGACATGCGCAAGCCAAAGAAANNTGCGATCATGNAAACGCACGTCCCCAACGCCTTCGCCACAGGACGAAGCCCAAACCATGCGATCATCGCAGTGTCACGCGGCCTCCTCGACCGCCTTNACCAACGAGAAATCGAAGCAGNTTTGGGGCACGAANTCACTCACGTCAAAAATCGAGACGTGGCGGTTATGACATGGGCCAGCCTTATCGTGATCGCGGCGGGATACCTGCTTCAGATGATGTTCTGGATGAGCTTATTCGGCGGGTTTGGGGGCAAGGACCGGCGGGAGGGCGGTGGCAACATGTTCATGATAATGATTGCGGTGTATGTCGGCACATGGGCCATCTATCTGGTGGCGCAAGTGTTGATAATGGCGCTATCGAGGTATCGAGAGTTGGCGGCGGACCGCGGAAGCGCAATGCTCACCGGCGCGCCTATGCAGTTGGCGTCTGCGCTGTCCAAGATCAGCAACGATATGTACCGCATACCGGAGCAAGACCTTCGCAGCGTCGAGCACGCCAACGCCTTCATGTTCGTGCCGGCCCTCAAAGGCAATACCATGGCGAAACTGTTCTCCAGCCATCCATCGACGGAAAAACGGATCGAAAAGCTACAGGAAATGCAGAGAGAGATGGACAGAGGCTTCTCTTTCCGGGCGTAAGGGCAGCCAACTACGAAAGCGAGGCAACACGCATTGGGATTCTTCACGGGCCTGTTCGGGCGAACCAAGATAAAGAACGCTGACAGGGAGAAATTCTTCTCCATAATCGGAGCCGCTTACGAGATTCAGGAAAGCTCCGACATCAAACTGATGGGCAAAGCAGGGATCGTGATGAACCCGGCAGAGTCACAGTATTTCGACAGGCTTAACTCCGAGATTCAGACCTTGATGGAAGTAAACGGCAGATCGACAGGCGTGCGACATGAAATAATCGATGATGAGTTCGGCACGCGATGGGTGGCGCTGGATGATCCGGATTTCGAGGACATCGTGACGACGCTGCACCTGATCGGCGAAGCCGTGGCAGATCACGGGTTCGGAGACCGCCTTCTGGCATCGGTCTTCGCTTTCGAGTTCCAGCGCCAACAAGTTTACTGGGTTTATAATTACAAGACCGGAAAATTCTACCCATTCGTCCCCAATGGCCCGCGGAAGCGTGACAACGTCACCGAATTGCGATTGGGCGAGATCATGAAGGAACAGAAACTGCCAGTGGAGCGCAAGCTGGAGAACTGGTACGCCCTGTGGGGAATCCCGTTCTAGCCGTATCTACGCATCTACGGGATTAACGACGTCATCGAAAAATCGTAGGATGGGGGTGAAGCCCGCCTCCTACTGATTCTCGCTAATAATTGCTTAAAATTGTCGCCCCGACCATGAAGCGTTAATCTGGCAACAATCCTTCGCCGACGAACATTTCTTCTGCTTCAATAAGCGTGATGTCTGGCTCTGGAAGCACGAGGTCCGATTCCACAAGTTCGTCAACAGGCAAAAGTGTACCGTTGTTGCGGACCAGGTCTAACATCTCTTTGAGGAGCTTCTCGAACTGAGGTTCGTCTTCTAGTTCCACAGCCTCAACCAGCTTGTTGTCAACGTCATTGAGGTCGTCGATATAGGCGCCAGGCAGGTTGTACTGTCCTTCTGAGGGTATTCGGACTATCATCAGCTTATCCTCCTGGGAGCGCGCGCTTGTCGTCGGCCGGCGGCAATCCCGCTCGGAGGGCAGCCAGTTCATCCTCAACATTCTGAGAGGCGGTCAATTCGGCAAGCTCCTTGCTCAGCGGGTCTGAACTTGTGCCTGAAACGTCGTCCAGAACGCCGAGGTCGGCGAGTTCGTCGATAGCTCCGGCCTTGGCTTTCATCGTCTCGGTTTTCGCTTCGGCCCGCTCGACAGATAGCTGAACGTCGCCCATCTCTTCGGATAAGCCGTTCAGAGCCGACCCGATACGCACCTGAGCCTGCGCCGCGCTGTACTGGGCTTTGATGATCTCTTTCTTGGACTTGAAAGCTTCAACCTTCTGCGCGAGTCGTTGTTCGGACTGCGTGAGCTTTTCTTGCTCACCCTCAAGCTGAGTTATCTGTGCGTCGAGACCGTCAAGCTCGATCACTGCGGCTTGTTTGCGCTGAAGCGCCATACGCGCCAAGTCTTCCCGTCCTGCGGCCAGGGCCTGTCGGGCCTGGTTATCCACCGTGGTAATGTTGGTTTTGACCTTCTCAGCCTGTAGCTGGAGCCGACGTTTCGCGGTCACCATCTCGACGATGCCGCGCTTGACATTCTGGAGCATCTTTCTCTGCTCATCGTAAGCATAGTCCAACTGCTCATTGGGATTTTCCGCCGAGTCCAAAAGTCGATTCATCTTAGATTTTACTATCGTTGACATCCTGGATAGGACACCCATCTCTTTGCCTCCTTACCTACAACATCCCTCGCCTGCGAGCGTGGGCGAGTTACTCATACATTTTTGATTCTT
>PAIW01000030.1 GCA_002710885.1 Chloroflexota bacterium | reverse complement strand
GCTTGCGCGAAGCCACATATTGGAGCTGGGCGCTTACCGAGATTCAGATGTGTCGAGACACCATCCTTTACCCCAGACCCCCGGCAGTTTCCCCCGCGAGCGCCTGTGCCAGAGGATGCAGCTCATTCACTCACCGAACGCAATCCGCTATTTGTTACTAAAGTGGTGCGACTGGTCAAACAGGAACGTTTTGGAGAGGACTCTAATTGGGAAATGCGTGTTCCTTAAGGCATCAAAGACGCCTTAAGCGGGCATCTTAACGGACTTACAGAATGGTGCAACCAGTCGTTGACTACGGTGTCGGTTATGGGCCGAGAATTCAGGCACCAGCATCTAACTCGGATTGTAGATGATTCTTCGGTAGGCTCAAAACGCTATCAATCTCAAGACGCGCTTCTGAGTGTCTTGGAGGAGGTATCTGCAGCGGTTGTGGTTGAATAGCCAGAGGATGGAGCGGGGCTTTTCCGATTCACACGCTCTCTCATACAGCAGACGTATTCTTGAGAGCTATAGAGCTTCTGGACGAAGCTGGTGAGCTAACTTTAGATTTAGGAATAAAACCACTCATCCAGAGAGTGAATGACAAGGGAGAGCAAATCGACGCTGGAGCTTCGCCAATATCCTATTGTCGATATGGCCTGAACCAGCGCGAGACCGAGGTTCTGCGCCTCATCGCCGCTGCCGAAAGCAACCGCGAGATAGGCGGAGAACTGTTCGTCACCCCCAACACTGTCGCACGGCCCGTGAGCAGTATCTTCTTAAAATTGCCTCCTCAAACCGCGTCGAAGCCACGTTCTCCGCCACCCAAATCGGGTTAGCGTAAACCACCCGCCCTCCGTGTGTCTGGAGTTGTATGCATATGGGGGCTGTGATAATGTTCGACGAGTCACCGACCTGTCCCTGATCAGGGATCATCAACGATCAATCTAAGGAAGAGATGTCAGATATGCAGAACACAAAGACGATCAAAGATCGACACGGCCTCGCACTGAGCACGACATCTCCCGCAGCAGCCGATTACTACGTCGACGGCCTGGACCTGATGTTGGCCCAGAGCTACGGCCCGGAGGACAGTTTTCAGCAGGCTATCGACGCTGACGAAGGGTTTGCGCTGGCTCACGGTGCCCTTGCGGTTATGCTATCGTACAGAATCCTAATTCCAGAAGCGAAAGAGAGCATAGAGCGCGCTCAGTCTCTCGTCAACGGCGCAACGCCCCGCGAGAAGCAGTCGGTCCGCGCCATCGGCTTGATGATCGACGGCAAAGGCCCAGACGCCCTGGCGCTGATTCGCGAACATCTGGCAGAGTATCCCCGCGACGCGATGATGCTCAGGTTGGCAAGCCGTTTGCTCCTACTCGGTTGCTCCGGCTCAGGAGTGGCGAACTTCCCGGTGGAAATGCTTGCGCTTCTAAAGACTGTCGAGTCAGATTACGGAGATGACTGGGCCTTCTTGGGCCAGTTCGCGTTCGCCCATCACGAGACAGGCTACTTCGACGACTCGCTGCGTCTCGCCCAGCGCTCGCTGGAGATGCGCCCCGACAACGCAAACGCGTCCCATTCGGTGGCTCACGTGTTCTTCGAGACGGGTGACGCCGCAGGCGGAACCGATTTTCTAGCCAACTGGCTGCAGGGGTATGACGAACGCGCGCCGTTCCATGTCCATCTTTCATGGCACCAGGCACTGTTTGAACTCGCTACAGGCCATTACGATCGGGCGACAGCGCTGTATGAGAGCGACATCCGACCTTCGGTGATCGCCCGGAATCTGGGAACGCTCGCAGATAGCGCGTCACTCATGTGGCGTATGAGGATATACGGCGAAGGCGAGCCGAGCGCCTCATGGGCGGAGGTGCGGAAGATCGCTATGCCCGCCGCCGAGAAGCCGGGACCGCCGTTCAGAGACGCTCACGCGGCGCTGGTTTTCGCGGCTGCTGGCTACACTGACGAGATGGAGCGAATGCTTGGCGGCCTAAAGACCGCCGCAGACAACGGCGACCCGCTGGTTCGAGAGGTCACACTGCCGCTGATTAAAGGGATCGACGCCTTCGACAACGAAGCATATGACGACGCCGTCGAGTTTCTGGAACCTGCATTCGCAGACCTGCCGCGCATAGGGGGCAGTCACGCCCAGCGCGAGGTTTTCGAGGACACCCTGCTGGAGGCGTACATTCGGGCAGGCCGATTCGATGGCGCAACAGACCTTTTGAACACCCGATTGAAACGCCGGACATCCCCACGGGATATGTTCTGGCTTGGGCGAACGCAGGCCGGGTTATCCACGACTTCAGACGCCATAGACAGTCTGAGTGAAGCCGAACGACTGTGGCAGAGCGCAGACCCCGACTCGTCTGAACTATCTAGGCTAAAGCAACTGGCTGGGCAATTGGCCCCATAGGTCGCGAGGGTTAGACACACCGATGACCGATCTGAGGGTCACCATTGCTGGAACTGAGTTATGTGGCGCTCAGGTCGACACAGTGATTCGTTGATCTCAAACTCAGCCCTAGTTAGGATCGCGCGGTCAACCACAGCAGGCCCTGTATACATGTTGCCCTGTCCGGCGTTGAGTTTTCAAAACCAAGAGGGAATAACCTTCTTCGGCTAATATGGTATCAAGCTTGATTCTACCGTCAACATGCGTGCGGTTCACATTTCTGCAACAATCGATTTCGTGGATCGCCAGCGGGAGATGGGTGAGTTGGTTTCAGCTCTGGATGATGCAATGTCAGGCCAAGGACAGGTTGTCATGTTGGCGGCGACCCGGGTATCGGCAAAACTCGCACTGCCNAGGAGTTTGCCTCCATCGCCGAGACGCGAAACGNGGAGCTCNTCTGGGGTCACTGCTACNAGGCCGGAGGCGCCTCTCCATATTGGCCCTGGCGCCAGATCTTCCGATCACATATCGATCAGCCGGATGTCGAGAGTCTTGAAGCGTCGATGGGTTCCGGCACAGAGGCCGTCGGCGAGATTGTGCCGGAGTTGATCTCCAAACTGACGGACCTGGGCTNCCCGCCGACGTNCGCCCCNAGCTCCGCCCGNTTCCGGTTGTTTGACTCNATCNCGACGTATTTNAAGAACGCANNAGTCGACAAACCGATGGTCCNCTTCCTCGAAGACCTGCACTGTGCCGNCACCTCGTCGCCGGCGCTNCTGGANCACGCCGCAGCNGATGTGAACGGATCCAATCTTATGATTATTGGCACATACGACGCTATCAAGGTGTCGACTGAGCATCCACTATCACGAACCCTGGGCAGCCTCGTTCGGCACGAAGGCTTTCAGAGGTTGCAACTCGATGGCGTGAGCCACGCCGTCAGAAAAATGGAGACTTCCACGGGCATCATCAACTCCGTGGCCGGCGACCTGGGAGACGAGGGCGGACCTGCCACCAGCGCCACGATGAGAAACCCAAGTAGTGTAGCCGTGGACTCATCAGGCAATATATTCATCGCCGACCGACAAAATAACGCCATCAGGACTGTATTGCTCCGTCAAAATTGGACACGAAAATATCGTTTGTTAGTGAACAAACGCCCCGTGATTTGTCACCCACCCTCTTTATCCTTGTAGAATAACCCTGTCCCAACATACCCAGGAGGTACGAAAATGCCCTACACCCTGCCTCTCGAAGGCGTGAAAGTCCTCGACCTTACTCAGATAATGGCTGGGCCGTTNTGCACCATGCTGTTGGCGGATATGGGCGCGGACGTTGTGAAGGNTGAGAAGCCCGGAGGNGGCGACGACACTCGACGNATGGGNCCTCCATTCNTCAANGGNGAATCTGCGGCGTTTCTGGGCATCAATCGCAACAANCGNA
Source organism: Chloroflexota bacterium (assembly GCA_002710885.1). The sequence goes on along the minus strand of PAIW01000030.1, from coordinate 31,389 downwards.
GTGTCGTTGTCGATCTGAAGGCCGAGGAGGGTGTNGAGCTTGTCAAACGCATGGCGTCAAAATCCGACGTGTTCGTCCAGAACTTCCGNCCCGGCTCTCTGGAGCGAATGGGGCTGGGGNACGAGCAATTGAGAGAGATCAACNCCGCGCTGGTGTACTGCACGATTTCGGGATTCGGGACCACNGGCCCNTACGCNCGGCGGGCGGGGTTCGACCTTGTGGCCCAAGGGATGTCGGGNCTCATGTCGATCAACGGCCATCNCGGAGGGCNTCCCGCCAAAGTCGGAGTGCCGATCACCGACCTCAACGCTGGNATCTTCGCNGCTTACGGCATCCTGACCGCCTATATTCACAGGCTCAAGACCGGCGAGGGCCANCACGTCGATACCTCGCTCATGGAGAGTGGCATCGCNTGCACATTCTGGGAGTCGGCCATGTACTTCGCCACCGGTAACATNCCGGGACCAATGGGNTCGGCCCACCGCCTGACCGCGCCNTATCAGGCGTTCCANACCTCNGATGGNTANGTGAACATCGGCGCGGCCAACCAGTCCAACTGGGAGCGGCTGTGCAGNGCAATCGGTCGCGAGNAGCTTGTCGAGGATACNCGATTCCTCCANCCCNCGGACCGGATGGACAATATCGACGATCTGACGGCCACGNTGGACGAGACCTTCGCTTCGGAAAACTCCCAACACTGGCTGGACACCCTGGCCGAAGCNGGAGTNCCTGCAGGCCCCATTTACAATATGGCCGANGTGTACGCCGATCCCCAGGTTCANGCGCGGGAGATGATGGTNGAGATGGACCACCCCACCGCAGGCNGAATCAAGAACATCGGANTGCCGGTGAAGNTGTCGGAAACTCCGGGCAGCGTGCGNTCTCCGTCCCCTCTGCTGGGNCAGCACACTGACGNCGTGCTATCCGACATGGGATNCTCGGAAGATGAAATCGCCGNACTGCGNGCNGCCNGGGTTATCCAATGAGNCGNGCGAGACTCCGANACCTGGGCATCGAGATTGGNGACCTGCCNNTCGGNNCCAACAACGCCATCACCGACGTTCCGGGCGTGACAGTAGGCCACACAACGCTGATTCACGACGAGCCNCGCATCGCCAGAACGGGCGTNACGGTGGTGATGCCCCGTGGCGGACAGGTNCAGAACGACAACGTTTTCGCCGCCTATTATTCNTTCAACGGNAACGGCGAGATGACCGGACTCCCGTGGTTGGAGGAGACGGGNTTGCTGAGTTCNCCGGTGGCAATCACCAACACCCATCAGGTGGGNGTCGTGCGCGACGCTCTGGTNGANNGCGCATCGAATCGAGGNGGCGGCTGGTTCCTGCCNGTGGTGGCCGAGACTTACGACGGGTTCCTCAACGACATCAACGCCTTCCACGTCACGAAGGANCATGTCTTTCAGGCNCTGGACTCNGCGTCCGGTGGGCCAGTGACCGANGGCAATGTCGGAGGCGGCACAGGAATGATGTGCCACGGTTTCAAGGGCGGCATCGGCACGTCCTCGCGAGTCGCCGAGATCGGAGGCGCCAGNTTCACAGTCGGCGTCCTGGTTCAGGCCAACCACGGACACCGACGACTTCTACGAGTANACGGCGTGCCAGTNGGCCGCGAGATCGGCNCTNNTGTTGTGCCGCTCCCCGGACGCTCCGACGACGGCGAAGGCTCGATTATTGTGATTGCCGCCACCGACGCTCCTTTGCTCCCGATCCAGTGTAANCGTCTGGTTCAACGAGCCACCNTCGGCCTNGCTCGNACAGGCGGAGTCGGTCACAATGGCTCTGGAGACATCTTTCTGGCCTTCTCAACGGGGAANCATCCAACACAGNACTCCATCNGAGCAGGCGACGCCAACACGGGCCAGCCAATCGGCGTCCANATGATTCCCAACCACCATATAGANCCNTTATTCGAGGCTACCGCCGAGGCCGTCGAGGANTCGATTCTCAACGCCCTATCCGCCGCCNAGACGACAACCGGATACCAGGGCCGCACGGCCCACGCCATCCCCCTGGACCAACTCCAGCGCGTGATGGAGTGTTATCGCCCCTAGCCTCTCTGGAACTTCTCTTTGATAACCTGAAAATAGGGGCGGTCGACCTGCATTCCATCCAATATTCGTGAGGTATCCATGAACGTCCTCGTAATCGGCGGCACGGNGTCCATTGGCCCATACGTAGTTCGGCGGTTGGCCCAGAAAAGCCATCGTTTGACCGTGTTTCATCGCGGCAAANCCTCTGCGGATTTGCCGNCANNGGTCAATCNCAACCTGGGAGNNCGGGACGACATGCTGTCCTTCTCCGACCAATTGAAACAGGGCAACATCGAAGTTTCGGTGGATATGACTCTATATGACGAAGCGGTGGCCCCAACAACTATGCTCAAGAACTGGTGGTGGGCTCGACACGAATCAGGATCGAACTCGGCTATTCCGAATCCCTATCCCGTAACGCGGGTCTGGCCCGCGCCGTTGAATGGGAGTGCTTCAACCAGCCTTCGAACATCGACCCGTCACGCTTCGATCACTAGGTCGAAGATAAAGTGATGGAGAATTTGAGACGATAGGCTTCACACGCTCAGGATGTCACGCTTGGACGGCGACCTGGCCTTCCAACCGATGATCGAAGCCAGCGTTATCGCCAAAACGATCAAACCCCATTCTCCGACAGATGGCATGGGCACGGCGCCAGTCGATGCATTCAACGCAGTTGAGGTCGCGCTCTCGTCCACGAAGTTTTTTGCCGTGACAGATAAAATCGTCATGGCAATTGACTTCAATCGGGCACAACCTTAGAATTCAATTTCGGTAACGCGGTGTCCCAAGTTGCGCGCGCAGTGTCGAGGGAGAAATCATGGCTTCTCGAAATCGTCCGTCGTTGCTCTCATTGATTCCCAATCTGATCTACGTGCTGGCCCCAATAGGCGGCGTGATTTTCCTGGCGATTGGTTTCAGCGGTCTGCTAATTGTGGGGTTCGGGTCTGTCTTCGGCAAGGATTTCATCTCAGGAGATGGCGCAGGCGTCGTTTACACTAGCGAGCGATGCGCCGATTACTTCAGGTTCCACCCCGAAGCTAAGGATTGTTACAGCGCGGCCACAGCCCATCACTATGACGAGGTCGTCAACATTCGCGGAGGCATCGGAGCGCTGGGCGCGATGGTCTTGATTGCATATTACGGCCTTAGACACCGATTCAAGTGGGCATCAGATACTAGGGTTATCCCCAGAGGATTCTCATCGACAGTTGCGGCGTCACTGTTTGGAGCGGCGGCTTTCTTGCTTCTCGGGATATTCGCGATGAAGGCTGGTTTTGAAAACACGACTGGCGTGGGAGTTCTGCTGGCCGGTGGGCTTGTTTCGGTTTTCGCGTTCCTCGCCTACGCAACCCAACTCTCCAGAGACCTGTTAAGGGTCGCCTAGGCCCGTTGTGAGCCGAATACTGGTTCACGGCTTGGCAGGACTGGCGTTAATCGCCGTGTTTTGGTCGGTGTCCTGGCTTCACCATGACCCCGTTGGCAGGCACTCCTTCTTCGGCCTGTGGTTGGGGTACATACTTGTGGTAGACGCCGTCGTTCTGTGGCGTCGAAGCGAATCTCTACTCACTCGCAATCCTGCTGGGTTTGTCTTGATGTTCGTGGCGTCCGCGCCGCTGTGGTGGGCGTTTGAGGGGATAAATCAGCTAACCGACAACTGGCATTACCTCGGAGTCTCGCACTACTCGTCCCTGCAATACGGCCTCCTGGCGACTTGGAATTTTTCCATCGTGATACCGGGTGTTTTCGAGACTGCCGAGTTGCTGAGCNCCTTTGGCGTCGTCAGACGATTTCGTCAAGGCCCGNGACTCCNTTTGCCCGGACCGACCCTGGTTGCGATATCANCATTCGGTGTTCTGATGATTCCAGCGATGGCCGTGTGGCCGAGGTTTNTGTTCCCGGTGGCGTGGATGAGCCTTTTTCTAATTGTGGACCCTGTGAATCTGGCTCTTGGGCGCCCCAGCATTGCGGCCGATCTCCGGAGGGGAGACTGGGGGAACGCNGCCGCTCTCGCGCTGGGCGCGTTGGTATGCGGGTGGTTCTGGGAGATGTGGAANTTTCGAGCGCTTCCCAAATGGGAGTACACAATCCCGTACCTGGGATTTGCGCGAGTGTTCGAGATGCCTTTGTTGGGCTACCTCGGATACCTTCCATTCGGTCTAGAGGTTTATGCAGGCTACCATTTTCTGGCGGGATGGTTCAGTCGTTTAGGAACGACGAGTATTTTGGTTATCGAACAACCCGCTAGTGAGCGTNCTAATCGCGCGACGTAGGATTCGCTGCGTTTCAGCCCTGAGAGCGCGAGACACGTTGCAGAAGCGTTGCAAGTCNACCAGCGACCACAGGGCCTTCGATCACCATAATCGGATAGACATCCTCCAGCNCGCTGTACACACATGTGGCAGCCGACGCCACAGCGAATATCAGTATGTTCCACCTGGACCGGGACTCCAGTCAGTACGACAAAAACATGATGGCAACGGCTATCGAACCAAAGATGGTTAGCATTTTCTGAATTCATCCTATGTCAGATATTTCAACGGTTGGTGAGGTGACCCGCGTATGCCGCAACTCTCGCTCTGGTAGTGTTTGACAACTACAAATCATGACATTAAAGCCTGAAGCGTTCCGGTTTATCGTAAAATTTATGCGATTCATCTGGCAGATTTTGGACTAATCCAAATCGGTGGGAGAACCCATATGCTTGGTTTCAAACACAGTTAGAGTTGTGCCAGGCAGGATCGCTGAAGCAACTTCAGCGATCGAACGCCTCTATAAAACAACGAAACCCCAACCGGGGTTCGGTGCAGCCAGACTCTTGAATTCGTGGGCCGAACCCTACCTATGCTCGATTTCGATGCGCTAGGAAAGTCGAGCGGCTTCCGAAACATGGCGCACCAGTGAAGAACGTGAGGCTCAGATTAGGGTTAATCCCCTGGTGGGCCTGACAATACCTGTAACACCGCCCCGAGCAACCGAGGTTGTCGGAGCCGTTGGAGAAGATGATTGGTTAAGCGCTGGCTGATTAATGGGCGTGGTTTGGAATGTCCACGAGGGCGCGGAGGCAACAAGAACCTTCGTGGACAGTCCCATACAACTGTTCAATCTGATGAGAGAACGCGACGGAAATTACTTGGGAGGCATAATATATAGGTCTATGGGTGATCCGCGCTCGATGATCATCGCTCATAGTCTGACTAATGCAGAGGAAGGACTGGGACTAAGCAGAAGCGAACCGATCCCTGGGACTGCTGAGATCAGAGCGGCGAATCCTCCCAGCAATTTCTCATCCACAGGCCGGCCAGTGTTTATCAACGGATGGGAAGTGAAAATGAAAGTCACGCCTTCACGCGACGTTTCGTTGATTCGCTTGCCTCCGACTTAAAGGCGTACGGGAAGCGTTTCGAGAGAATTGATACTCAGACGATGCCCGTAACCTTCTGAATAAGCCTGGCGGTGTCATCGGGCGGTGTATCTCCTGCCCAGGCAACGTATTGGTCAGGTCGGACGAGCACCAGACGCGACTCGGTTTTTTTTCTGCCACCCTCATATGTGTCTCGCACCACCTTCAGAGGAACGTTTAAGGACATCGCTGTTTCCTCGAAATCTTTGACCGTTGAATCCTCAGCACCGAAAGCCAGTAAGGTGAAACCGGAACCGAGTGCCTCGAAGACGTTGCGTCCAGAGGACAGAAGCTGCGGGGCCAGATGATGCCCAGCGTTTGCCGTAAGAGAGAGGCTCCCGTGAATACTGCACACGGAGCCGGGAGGCCCCATAACCACCGACGAACCCTCGTAATGAGGCTCATAAGTCCGGTTCACCTCGCTATCGGCGGCCTCTACCTGCTTCCAGGCTTGCTTGAACTCTTCTAAATCGAGGTCTGGACTGTATTGCTCTAGAAACGCGCGGTCCCTCTTGATACCGTCGGCAATTACGTCTTCCCCAGTTTCCCAGAAAATCGGGCGACGTTCCTCGCTGTATGAGTCCAGTAGAGAGTCGCCACCCCATCCCTCCAGAGCGGCAGCTAGCTTCCATCCCAGGTTCGTCGCGTCCTCAAGGCCTGTGTTCAGGCCATACGCTCCGTAGGGCGGGTGAGTGTGAGCGGCGTCTCCAGCAATGAAGGCCTTCCCCTTGCGATATATGTTGGCGACTGCGACGCGCAGTTCCCAGAATCCGATGTGGTCGAATTCGACCGAAAATTCAAACCCGGCGGCGCACTGAAGCAGGCCACGAAAATCATACTCCTCGGCAGTGGCGTCCCGGGGCACAGGCGCATGGAAGAACCAGCCTTCGCCCACGTCGATTCGTCCGAAGAAACACCAGGCGTCTTTGAAGTCGGGGCTGAGAACACGATAGACTGTTCGCTCGGGAAGATGCTTCAGCCCCTCATGAAGCTCGCGAGAGCGAAATACGAGCAGAGCCATCTTTTGATCGAAGTCCGTGCCATCGCGCTCGATGCCGGATTGCTCACGAACCGTCGAGCGCGGGCCGTCGCACCCGACGACATACTCTGCTTCAAATACCTGCCTTCCAGGGCCGTCTTCCTCCGTGATCGTTACGCGAACGCCTTCCTCGTCCTGCTCAATTGTCTCTGCCGACCAACCAGGAATGCTGGTGACGTTGGGGAAATCGGCCATCCGGACGCGAAGAACCTCTTCCGTTAGATATTGAGGCAGGCGTTCGTTAGCTTGGAAGAAGTAGTCTCCATATGATTCTCGTCCCACCGGAATGTACCAGTGGTTCCTCGTCAGGTCTCCGTAAGCAGTGATCCCGCCGATTGGGTAGCCTCTGGGCATTAAGCGAGCGGCCCTCAATTCGTCAACTGCACCCCAAAAGTAGAAATGTTCCAGCGAGCGATTGGTGAGATTCTGCCCTTTGGGAATCCGTTGTGGCGTCGTGTGGCGCTCGATCAGGACACAGGAAACGCCCCGCTGACCAAGCTCCACGGCCAGCGCAAGTCCGACCGGCCCGCCCCCCACGATGATTACCTGATAGCGTTGTTCCATCGAAACAGTGTTTCCTAAATTGGAGTGCGATGCAGCCACAAACGCATCATTTAAAGACGCCACCGACTATATTGCTGCGCGCGCACGAAGTCAAACGTCACCCGTTGGCTAACATCTGACGGTCGGAGGCTTTGAAATCTGTGAGGGCCGAGTGGATGGGGCGAAGGGGACTTTTCATGTGGTGGGGGGTGTGAAGCGCCCTCGTAGGAAAGGCTCTCAGTGGCTCATTCAGACCGAATCCCACCCTACAAGTCGAGAGCCTTGACCAAGGCGAGCTCATGGTGATGGTGATCCTTGTGTTCCGATACGCCGTGCTCCCAGTAGCGAGATGAAGAACCAATGTCCTTTGAGCATGCTTCTACTCATCATAACCCCGTCCTGGGGTCCCACAAACATCACAACGACACACAAGACGTTGAGGCTCATCACAAGCGATGCCTCGGCGATAGACCGTTGATTCCGATACCCAAGAGTCAACAGCCTGAACGCCTGCTATAATTGCGTCGGCGCCGTCAGAAGTCGATAACATGACGGACCAGGAGAGCCTGTGGCGCCCAGACGTTTCTTCGGCAAAGTTATCAACGTTCACCAGCACGAGGAGACTCGCGCACCGTTGTCATTTGACCTGGACGAGGAGCAGCACGAGATTCAGGAAGTTATGGTCTCGTGGCAGGACTACGGGATGCCCAACGACGGACGGAAACACAAGTGGATTCAGCGACATCACCGGAACTATTTTCGTGTTCGCACCACGAGGGATGAAACCTACGAAATCTACTACGATCGGGGCATGTCTATGAACAACCCCAAGCACATGAAATGGTATGTGACAAAACAACTGTGAGGCGAATTTCAGCTTGAGAATACTGGTTACAAACGACGATGGCATCAACGCTCCCGGACTCTGGAAGGTGGCGGACGCGATGCGTGAATTGGGAGACGTGGTGGTGGTTGCCCCGGACCGCGACCAGAGTGGGGTCGGCACGGCTCGCACTCTACTTCAGGCGCTTCGAGTCACTGAGATCGAATCGCGCATCGAGGGCGTCCCCGCCCGCTCGGTACAGGGGACTCCCGCCGACTGCGTGATTCTTGCTACCGAAGAGTTGTTTCCCGAGCCTTTCGACCTGTTGGTGTCTGGCATCAATCCAGGGGCGAATCTGGGACTGGATGTCCTGGACTCTGGCACGGTGGGCGGCGCGTTTCGAGGGTTCTTCCGAGGCATTCCGTCCATTGCGGTCTCGGTCACTTCATTGACCAACGTTCGCTACGATCTGGCCGCGCAGGTCACTGCCGAGCTAGCCAAAGCCATCTTCGATCACACGCTATCCAAACCCATGATCTTCAACGTAAACGTGCCAAATATCGTCACTGACCAGATAGAGCGGGTGGAGCATACGACACTGGGACCCAAGGCCTACTTGGAGAGCGTGGAGCGCGGCAAAGACGGTCGTCGGGTCCATTATTGGATTTATCACAACAAGCCCATTGGCGACCACGCCGAGGAGGGCACNGACATCTGGGCGGTGCGCCACAACCGGATATCCATAACTCCNATGGATCCGTCCTTCATATCTGGACACGGCGGTTATGATTTCGGGCCGGTGGCCCAACAGCTTTCAAGCAGGCTTGGGACCAACGGACATCAAACTAATGGGCATCAGTAGAAGCTGGCAGCTATCAGCCGTTAGCTTCCTGGAATTGCCATATATAGGCCAAGTGTATAGTAAAGGAGCTATGTCATGATCTATGAGTACCGAGTTTATGAGGCNGCGCCCGGAAAACTGCCCGCTCTTCACGCACGGTTCCGTGACCACACTCTGGGCATTTTTGAAAGGCATGGNATAAAGAACATTGGCTATTGGACGAATGACGCAGGCGATTACTCAGACNGGCTGATCTATATTGTTGCCTTNGAGGATGGAGNACANCGGGAGCGCGCCTGGGAAGCCTTCAGGACCGACCCGGAATGGCAGAANGTNCGGGCCGAGTCTGAGGTNGANGGCCCGCTGACGGCNNGAGTGTTCAACACTCTGCTCTCGCCCACNGANTACTCGCCNNTGCAGTAGGATGGCAANCTATCACATCGCCGTTGACATAGGNGGCACGTTCACCGACGTNNTNATTCAAAACANCGACGACGGCGCTCTCTGGACAGCAAAGACCCCCTCGACGCCCCAAGACCTGGCGTCAGGGTTCATGTNGGGCGTCCAGAACGCCATTGCACANGCGNGCGCCGACCCNTCGGACGTCCAGCGCATCTTCCACGGCACGACGATTGCCACCAACGCNGTTATCGAANGAACGCCTTCGGAGATTGGCCTNCTTACCACAANNGGNTTCAANTACGTCCTTGAGATCGGACGGCACGACATACCTCGCCGCCAGAACATATACGCCTGGGTGAAGCCCGAGCGTCCGGTCCCGCCCAACCGAATCTTCGAAATTTCGGAACGTCTGGACCGCACCGGCGGTACTCTGATCGCATTGAACGAGGACGAGTGCCGTGAGGCAGCTCGCCAACTTAGGGACGACGGCGTCGAGGCGGTGGCGGTGTGTTTTCTGTATTCCTACGCGAACCCGACTCATGAAGAGCGAGCCGCCGAAATACTGCGCGAGGAACTGCCCGGAGTCCAGATCGCTCTGTCATCAGAGGTCCTGCCGCAGTTCCGGGAGTTTGAGCGCACGGTCGCCACGGTGTTGAACGCCTACGTCATGCCTCGGGTGGGTCGCTACCTCAGCGGGCTGGAATCAGCGGCCAAACGTCACGATCTAGACGCTCCGCTATTCATCATGAAATCCAACGGAGGCGTCACCAGCGCGGACATGGCGGCGAGACAGGCCATCCACACCGTGCTGTCTGGCCCCGTGGCCGGAGTGATGGGCGCGACTCAGATCGCCGATGTCGCAGAGTCTCCCAGCTTCATCTCGGTGGATGTGGGTGGCACCAGCGCGGATATATGCCTGGTGCGGGATGGCCAGCCTGAGATGACCGTCGAACGCAGCATCGGCGGACTGCCGCTTCAGCTTCCCATGCTGGACATTGTGACCATCGGCGCTGGAGGCGGCAGTATCGCTCGTCCTCTGGCCGCTGGCGGGTTATCCGTCGGTCCAGAAAGCGCAGGCGCCGACCCTGGCCCGGTCTGTTACAACCAGGGCGGGACCATACCGACGGTCACTGACGCTCGGCTCGTCCTCGGCCACCTGCCTCCACACCTGTTGGGCGGCGAGATGCCACTGGACGTCGACGCAGCTCGAAAGGCGATTCAGGACGAGATAGCGACTCCTCTTGGCCTTGAACTGGCCGAAGCTGCATCGGGGATAGTCGAAATCGCCGACAACAACATGGCAGGAGCAATGCGCGCTGTGTCCATCGGCAGAGGACTGGACCCTAAGGACTTCGCCCTGCTGGCCTTTGGCGGCGCGGGGTCTATGCACGCTTGCGCTCTGGCGACGTTGTTGGGGATGCAGTCGGTGGTCGTGCCTCCGACCCCAGGAGTGCTGTCCACCTACGGACTGTTGTTCACCGACCTGCGAAACGACTACGTTCAGACATTCGTACACTCTGGAGAGACTCCGTCGATTGAGGAGTTAACGACGGTGTATTCGCGTCTGGAATCGCAATCGTGGGACTGGTTGAACGGTGAAGGAGTCTCTCGGGACGTCGGCCAAGTGACTCGCTCCGCGGACCTGCGCTACGAGCATCAGGGTTGGGAGATCACGGTGGACATGCCCGACGGCCCTATAACTGAGGCGACGGTGGGTCATCTAATCGCTAACTTCCACGATCTCCACAATCGACTCTACACCTACAATCTGCCCCAGGCCACAGTGGAATTGGTCAACCTGCGTGTCAGCGCATCGGGAGCGCTGCCCAAGCACGAAATGTCCACACTGTCCAGCGCCAATGGACGACAGCCAGAGCCTGAATCCCACCGTCCAGCCTTGTTCTCAAGGTCCGTTGGATATGTGGACACGCCGGTGTATCGTCGAGATACGTTGCTTGCGGGTTCAGAACTGGTCGGCCCAGCAGTCGTGGAGCAGAGGGATACGACAACGCTTTTGGCTCCGGGGTTCGGAGCGCGGGTGGACTCCTACGGGAATCTGGTGATTACTGGCATGGAGTGATGTTCACTCATCACTCCGACTTTGAATGTTCTCTCTGCTGATTTGCTTCTTTGGATTCAAAAGCAAGCTGCCGCTTCTGCTTGGTTAGAGGAGGCATTTTTTCATCTTAAACTATCGCTTGCCCATAACAGTTACACTACGAATGGCTACTCTCCAAAGATATCGTAGATCATGGTCGCATCCCAACCTCTATTGGTTCCACCATAGTGCGGGTATATCAAAATACTCTCAATCGCATTGTCGATTATGGACTCATAATTAACTCGTTCCGNATCGGNTGGCTCAACCNCCAGTGGAGNGGCCAGNGGGNGTTCATCAATCCTCGCNCATNGATAGGGAATATCTGGTCCCACNTCGCGTNGCTGTTCNAGAATCATGATGTGATCGNAAGTAATCGGCTTCACTTGTTGAATCGTGGTTAGGNTTTGACGTGCTGGTTCAAANGACCACAAGACAAGACCCGTNNTGGAGAAAATTACGNTTAACGACAGATGAATGGCACTATCGGTGAATGGACGGTGAGTTACTTCGAGGCTGATTGCACCCTTGGGAATACGTTCGCGGAATAGCCCGAATCCATATGACGCCCAGGTTGCCGCCGCTACAATCACCACAATCTGAACGATGTCCTTGGTGATACCGACGATCCTCTTGAGATGGTCAGTCGGCGTTAACGTTAAAGGTGTTGCCTGGAGGGACGCAGTGGCAGGCGAAACCGGATTGCCAGAGTCACATCCAACTGCTACCGTAGACAGCAGGCTTGGTCCGATGAGGATTTGAATAGCGGTTTTGTCAGGCTACGGATTTGCGAAGTCGCTTGCGAAACGTCAAGGCTGACAACGGGATAGTCATTATCTGTAGCAAAACAGAGAATTATCGAGGCCAACACGAAGATAATCGTGTATTAAATTACGACTCCAATACGACCTAACAAATAACGAGGCGAACATGAGGGTTGATCCCATCACCCTTGAGATCGTCCGAGGCGCGGTAAGCTCCATCATCCTTCAGATGGAGGGGCTGGTTGAGCGCACGGCCATGTCTCCGGTCATCAAAGAAAAGATGGACTATTTCGTAGGCATCTATGATCTGAAGGGCAGAATTGTGGACGCCTTTCTGTCCACCAGCGGCCCGAAGATCGTCGATCCAGTCATTCGTGTCTACCCCATTGAGGACATGGAACCCGGCGACTTGTACTGGTACAACGACCCCCACCTTTCTAAAGGAGCCATCCAGCATACTGGGGATATGTGTTTCCTCTCACCTATCTTTCATGAGGAAGAGCCTGTCGGTTTTGCAGTCAGCTTCGGTCACTTTTGGGACATCGGAGGCAGTGTCGCGGGCAGCCTTTCACCTAAATCCTCGGAAATATTTCATGAGGGGATGCTGGTCCCTCCCATACGCATAATGAGGAAGGGAGAGCTGAACCGTGAGGCCTATGCCGTCATCCTCAACAACTCTCGATTTCCTGAGATGCTGGAGGGCGACACCCGCGCTCTGATGGCCGCGTGCCGGCTAGCCGAAGACCGGCTTCAGGAACTTATGGATCGCTATGGGCAGTCCCAGGTTCTAGAGGCTTTCGACCAGATTATCGAACGCAGCATCGCCGAGTACAGGAAATTCGCCCGTGAGGTGATCCCCGAAGGAGAACACCACTTCTTCGACTATGTCGACGCCGACCCTGTGGGCGGCGAGCCTCGTCGCGTGGACGTGAAGTTAATCCATGATGGCGACAGACTGGTGGCCGACCTCACAGGCTCCGGTCCACAGGCCACAGGCCCAGTCAACTTCATCACAAGCCCCGGAGCCTTCAACCTGATAATGGCCCGTCACCTGAGCTACATGAACCCAGAGCTTCCTTTGAACGAGGGCGCGGTGGATTTCCTGGACGAGGTTCGCACCAAACCGGGCACCATCACATACCCCAGCTTCCCCGCGCCGGTGGGACTGCGAAGTCACACCGTAATCCGTTTGATGGGCTGTCTGGGCGGGATAATCGCTCAGTCCAACGGAGGCCGCGCTCCGGCTTCTTCGCCCGTCTATGTCATATACAACCTGAGAACCATCGGCGATGGCGGAAAATACCTGTACTTCAGCGAAGGGATAGGCTCAGGGCAGGGCGCGAGACCCCATGCTGACGGACTCAACGGCATCTACTTCCGCGACCAGCGCAACTACCCTGTTGAGTTTGAAGAAGGCGAGTTTCCGCTGAGGATCGAGCGGTATGCCATCCGGCCCGACTCCGCCGGCCCCGGATACTTCCGAGGCGGGTGCGGCATCATTCGTGAGGTGAGGATCATGGTAGATTGCACCCTCAGCACCCGGATGGACAACGTACGGTTCCCGTGTTTTGGTATCGATGGCGGCATGTCCGGCTGGCCCGGTCGGTTCACCCTGAATCCTGGAGCTCCTGATGAGAAGGATATACCTCCGGCCAGCGAGGGGATTTCCGTCAAGTCGGGAGATATTCTCAGGATCGAAACGGGCGGAGGCGGAGGTTGGGGAGACCCGTTCACCCGAAACCCAGAGGGTGTCCAGCGAGATGTGCTAGAAGGCTATGTGACCCAAAGCGCCGCGCTGTCAGAGTATGGCGTTGCGCTCTCCGATAATGGCCAAGAGATCGACCAATCCGACACTGAAGCCGCTCGAAACCAATCTCGACCTCCGAGGCCCGACGTTGATCGCGGCCCTCACGGTCAGGAGTGGTTGAATCGGCTCGGAGTTTCTTCATAGCAAGGTAGTCGAAAAATCCCAGCCGACATTCTATCGCCAGCCCGAAGGAATCTTTCACATTCGAGCGGCAACGCTCCTAAATTGGGTAACGATTTGGTGAGCCAGCTCCCCGCCTTGACGGCGTTGTCTGTTGTTTGTAACCTGTGCTACACAATTCCCTAGGCCCAAAACAACAGGAAAAGGAGTCCCGCATGGCTACCAGCACGCAAACCTATGAAGTTGAAGTCGCGGATGTGGAATATCTCCGGCATGGAGACACCCCACTGATGGCGCGTGTCTACAAGCCCCAAGGCGCCGGACCATTCCCCATCATGGTCGAACTGCATGGCGGGGCCTGGGTCCGGGGAGACCGCCTGAACGGCGATTCGGCCAACGAAGCGCTGGCCAAGTTGGGAATAATAGTGGCGGCCCTGGACTTCCGAATGCCCCCAGATGGGCCGTATCCGGCCTCTATGGCCGACATCCACTATGGGATTCGTTGGTGCAAGACTCAGGCTTCGGAATGGAACGGTCACCCCGATTCCGTTGGCGCTATGGGCACCTCTAGCGGCGCGCATCAGGCCGTGTTGCTAGGCATGCGCCCGAACGATCAGCGTTACGCCGAACTGCCACTGCCAGCCGGGGCTGAGGAAGTGGACGGAACACTGGGCTGTGTGATCCCCATTTCCCCCGTGATCGATCCCCTGGGGCGCTACCATTATGCCCAGGGCCTGCGAAAGGATGTCACTCCGCCAGACGGGATGGCGACAGAGAACGTGGTGAAATCTCATGACGCGTACTGGCAGACTGAAGAGGCCATGGCTGAAGCGGCGCCGGCGCGTATCCTGGCCGATGGAGAGCGCACAGCCCTGCCGCCCGCGTTGTGCGTCGCGCGCAGCTACGAGGCGGCGCATCCGCGCCCGGACCTCGACGAATTCATCGAACAGTACCGCAAGGCCGGCGGCCAGATAGATGTGAATATCTTCGAGGGCGAAGGCCCAGGATTGTTGAGCGACCTCTCCTCGCCAATCGCCAAAGAGACGCTCGATCTGATGAGCGCATTCATCCACCAACACTTGGGATAATCTAGACAGACTGGCGCGCAGTCGGGGACCAAGTCGGTTCCAAGTTTTTCCTGACGTCGCGCCAGTTTTTTAGTCTATTTGCTGCGGNCGTTCGCTTTCCTGGCTCCTGATCCACCGNAAGCCAAACTCGGCCGCAGAGGCCAGGCAAAGATAACCCGGTTTTACGGATTGATCTTGCCAAAAAACAGTGCCCGCAGGAAACGTGATGGTCGAAGAATTGGTAGAAATGATAGCCACTGCTTTCGCCCCAGGCGCCGCATCAGCAACGAAGGACAGAGCCCCTCATGCGGTCAAGGACGCTTATTAAGATCTCAAAGGGATTCTTAGTCGCCGGTTCTGTGGCAACACCTCTGGGGAAACGGCGCTGTCAGAGGCAGAGAAAGCCCCGGAAACGTGGAAAGGACCTTTGGCCAAGAGCATAGATTATGTATCCGATGATGAGGTCTTTGAGCTTGCCAGGCGTTTGATGGACTTTGTGGAATCAGAGTTAGCGTCGAGGCCTGGAGATACCTNCAACGTCATGCCCGTAATTTCCAGGGCACGGTGACTGGCCNCAACGCTGAGGTTACGCAGCATTTCAACAGTCCACCTGACAAAAATCCTGATGAATGATCGAGTGAGTTCAGATGTCTTCAGAGCAAGAGCTCGACCGACATAATACTGATGCCATGGTCTCTCTGGGCAACGTAAGCGGTCCTGACGCACAAGTCACCAATTACTTTGGGAACCCTCCATTGCAAAGGCGAGAATTCGCCTGTTGGGCAAAATAATGCAATTCGATTCATGAGTTTACAGAGGCGCTAATCACGNAGGAGGGCAACGGACATGGCTATATTCTCAGGCGGCGACGTATTTGCGAAACTGGGTGTTCGGCACGTTATCAACGCGCAGGGGAACCAGACGGTTCTCGGCGGCTCAAGCCCGTCGGACGTTGTCCGAGACTCTATGGAGGACGCCAACGGCAGCTATGTCGAGATGCGGGAACTCCTGGAGAAATCAGGAGAATTCATCGCAGATTTGGTCGGGACCGAGGCCGCATACGTGACCGCCGGCGGCGCGGCTGCGATGGCCCTCAGCACGGCGGCCTGCATGGTTGGCAGCGACCCAGACAAAATACTCCAACTACCGGACACAACCGGCCTGAAGAATCAGATTCTCATTCAGAAAAAGCAGAGGTACAGCTACGACCGCGTCTATACGTTTGCAGGCGCAGACCTAATTCCCGTAGGAGACGACCACGGCTGTTCCGCCGAGGAGTTGGAGGAGGCTATCGGCCTCAACACGGCGGCTATAGCCTACTTCGTCCAGCCCGACTGGGATGACTCGGTGGTGTCGCTTGAGGAAACAGTCAAGATTGCCCATGCCCATGACGTCAAGGTGATCGCCGATGCGGCATCACAGATTTACCCTCTGGACTACATGCTCAACAACGCTCAGGGAGCCGATCTTGTGTGCTTCGGAGCCAAGTATCTCGGCGCTCCACACGACACCGGTTTCGTTTGCGGGACCAAAGAGATGGTTGACGCCGTTGTGGCCAACGGGTTCATAGGGTTCCACACAGGCGGCAGACGGGCAATGGGCAGAGCATACAAAGTCACGCGCCAGGGCATCGTCGCCGTAATCGCCGCGTTGGACGAATGGTTCACTATGAACCACGAGGACCGGCTTCTCGCCATCGACAATAGGCTGACTCATATGGAAACTGGCCTGCAAGGGATGCAGAACGCCGAGGCCCAGGTGTTACAAAACGATCGATTCTGGGGCGCGACGCTCCACGTGAAGGTGGATCCCGCTACCGGCCTGACTGCCCAGGATGTCCTGGATAAATTGGACGAAGGCAATCCGAGGATATGGGCCAACTCGGTGGGTGACGACACCGTAACCTTCAATGCCCACACCCTGAACGCCGACGAAGAAGACATCATTGTCCAACGTCTGCGTGAGATTATTTCGTAGTGGCCTCGCCGTCATTCTGAGCGAGTCCGAAACACCTGATCGCAAGAGGGCCACGTTTGTCTCAGATGCGACCAGATTCTTCGCTGTCGTTCAGAATGAAAGGCCCCTGACACCTAAAACCTGATACTGGAGGAACCCCATGACCACACAGAAAATCCGACTGGGAATCATTGGAGCCAACGTCGGCTACGGCTGGACCCCTCGCGCCCATGCTCCAGCGATAGCCAATCTGCCGGACATCGAGCTTACAGCGGTATGCACTGCTCACGAGGAAACTGCCCGTGAGTCCGCCGAAAAGTTCGGCGCGAAAATGGCTTTCCATAATCATATGGAGATGCTTGAGAAGACTGATCTAGATGTCGTGGCTGTCGTCGTGCGGGTTCCCATTCACCACCAACTGGCGATGGATGTCCTGCGGGCGGGCAAGCACGTCTATACTGAGTGGCCGCTGGGAGCCAATCTCCAGGAAGCCCAGGAGATGGCGGACCTGGCACGAGAGAATGGCGTTCTGTCGATGGTCGGTCTTCAGTCTCGCGTCGCTCCCGTTTTCCTGACGCTGAGGGACCTGATTGCCGATGGCTACGTGGGCGACGTGCTGTCCGTCAATCTCAACCAGATAAGCTCTGGTGTCCTGACCAGGGTATCGGGCCGAACGTGGCAAAGGGACAACACGCTGGGAGCCACGACGCTGACAATACCCTTCGGTCATTCGATAGACGCACTGTGCATGTGCTTGGGCGAGTTCGAGAGCGTGTCGGCAACGGTTCGCACTCAAGTCCCGCAGTGGCACGAGACCGACACCGACAAGATGGTGGACGTGACTGCCCCGGATAACATCATGGTCAACGGAACGCTGGTCGGCGGCGCGGTGGTGTCAGCACAGTCCAGCAGCATCCCTTACCATGGTTCAGGCTGGAAGCTGGAGGTTTACGGACGCGAAGGCACGCTGGTGGTGACCAGCGGCGACTCGCCTTCCACAAGCGGAGCGCGGCTTCAAGGTGGCAAGGGCGACGTGTCGGAGTTGGAGGATATGGAGATTCCAGCCCGCCACACATGGGTTCCGGACTCGGTTCCCCAGGGCGCTCCTTTCAACATCGCCCAGCTATGGAGTCGGTTTGCGGATGCCATCCGATCTGGAGAACGCGTCGAGCCTGACTTCGACACAGCCGTTCAACGCCACAAATTGCTGGACGCCATACTGCGATCGTCAGACACCGGACAGGCCCAGACTCCATGACCAATGCCGTTGAAAACTACGAACTGGGCGATGTGGTTTTGCAGTCGGGCCTCACGTTGCGAGGCGCGAGGCTGGCATACAAGACTTTTGGAGAACTGAACGCTAACCGAGACAACGTGATCGTGTTTCCGACGTTCTTCGGCTCCAACCATACAGGCAACGAACCGATGATCGGCGAAGGCATGGCATTGGACCCGTCGCGATACTTCGTTATAGTGCCCAACCTGTTCGGCAACGGGATGTCGTCGTCTCCCAGCAACACTCCGCAGCCGTATGATCGGGCGCGTTTCCCGAAGACAACCTACTACGACAACATCACGTTCCAACATCGCCTGGTCACGGAGAATTTCGGCGTCGAGCGCATCGCACTGGTCTGTGGATTCTCAATGGGCGCACAGCAGACCTTCCACTGGGGAGCGCTGCATCCCGACGTGGTGGAGCGCATTGCCCCCTGGTGCGGCTCTGCCAAAACATCCCGGCACAACTTCGTGTTTCTGGAAGGAGTCAAGGCCGCGCTCACCACAGACGACGCCTGGAACAACGGATGGTACGATCAACAGCCCACCAAAGGCATACAGGCGGCGGCCCGCGTTTACGCGGGCTGGGGGCCGTCTCAGGCGTTCTACCGCGAGAAGGTATATCTTGAGATGGGGTTCTCGTCTGTTGAAGACTATCTCATCACAGGCTGGGAGGGCCGATTCCGAGAGACTGACGCTAACGACTTTCTGGCGATGATAAACACATGGCAAAACGGCGACATCTCCAACAATCCGCTCTACGATGGCGACTTCGAGGCCGCGCTTGGTTCAATCAAGGCAAAGGCCATCGTCATGCCGTCCCAGACCGACCAGTACTTCCCTCCAGAGGACAACGAGATCGAGGTGTCCCACATGCCCAACGCTGAGCTTCGGGTCATCCCGTCGATATGGGGTCACCTGGCAGGGGGGCCGGGTCGCAATCCTGTCGATACTCAGTTTATAGACGACGCGCTGAAGGAGTTATTGGCTAGCTGAACATAGGGAGAATCTATGCCCGAAGATCAAAAGTACGACCTGAGAGGCCAAGTCGCGATAGTAACCGGTGGAGGTCGCGGAACAGGCCGAGCTTTCGCGCAGGCGTTGGCCGAGGCCGGAGCGTCGGTTGCGGTTACGGCTCGCACTCAGATCGAGCTTGAGCAGACCATTGAACTGATCCGCTCCGCTGGAGGTCACGCGATTTCGATTCAAGGTGACGTTTCCGACTCAGCGGCGGTCGAGCGGGTCGTCAAGACAACAGAGCTCCAACTCGGTCCTGTGGACATTCTGGTTAATAACGCGGGCGTGACAGGGCCCGTGGGTGCTGAGTGGGAGGCCGACCCCGACGACTGGTGGCGCACGATGGAGATCAACCTGCGCGGGCCGTATCTCATGACCAGAGGCGTGTTGCCTGGGATGGTCCCTAAAAAATGTGGTCGGATAATCAATATTTCGAGCGCTGTGACTGTGCGAACCTTCCCATACTTCGCGCCCTATACCGTGTCTAAGGCTGCCATTATCTACTACACCCAGAATCTGGCGGGTCAGGTCAAAGAGCATGGAATCAGCGTGTTCGCTTACCACCCAGGCGGNCCTGAGACCGAGATGTCCCGCTATCTGGCTGAGTCTTCGGAGGTTCACGAATCTGTGGGCAACATATTCCGAGGCCTGTACGAACGCGGNGCCCACACTCCGATGGAGATTCCNGTGCGCGACGTTATGCTGATGGCCTCAGGCAAAGCCGACGCTCTGACCGGTCGGTTCCTCATNCACACCGACGACCTGGAAGAGATGCTTGCGCGAGTTGGTGAGATTGAACGCGATGATCTCTATGTCTTGACCCGGAGGACGTAGGAAGAGTCGNGTTTTCCNGTGTCGGTAAGTCAGGNATTTGTCATTCTGAANTCGNAACTGAAGAACCTGGTCAGTGCAATTCAACTTCTGGCCTGCACGTGACCAGATGNTTCGCCGCTCAGCATCGCGACCTTGTGATCGTCAATCACTTCATCGATTACGTGNNGTGGNNGCGGGCGATCCNGAAGTNGGTTCGTNAACCGCCAGTTGTAGAGGCCNTATATGGGTAGTTTGATNAGGGAGNNTAAGTCCANNCTGCNAACACACTGAATCCACNATGCAGTTGTGCCCTGCGCCAATTTCTAATATTTTTCAGGTCTCATCGAGGNCCATTGAAGACGCCACACTCCANCCGAACGCTCATCTCAGNGACCACCGGAGTCAGTCNNCCNGGACAGTGCCCCCTGCGCACGCGATTCAGTCATTNTGCCTCTTNTTTGGAATACAAAGCGGCGCTAGNTGGAGTCTCNCAACCGGTACGCCCTCCGAGCAGTGTCCCTGAACAGNGATGCCTTCTCAGAGTCCGAAAAACCTTCCGAGATACGTTTGAATGCGTTCCACATCANGTTGTAGGAGTACGACACCTTATCCACAGGNAAATTGCTNTCGAACATNCAGCGGTCGGGNCCGAACTGNTCGATGCAGTAGAGGTAGTACGGCTTCATTGCCTCGGCNAGCTCTTCCGATCCGATGGGNTGGTCNCGCTCGTGCCAATCGTAGCCGGTGAAGACCATCCCCAGACCACCGACCTTGACCGTCACGTTTGNGCATGTCGCCAGGTCTGCCATAGACTGTTTCCAGGTCTCCAATACCTCGTCGCGGCGTCCNTGGTAGGGGCCGATGCCTATGGGGCCGCCGATATGGTTGAGAATGANGGTTATGTTCGGGAACGCCCGCGCCAGGTCTGTGACTTCAGGAATCTGAGGGTGATAGACCCAGCCCTCGAAGCTCAGNTTCATAGGCTCCATCCGAGCGTACCCNTCTCGGAATTTCGAGTCCATAAGTATCCCTTCGGGTGGAGCGCCCGNTACGNTNGCATTGACATTCGCGTCCCAGGCTGCCCTGTGTCGGATTCCTCGNAATCGGTTNGGGCTGGCTTCCAGGTGGGCTTCAAGAACCTCGGTCACTGAGTCTCCNAGCGTGAAATCTGCGGAGCTTACGATGCCAGCGGCGACCTCTGTGGAGCCATGGTTNCCCGTTGCGCTCTCNTCGGCGATGCCCTGAACATAGACAGTCTCGCCCACAACTTTCAGAGCTTCCGGNCCNTCNTCCAGATATTCAGAACTGCACTCGACNAACACCGTCTCAGTNATGTTGTGGCCTGATCCTGTATCACCTANCAGNTCTTCNAGGATATATCTGCTGGATGGACGGTCCCAAAAGTGGTGATGCGGATCGCATATGGGCAGGTCCGGGTCGATCNCGTCTTCGGCTGTCAGGGCCAGCCACGCCTGNCGGTCTGTGGTCATGCTGTCTCCCTAGTAAGTTANATGTCTTTANTTTGATTCGTTAAGGTTCGGTTATCGNGCTTAAACCTTCGAGCCCTGGATACGCCGTTCTCGNCCCTCCCACTCGCGATCTCGGAGGANGAATTTTTGGATTTTGCCGGTGGCGGTTTTGGGCAGGTCTCCGAACTCTACGTGTTTNGGAGCCTTGAATCNGGCTATGCGCTCCTGGGTGAATGCGATGATNTCCTGNGAGTCNATATTGGCGCCCTCGCGGGCCGAAATGAACGCTTTGGGAACCTCGCCCCATCGGTCGTCNGGAACGCCNACGACGCAGACCTCNANAACTCCGGGATGCTCCATGATGACTTTNTCGACNTCCTGACTGGAGATGTTCTCTCCGCCGGANATTATGANGTCTTTGGCGCGGTCCTGAAGCTCGATGTACCCGTCTGGATGCCACACGGCCAGATCGCCGGAGTGGAACCACCCGCCCTTGAAGGCGGTNTCGGTGGCGTCCTTGTCGTCGAAGTAACCGGTCATGACATTGTTGCCNCGCATGANCACNTCGCCCATACTCTTGCTGTCNTGGGGAACGTCGTNCATGTNCTCGTCAACGACTCTCAAATACGGNCCTGCGAGGATGAATGGCACACCTTGGCGCGACTTGAGGTTTGCTCTCTCCTCAATGGGAAGTTCGTCCCAGCCGGGTTGCATGGCGCATATTGTGTGCGGCCCGTAGGTTTCCGTGAGTCCATAGGCGTGGTGAATGACGGCGCCCATGCCTTCGATAGTNCGGATGACCTGGGGAGCAGGAGGAGCGCCTGCGGTCATGATCGAGAGGCCAGTCAGGTCGGNTTCGGCGGCTTCGGGCGCCGAGTACATCATGGTCAGAACGGTGGGCGCNCCGCACATATTCGTGACGCCCTTCTCTCGGATCAGTCTGTAAATCTCAGCGGCGTCAACGCGGCGCAGGCACAGGTGCGTGCCGCCCATCGCGGTGATTCCCCACGTGTGGCACCAGCCGTTGCAATGGAACATGGGTAGTGTCCACAGGTAGATGCTGCGCCACGTGACTCCAGACTCCACCATCTCGCCCAGGGCGTTGAGGTACGCCCCGCGAGCGTGGTACTGAACCCCCTTGGGAAGTCCGGTGGTGCCGGAGGTGTAGTTTATGGCGATGGGGTCAAGCTCGGAGTCCAANTCCTCNCGGTGCGTGCCTTCGGGAGCGGAGTCAAGGAAATCTTCGTATTCAGGGCCAGGNATGTCATCGACCACAGGCGCGACNTCTGCTACTTGAACGAAGGTNTCGACGTTAGGAACGTCGCCCATGAATCCGCGCACAGTGTCGGCGAACTCGGTGTCGAACACCAGCACTTTGGCTCCGGAGTGGTTCAGTATGTAACTGATTTCCCGAGACGACAGGCGGATGTTGACAGCCACCAGCACGGCTCCGAGAGCCAGAGGGCCGTAGTGCCCCTCCAGCATCTGTGGAATGTTGGGGACCATAAAGGCGACTCGTTCGCCCTTCTTTACGCCGGCCTGCCGGAGCGCGCCAGCCAGTTTGTTGGTGCGCTCTGCGAACTCTGCGTAGGTATATGTTCTGTCGTTATAGATGACGGCAGGTTTGTTAGGATAGACCCCAACGCTTCTGTCAAGAAAGCTTATAGGGTTGAGGTCCTGAAACGATACTCCGTTGGTCATGTTGGACGCCTCCATCAAGAATGAGGCGAGTTTACCAACGAGGTATTTCCCCGTCAACTAAATCGTGCGTAGCCGCGCTACAATCTCAAAATAGCAGCCAGCGTTCAAGATGAAGAGGCCAGGTGGTTCATGTTAACCAATGGAGTTTTACGCCGTCGATGGTGAAAATTTCGCCATCCGAGACAAGCAGCCCGAATCGACATGGGATGCTCAGGGCAACGCCGTCTCCCGCCCTCTCGAAGGGAACGTGTTAAAATTCGTGCCGTCATTCATTTCTGAATGGCACGGATGGTCAGGGTATCATCCTGAAACACAGTTGTTTGCTCAGGCTCNGTANTCTGGCTTTTTTCACAAAGGCCAGGACGCGAGACCTGCCTTTTGGAGATCAGGCCGATTATCGACCATCATAAAACGTTCNNCCTTGAAGCCAACGACNGCGGCGCTCGCGTCGGAACNTTCCACACCGCCCACGGCGACGTGTCTACGCCTGCTTTCATGCCCGTGGCGACCCAGGGTTCGGTCAAAACCCTTGATTCCACCGACATTGACGCCGTCGGGACCAACATCCTGCTGGGGAACACATACCATCTGTACCTGCGGCCCGGCGTCGATCTGGTCGAGGAGTTCGGCGGCCTGCACGGATTCATGGTGTGGGACGGCCCCATCCTGACCGACAGCGGCGGGTTTCAAGGGTTCAGTCTCGAGCATCTTCGCAGGATCGACGAAGATGGCATCCTGTTCAAGTCGCACCTGGACGGCTCTATGCACAAGTTCACACCTGAGGCCACTATCCAATACGAAGAGAGGCTTGGCGCGGACATAATCATGCCGCTGGATATGTGCGTCTCAGCCGACGCTGAGCGAGATGTGGTGGAGGCGGCGGTCGAGCGGACAAGCCGATGGGCTGTCCGGTGCAAAGAGGCCCATACTAGGGAGGGCCAGCATCTGTTCGGTATCGTGCAGGGTGGGCTGTATGAAGACCTGAGACAGAGGTCTGCCGAGTTCATCATGTCTCTGGGATTCCCAGGCTACGCGGTGGGAGGCCTGAGCGTGGGTGAGGGCAAAGAGCGGATGTACGCTATGACAGGCGTGACCACAGAGCTTCTGCCTTCTGACGCTCCTCGATACCTGATGGGCGTCGGTTCTCCAGAGGATCTCGTGGAGAGCGTTGCGCGGGGCATTGATATGTTTGACTGCGTGCTGCCAACCCGCATCGCCCGAAACGGAGCGTTGTTCTCGAAGCAGGGCAGAATCAATATCGTCGCGGCGTCCCACAAAAGGCGCGACGAACCGCTGGAAGAGGGGTGTGACTGCTACACCTGCCAGACATATTCCGCGGCGTACGTCCATCACCTTTTCAGGGCCAAGGAGTTGTTGGGGTTTCGTCTGGCGACCATCCACAACTTGCGGTTCATACTCCGGTTGATGGAGGAGATGCGCCAAGCGATATTGGAGGGCAGGTTCGACCGGTACCGTGCGGAATTCCACGGCAACTTCACCCCACCTGACGAGCTGGTGAGGCATGTTCAGAGACAGAAGTGGTTGAAGTCCCAGGGGAGGCCAGGAGTCTAGCGCCTAGCCTCCGGCCACGGCTGGGACGATGCTGATCTCATCCCCCTCTGCCGTGGCAGAGTTGATGCCGTCCAGGAACCGAACGTCTTCGCCGTTGACGTAGATGTTGACGAAGTTTCGGAGTTCGCCTTGCTCGTCGCACAGGCGTTCCTTGAGCCCGGGGAACTGGCTGTCCAGATCGCCGATGATCGCGCCTACCGAGTCGCCGTTAACCTGCACCTTGTCCTGGCCGTTGGTCACACGGCGGAGAGGAGTCGGAATCCTCACCATTATGCTCATTTCAGATAGTCCTCTCTATGTTTTTTTGCGTTCTGTGGAGACGTTAATTTTCAACTCTGGTGTAGCCGCCACGAGATTCTCCGATTGCCATCTCAGAATGGCGGTTTTGATGGTTATGCCCGATTAGATGCTAAATCTCGTTGTAGAGATTATCCTTGGATCACGTCGCCGCTGACCGGATCAACCCTGACGCCGGTTTCAGCAACCCACCCCAGGCCGTCGGCGATCTCGCTCTCAGCGCCTTCCAACTCCAGCACCACCCAGCCGATGTCTTCGCGAACGTCGGCGCGTCGGATATTGGTTACCACCTTGTACCGATGGCCTAATTCGTAAATCACCGACTCGGTAATGAGTTCCGTCGGGAACGTGAATTTGACTCGTCTTTTCACCATGGCACGCCGTCCTAATATCACGCGGATGCGGAATTACCGCCCCGCCATAGCCTCTTCGAACGCGTCGTAACTTGGAGAGATGTGGACGGGATTGACCACGCTCTCCACAACTTCCTGAGTTTTGAGGCCGTTGCCCGTGATGTAGGCTACTGTAACCTCGTCGGGTTTGATGACGCCCTGGTTGACCAGCCTTCGGAGACCCGAGATAACCACTCCTCCGGCGGTCTCTGTGAAGATACCCTCGGTCTGCGCCAACAACTGGATGCCCTCNACGATCTCGTCCTCCATCGCTATCACTGCAGAACCGTCCGACTCTGCAATGGTGCGAAGCGCGTAAGGCCCGTCGGCGGGGTTGCCGATGGCCAGCGACTTGGCGAGGGTGTCGGGTATCACAGGCCGAACCTCTTTGCTGCCNTCGTTGAATGCTTGAGCGATAGGNGAACAGCCCTCGGCCTGGGCAATNTGCATCTTGGTGTCGGCAGAATCGATNAGTCNGGTCTGCACCAAATCTTTCANGCCCTTGTGTATCTTGGTGAACAGCGCGCCGGATGCTCCAGGCACGACGCAGTGGTCGGGAGCGAGCCAGCCCAATTGCTCNGCGACTTCGTAGCCCAGGGTCTTGCTGCCCTCGGCGTAGAACGGTCGCATGTTGACGTTCACGAACGCCCAGCGATGGTTGTCNGCCAGCTCACTGCATAGGCGGTTGACCTGNTCGTAGGTCCCGTCAACGGCCACCAGCGTCGCNCCGTATATGGCCGCGCCCAGGATTTTGCCCTTTTCCAGGTTGGCGGGNTATAGCACCANNGTGTTCATGCTGGCCTTGGCCCCGTGAGCCGCCACAGAACCCATCAGGTTGCCGGTGGACGCGCAGGCCAGTGTGTCGAACTCGAACTCCAGGGCTTTCGCGGAGGCTACCGAGACGACCCTGTCCTTGAAGGAGAACGTGGGGTTGACGCTGTCGTTCTTGATGTAGAGGTTCTCCAGTCCCAGTTTCCGACCGAGATTTTCGGCGCGTATGAGGGGAGTGAACCCCGTTCCCATATCCAAGGCCATGTCTGCNTCNACGGGTAGAAAGTCTTGATACCGCCACATAGTGGGCGGNCCTTCTACGATGCGTTCACGGCTAACTGCNCGAGTGATGGAGTCGTAGTCGTACTCGACCTCCAACGGCCCGAAGCANAAGTCGCACGCNTTCANGGGTTCGACGGGATATTCCCGACCGCACCCACGGCAGCGCAAACATGTTACGTAGGACAACGCCACAGCCCTCCTCAGGTATTTTGNATTTNCCCCGTCTGTNCAACGCTTCGTGGGTGTCGGTCTGAANGCCGAGCATCCGTGGGTCTTGCGACATAGCAAAACCCTTGAAAATTGTTCGGGGNGGTTGCCCCGAAAGCATCGGCNACACGCCTCGAAGCGAAGGNGNTNTCAGGCACAGGCATCGTAGCAACGCCCTCGCTGGNTTGTCAAATCTCCNNGGNCGAGCTTTCAGGAATCAGCNNTCAGCCGTCAGCGTCNCCGTATTGGGGCTNCTGACGAANAATCTGACGACTAGATGNGTTACGNCTTTCAGTATGACATCGGGATTTTATGTCCCAGGCTAATTCNCCNTACCCCCATAGAGCGNAATCCCATGGTCTGGATGGGCNTTATCTCAAGGNCGNNATCATCTCGCTCCACGATCACGGCGANCAAGTCGTTTTTNCCTCGTTAACCCCNTNCACAATGAATNCGNCGTCACCCAGGNCGCCAGNCACNGCAAGTTTTTNGCCGTTTATCTCATANCNTCCGCTGACCTTGTGNACGGTNGTATTGAAGCTGAAAGGGTCTGCTCCCTCGCTNNATACCCANCCGATAAAGGACTCGCNGCTCACAGCAGNGAGCACATAACGTTCGNTCAGGTCNTGGCGACCGGNNCCGGTAGACNAAATTGGCGNCGNNCTCGCNNTAGGACAGCANNATNGGCAGTCCCGAATCGTTGCAAATGTACCCNATTTGTTCNAGGNCATGATCNCNCTTGAACCNGCTATTNCCTCCNCCGCCGACCNCNTNTGGNGCAGTGAACCNCACCAGACCGATCNCNNCCGCCTCTCGCATNATTTCCGGCGGAAAGGTGGTTCATGNTCCTGTCCCTTTCNAGAGNGCNCGGATTNACGACATCNTCCTGGAATCGGCCGAATCNGTCCTCGCACTTCCTNGGNGATTNTCTCGTCATGATTGATTAGATCATCAATNTGTTCTGGCTCNGCTAGGNGATTCGGCGCCCCCGTGGTGGTCATGGTTCTCGCCTCNTAACAACTTNCCTGCACGTAGTGTTTTTCCTACACTCTCTTCNGCATGTTGTACCTAATGTCAATTGTGTAAGGAAAGATGAGCATCATAATTCGTCACTCAGTCGTTAAAATCCCGGACTACCGTGCCGGGAGTTGCGCCGGTGAAATCGCCGTTCTCCACGGCCAGAACTCCATTTACGGCGACGTGTGGGATGCCGACTGGGTAGCTGTGGGGCGACTCGAAGGTCGCGGTGTCGGCAACGGTGTCGGGGTCGAATACCACCAGATCTGCGGCCATGCCGGGAGCTATGCGACCTCGACGGGTCAGGCCGAGACGGGAGGCCGGGAGCATTGTCATCTTGCGGATTCCTTCCTCCAGAGAGACGATGCCCTTCTCTCTAACATACCGGGCCAGGAATCGAGGATTCGTCCCGTAACTACGAGGGTGGGGGCGGCCCACGGACAGGATACCCTCAGTGGATATGGAGCTTCCGTCCGACCCTACAGAAATCAGAGGGCTGGCGGCTATGACCTCGACGTCATCATCCTCCATCATGTGGATGATGACCTGCGCTTCGCCCATCTCGTACAGCCTCAATGCGGCCTCTGTGGCGTCGCACCGCATCTCGTCGGCGATCTGGAGCATATTCATGCCTTCATAATGTTCGTCAGGCGTGAAGCGGGCGATGACCACGCCTTCGGGGTTGCGGTTGTGTTTGTATGTGTCTTCGATGTCGTCCAACAGACGCTGTCGTAGGTCAGAGTCTTCCATGATCTCTACCGTCGAAGCACGCCCGCCGGCCAGCGACCAGCGAGGGAACAGGGCGCCGGCGAGACTGGTTGAGCCGGCTGTATAGGGGTACTGGTCTCCGGCGATGTCGATGCCCTCTGCCAGCGTGCGGTCGAAAAGCTCCAGAACGTCGTAAGACCTGCCCCATACCGTTGGCCCCATGCACTTTACATGGGACACTTCCAGACGCACCCCGGTGCGTCGGCCTATCTCTATCGTCTCGTTCAAGGCGACGAACAAGCCGACGCTGTGACTGCCTTCGTCGCGTATGTGGGTGGAGTAGAGTTTGTCTCGGTCTGACGCCGCCTGGGCCAGGGCGAAAACCTCATCCAGTCGGGCATAGTTGCCCGGAGCGTAGAACAGACCCGTGGAAAGGCCCAGCGCTCCGGCGTCCAGACAATCTGCGACCAGTCCCACCATTCTGTCCAGTTCCGCGCCGTTGGGAGCGCGGTCGTCAAGGCCGATCACGCACGACCTCACGGTCCCGTGGCCCACTTGCAGAGCCATGTTAACTGTGGAGCCTGCTTTTTCCAGCGCGTCCAGGTATCCGCCGAAGTCGTTCCACGTTATCTCGAAGTTGTCAGTGTACTGAGACACCCGCCCCTGAAGCATCTCCTGAGCGGCACCCTGGAGCGGAGCGCAAAAGCTGGAGCCGCAGTTGCCTGCCAGTTCCAGCGTGACGCCCTGACGCACCTTGCTCTGGGCTGTGGAGTCCAGCAGGAATGACATATCGCTGTGCGTGTGGAGGTCGATGAACCCAGGACTGACCGCGAGACCCGAAGCGTTCACGGTCTTGGCGGACTCGCCCTCCAGCCTGCCGATGGCGACTATTTCACCGTCGGCCACTCCGATGTCGGCGGAGTACGCGGGGCTTCCAGTGCCATCGTAAATGCGTCCATCCCTTATGAGCAGGTCATACATGGTGTCTCTCCCTGACTGTCATCGCGCTCGGATTGAGTAGGCAGAGTGTAGCATGACCTCTATAACTCGACAGCGCTCGACATAGAGCGATACTATACTGTCTCACTCAACTGATAATTCCCTTGGAGGCACGATTCATGGAAGCACTGGTACTGGGCGGGAGTCGATTCATCGGACTGCACCTCGTCAGGTTGCTGAGCGAGCAGGGCCACGACGTCACGGTTCTCAACCGAGGTCAGACTCCGGTGGAATTTCCTGACGGCGTGGAAACTCTCACTGCCGACCGCACAAATCCCGACCAGGTAAAGGCCGCTCTGGAAGGCACATCCTACGACGTGGCATTCGACATCTCAGGTTACACGCCTGAGAGCCTCGCACCGGTAGTGAACGTGCTGGAGGCCAGCGTCGGGCGGTTCGTGTTCTGCTCCACCACTTTGGTCTATGCTCCCAGCGACACAGCGCCAATAGTTGAGGAGTCGTCGTTGTTCCGAGGCCCGAACGCCAGTCAGTATGCGCGAGACAAAATCCTTTGCGAAGACCTGCTTATGGACGCCCTCAAAGACCGTGGATTCCCTGTCACCATTCTCAGGCCGCCTTATGTTTACGGCCCCGACAACTACCTCCATCAGAGGGAGTTCAGCTACTTCGCTCGGCTCTCTCAGGGGCACAGGATCATCGT
Organism: Chloroflexota bacterium; assembly: GCA_002710885.1. The sequence continues at coordinate 1,295 of PAIW01000030.1, read as the reverse complement.
TCCTGGCAACGGATTGAACATGGTCCACGCCGTGCACGTCGATGATCTGGCAAACGCCTTTGCTGCCGCGCCCCATATTGAGACGACAATGGGGCAGGCGTACACAATCTGCGGCCCCGACGCCATCACCCTGGACGGCTGGATTTCCGCCATCGGCAGCGCGATGAACGTCGAGCCTGAGATCGTCCACGCGCCGACGTCCCAATACCTGGCATTGCCCTCTGAAGCCCAGACCTTCCCCTACGTGTGGGATGACAACCTCATATACACCAACGAGAAAGCCCGTCAGACAATCGACTGGTCGCCCAACTATCATATGAGCGACGGCTTGAAGATGACCTACCAGTGGTGGACGTCCCAACCCATGAGCAGCGAGAAATGGGATTTTTCGGCAGAGGGCGAGGCGCTGAGAGCGTTGGACAAAAATAGAGGCTGAGCGCTGCACACCCAACCTCTACTCGCGACTGCTCGTTGATGGGGGTCTCGAACCTACTGCCAGACGGTGAGCAAAAGCCCGATAGTCGTGAATGTCACCACCGGATAGCCGACGTTGATGACGTATATATTCAGGGACCGCGACTCGAACATGTAGTTAGGAAGCTGAGTCGTCGCGACGAAGCCAACGCCTGCCAGCAGCCCTAGCAAAACGCCTTCGGCGGCTGTTGACGCGCCGATTAGTTGGACTATCATCGCCAGCGTGATTACGATGATTACCGACGCGAATATGCTCACCACGTAGCCCTTATAAACCTAGGAAGGGTTCTCATTGATCTGTTCCATGCTGATGCCGGTCTCAGCCATCCAGTGGTTGGCGAAGAGCAGTGGCGAGTACCTTAATCAATCCGCCCGCGACCATGTTGACGACCACACCGATAAATGCCCAACATGGAATGTGTTTTGCCCGTTGCCCCTCGACACCCTCCCTTTGTGTAGCTCGCCGATCATCAAATCTTGCCTCAATATCTGAAGCAAGTCATAGTACAACGAGGTCATGATTACAGGTAACACCAATTCGGATTGATGGCGCCATGAACCCTGTGACTCGTCGGCGGCACGCAAAGGGACAAGGCCTTAGTCAAGATAGTCCAATCGCCATCATAGAGTTAGCGCTTTCATACCTAATCTGTACCCCCTAAACCACATAACCTGATGGTCGAGCAGACTATGAGGTGACCCGACAATGCGTGGCGCCAAGAATCACAATATCAGATCCTAGGTTGTGGGTGGCTTGTCCTATTCACCCTGTACGCTAGTTTGGTGGTTACTCCTCCTAAATACTCCGGAACTGGTCGTAC
>PAIW01000029.1 GCA_002710885.1 Chloroflexota bacterium | reverse complement strand
CCGCTGTCGGAGCCGCCAGCCAAGTTCTCAAGGGCGGGTAGTCCGTCCTTAATCGAAATTTTGGCAAGAAATGAAGGGAGGGTTTGACGCCCTCCCCTCGTATTTTCAGTTAGCTTGTCCAGGCGGAGCGAGTTTCCACGAGAGGCCAAAACCGATCTACGTACCCGCCACAGCACCAGAGCGGCAAGGGCAAGACCGCCTCAGTAAGCCGCACTGGTTGGCCGAAGGAACTACAGTGCCTTGTGACGGCAATCTGAGGGCTTTTAATCGTCATCACGCCTTTGTCGCCCTTCACTCTGAGGGTCACGGTGAAAGTCCCTGCCGTCAAATACGTGTAATTCGGGCCAGTCGTAACGACGCCCGAGGCAGTCGTTGCGCCTACGGTGCTGAACGTCGTGCCGTTGTACTGGAAGTCCCATTCGTAGGTGGGAGTGTCGGCTCCAAGATCGGTCGCGCTTTTGCTGAACGTAATCGCAGAGCCAGCTTCGCCGGAATATGGCCCACCGACGCTAGCGGTCGGAGGCAATTCGGTCTCGGAAACGACCGCCGAAGCAGCGTCAACGGTCGCGATGGGAACAGGAGTTACCGTGATCACCGTTAGCCGCGGTGTAGCTGCGCGAGAGTCTCCACCCAAGCCGTCATCAGAATTTTCGCACGCGATTGCAGTCATCAACAATATGACAGCGGTGACACTGAATAACGTTGCAGGATTTGACGCCAAATGAAAATTGTGCCGACTTCCACGAATACAAGTCAATGCCCAACACCGCCTGTGATACACTGGGCCGCTGAACTAAATTGGATTTATCGTTGTCGAATTGATGTGAGCGCTAAGCCACAAACAATTTGTGCAAAAACAAAGTCAACTACTTGCATAAGTTCCAAACAATTTTAAGCGCATGATTAACAATATGTGCAAGGAGTTTTTAGATGTCTAAAATATTCGATATCGCGGACGAATATGTAAACAAAGTTGCCGAATTGAGTCCCTTAACCGCCACATATTTAGGCATCTCTGGGCGAGACGACGAGATGACCGATTTCTCGCCGGAAAGCGCAGAAGCGTCGGCGGAATTAGACCGATCAACACTGTCGGATTTGGAAGTTGCCGAAATTGAGTCCGAACAAGATCGCATCGCTCGCGAAGCGATGACGGAGGAGATGCGCCTGAGCCTGGATATTCATGACGCTGGCGAAAAACTGCGGGAGTTGAGTGTCATTCACAGCCCGATACACAGCATCCGCATGATTTTCGATCTGATGCCCCGCGACACTGAGGAGCATTGGAGCAACATCGCCGCCCGTCTCAATCTAGTGTCCCAAGGATTGGAGAGCTTCCGAAGTTCGCTAGACGAAGGAATCCACCGAGGCAAAGTCGTGAGCAAACGCCAGACCATCGAAACCGCTGACCAGTGCCTTGTATGGAGTGGAGCCACGGAAGGTCAACATTCGTTCTTTGATGGCTTGTTGGAAGTTTATGACGGCTCAGGTATCGGTTCTGACTCGCTGCGGCGGGAGATCGAGAACGGCGCCCAGGCCGCCAACGGCGCGATGGTTGAGATGGCTGATTATCTAAAACAAACCTACGCTCCCCATGCTGAGGAGAAGAACGCCGTGGGGCCAGATCGTTACGCGCTTGCGGCACGAACATTCAATGGCATCGAACTGGATCTCAACGAGACGTACCTGTGGGGCTGGGAACAACTCCGATGGGTCAATGAAGAATTCATAAAGACCGCCGAACGCATCCTGCCTGGCGGGACCGTCGAAGAAGCCGAAAACCTGCTTGAGACAGACCCCAAACGTTCCATAGTCGGCGAGGAAGCGTTCAAAGACTGGATGCAGGAACTTCAAGACCGCACCATAGACGAGTTGAACGGGACGCATTTCGACATCGCCGAGCCTGTGAAACGGATCGAAGCTTTGATCGCGCCTCCGGGCGGGGCGCTGGCGATGTACTACACTCCGCCGTCCGANGATTTTNCNCGTCCGGGNCGGACGTGGTANCCCACAGGCGGAAAGACCGTTTTNCCGATCTGGGGCGAGGTCGCNATCGCATACCACGAGGGCGTTCCNGGCCATCACTTCCAATTAGCCACNACAACGCATCTGTCCTCCCAGTTATCGAGATTCCAGCGCTTGCTGGGCGGTTCGTCGGGGTACGTCGAAGGATGGGCGCTTTACGCCGAGCGNTTGATGGCAGAGTTGGGCTATCTGGAGAACCCTGATTATTACTTGGGAATGTTGAGNGCGCAGGCGCTTCGAAGCGTAAGAGTCATCATCGACATCGGCATGCACCTGGAATTGACGATCCCGTCCGACGAGGGCTTCCACCCNGGCGAGACCTGGACNCCCGATCTGGGGCAGGAATTTATCAACCTCAATCGGCACGGTTTCCCGGTGGAATTCATGGCGAGCGANATCAGCCGCTATCTGGGACTGCCTGGCCAGGCGATAAGCTATAAGGTCGGAGAGCGAGTCTGGCGCGAGGCGCGGGAGCAGGTGCNGAAACGTCAGGGTTCAGCGTTCAANCTGAAAGATTTCCACACGCATGCTCTCAACCTNGGCCCGATGGGACTCGCCCAGATGAAAAGGGAACTGACTCGAANATAATCNTTCNCTCCNAATNCTCGGNGANGTACAATTCTCCCACTCGACAATTAAAGGAGACCTTGATGGAAAAACGCNCGCTNGGACGCACANGCCACGAAAGCTCGGTTGTCACTTTTGGAACGGCAGGCATAGGGNGCGTTACCCANGATGTCGCTGACAAGGCCATCCAGCTNATCCTCGACCACGGAGTCAACCACATCGANATCGCGCCCAGCTATGGCGAGGCGATGGAGCGCATGGCTCCGTGGATGCCAGACATTCGTAATCAGGTTTTCCTCGGCTCCAAAACGCAGTTTCGCACAAGGGACGAAGCGTGGGCGGACATCGAGAGCATCATGAAGCGTTTGAACGTCGAATCGTTTGACCTGTTCCAATTACACGCCGTCATCGATATGGACGCCCTTGACCAAGTCACCGCGCCCGGTGGCGCCTTAGAAGCGTTGGTTGAGATGCGCGAACAGGGCCTGACGAAGTGGCTGGGAATCACAGGCCACGGCCCTCATGCTCCCAGCACACACCTGGAGGCGTTGAATCGGTTCGACTTCGACACGATCATGTTCCCGGTCAACGCCGCGATGTTCCGAAGTACCGAATACCGACAGTACGCTGAAGCACTGCTGGCCAAGGCCAACTCTCTAAATCTGGGGATTCAAACCATTAAAATGATCGCACGCGGAGGCTGGGGAGACGGAGAACGCGACGCCTCAACATGGTACGACCCTCACCGCGATCAGGGGCCTATCGACCGCGCCTTGTGGTGGTTGTTGTCTCAGGAGATGCACACCGCGCCCAGCGCAGGAGACGTGAATATTCTGCCAAAAGTGCTGGATGCCGCGGAGAGGTTCAGCCCTTTAAGCGCCGAGGAGCAGGAAGCGGTAATCGATTCTCAAAGTCCGCCACTGCCCCACCCGGCGCTCGCAATTCCTGGATAGGAAGTTATTNGATCACGGTATAGTCGTTCAAAACCNNCTTTGTTAACGACCTCGTCGGTCAGTCCAATTTACGGAGAAGTTNCTGAACGCCCGTTTCGGATTATTCCGGGCAATATCAGACCAGTTAGGGATAGTTTGATCATCTTCGTCTGGATGGTATCGACATACGCGATCCGCATCTGACACACGTTTTTGACTTGCCGGCTATAAACGGAATATCGTTTCGTGTTACGTCCAGCCGGTCGAAAAACCTNGGACAGTACTGAGTTTTGCAATGCCCACATCTCGTCGCAAGCCAATGCTTATTATTGATGCTTCCTCAGTCACTGCGCATCACGCGGCAAATGTCGCGCTCTTATAGCTGACGGTCATGAACGTAATCTTGAATCGGGGTCGCAANGCACGCGTNGATCACCTGAAGAGCGTCACCAACATAGCTCTGAGNCGATCAATTATACCCATGACTCGCTNAACTCCTAAAGAAAATTTCNTGTGACCGNAATTGAACTTTCACACGCTCAAATAACGCCTGCTTCCCGGAGTTCTGCAAGCTCGGATTCCTCCATACCCAGAAGCGATGCCAACACCTCGTCAGAGTGTTCACCTAGACGGGGCGGAACCTTGAGCTCGACTTGATTTGATTCGATCTTTATGGGGCATCCGATGAGCTTGTAGTCACCTCGCGCCGGGTCATGTGTGTCGACAATCATTTCACGCGCCTCAAGGTGTGGATCGTTGAACACCTCGACGGTGTCTTGAACCGCCCCGACAGGTATCCCCAGGTCGGCCAATTCCTTCATGACCTCGTGCTTCGTTTTGCTCATGGTCCAGGTCTTCATGATTGCCTCGACCTCTGCCGAATGTGTAGTCCTCGCTTCCTGAGTCTCGAATCGATCATCGCCTATCAGGTCTGCCCTCCCTGCCAGCGCGAGAATCGTGTCCCAGGAGTCTCCAGATAGAACCACAGCAACGTAGTCATTAGGGCCACCGGGATTGCACGGATAGATGAACGGCGGACCGCCCCATACTCGATTACCCCTACGATCAACCGGCTCATTCGTGTTCAAAGTGTCGATCATCCGAATCCGCATCAAGTTGACGATGCCGTCCTGCATCGAGACTTCGACCTGCTGCGATTCGCCGGTGTTGTCTCGTTGGCGGATAGCGGCCATCATGCCTATCGCCGCATGTAGGCCGGTCCCGGAATCTCCGACACCCGGAGCCACAAACTGGGGCTCGTTTTCGGCCTCACCGTTGGCGCTCATGGCCCCGCTCATCGCCTGGGCGATATGCTCGAAACTCTTAATGTGGGCGTTTGGGCCGTAAGTCCCATAGCCTTTGATCGTACAGAAAATGATCTTGTCGTTTGCCTGCTTAATAACGTCGAACCCCAGATCGAACCTGTCCATCTGGCCGGGAGCGTAATTCTCCACGACGATGTCTGACAACTCGACCATCCGCAGGAACACCTCCCGGCCCCGTTCGGATTTGAGGTCGAGCGTCACGCTGCGCTTGTTAGCGTTGAATACCAGGAAATAGTGGCTGTCAATATCAGGATCGATAGCCCTCTCTCGACGAGTGCGGTCTCCGACTCCTGGCTGTTCGATCTTAATCACGTCGGCGCCCATCCACGCCAGGATTTGGGTGCAGGAAGGGCCTGCCTGCACCTGGGTGAGATCGAGAATTCGGATGCCGTCCAGTGGGCTGGTCATTGGGGTTCCTCCGTGGGAAATATTCATAATTGTTGTGGTCGAGAATTGCAAGGGCACGCCGCCGATTGGCAAGCGTGCCCTTTAGAGTTCCCTAAATTTTGGGCTTAGTTTGACTGTAAGGAGACTAGCGCCCGAACAGTTCCGCGATTCTCGCTCCGACGATCTTGTCCTGACCTTCGCTCAATCCGAAACCATGAAGCACGATGTTCGATTCGCCATCCCGAACGCGAGTCCAGAGTGGCGGGTCGCCAGCCTTAAGCTTGTCGACGATGTCCTGTGCCGACATTCCAACAACGGACTCGTCCACTTCAATCTCAACGCCGAAGGGCTGGTGGCCTATGATGTTATCCAGCATAACGGCATTCAAGCCCGGGATCCCCTGGAGCGGCGCCAGCATATTTTGGGACTGGGTTTCCACAGCCGCCAGACGTTCCTCGTGGTTCATCGTGAACCATCGACGGACCGCGGCAACGACGCCGACCATCTCCTGACGGTCCACTTTTTGCGGCCGCCCGACACCGCGAATACGACGTCCTTCGTAACCCACGAAGGACTGGTATCCAATGTTGCGAATCATCTCTGACGTCCCCAGTGCCAGACCAGAGGACTGGGACGCGCCCATGTACTTGGCGGCAATGCACTGAAAGTCCGCGCCCATGCGAACGTATTTTCCGAAGTTTTCCAGGGGGTAAATCTGGCCGGCTGCGTCGACCGTGACTTTGACGCCCTTTGCGTGGGCAATCTCTATGGTGTCTTCCAACGGAAGAGCGTTGGGGTCAATATCTTGCTCTACGGCGTAGTAATGCACCGCCACCGTATTTGGGCCGATCGCGTTCTCCAGGTCCTCGCGAGTGGTCTCCTCTTCAGAGCCGAACTCTACCAGTTTGGCCCCCGCGAGTTCCAAGCAACGGTCGTACCAGTAGCGCTGCCGTGTTTGAATGAGAATTTCGTTCTTCATTCCTGTGGTGTCAGGAAGTTGCTGAATCTTGTCGTCGTCATCTCCCGCCATCAACGCGGCCGTCGCCAGTGTGAGGGCCGACCCTGCGCCTGACGTGATGTAGGCGGCTTCGACGCTTGCCATGTCAGCAATAGCTTGGCCTGCTTTCTCTTCAAGTTCCATNAGNGGAATGTANGAGATATCCGCCTGNGCCATCGCCTCTTTGACTTCTGGGGCTGGTGTGGAACCGCCCAGCATNGTCACGCTGCCGATNGCGTTGATGATGGGNTTTGCNCCCAATTCCTTATAGATTTCGCCCCAGTTCGTTTCCGCCATCGGTGCCTCCTAGAGTTATGGTCAAACAGCCCAGAATTTNGTGNATGNTACGTCGCTCAANCNTTGAACAGCGCTTATGCTACTCCAATTGTTCAGCCTTCACAACACTCGTCAGACAGATGGCATGCCGGCCTCACGTCGCGCGTCGTTTATGTGTTCCTTAATTCGCAANCTCAGTGGAGCAAGCTCATAACCNATNTCCGNCAACATNCGGCTGTTGTCCACTAGATAAACGTGCGGGACCCGCTGGTCGCCGGTTGTTATTTTGGCGTCAGGGATGANTGTTCTGACCTGATCGGCCATATCTGCAACCGAACACAAATGNCCTCCACTTATGTAAACGGGATAGTTCAAATTGTCNGCTAGCGTGATTCGGACGAAAATCTCTGCGGCATCCTCCGCGTGAATCATGGACGAAGCCTCGTCGGGATGGAAAGGCAGATCAATGGGCTCGCCTATCGCAGGCAATGAGGCAAGCAGCCCCCCAATCATTCCCGTCATGCCGGTGACACGGCCATGACCGAACACCGTGCATATCCGAACGCCCCGGAGGTCCAGACCGAACCGCTGNCGATACGCCGCCGCCGAAAAGTCGTTGGCCGATTTGGTCATTCCATAGACATTCACTGGCTCGTGGTGGTCATCCTCGTTGATGAGACGGTCACCGAAGGGTTCCTGAGTGCCATACACCGAGATCGAGCTAGCGTACACTACGCGCTGAACGCCGGTCCATCGCGCGACCTCGAACACATTGTTTGTTCCCTGTATATTCACGAGCATCCCGAAGTGAGGTCGGTCTTCGGTGTCTGGGGGAAGCAGGGCTGCCATGTGGATGATTCTATCTACCGAATTGGCATTGATCGCCTCTGTCAGGTGTGNAATCTGGGTGATATCGCCTCGGTAGAAGCTGTATTTGTCTGATTCGTTTAGCGACCCAGACCGAGGAGGCGCTATGTCGAATGAAACGACTTCTTCGCCACGTTCCAACAGAATCCGCACGATGCGTTGCCCGATGAATCCGTTGCCGCCGGTTACCATTACTGTCATATGCTGCTGCTCCTCAAAGAACCTGCCAATATCGCCGACCCTCAAGCCGCACGACTTTGCCGATGTGTCTCTCAGGGTGGAAGTGTCCAGCGGCCACTATCAAGTCATCCCTCTCCGCCCTCTCTAGGAACGCCTTTCTGGAGGCTCGGCTGTCGTCTTTGTTGGTGTCGACACCAGCGCACCAATCCGGTTCGTGAATCTGGACGGGATTGTGTATCAGGTCTCCGATTATGGCGGCCTTTTCCCCCTGAGAGCTAATGAGCGTCACTTGATGTCCGGGCGTGTGGCCTGGGGTGTCGAGTGTCGTTAATTCGCCGGTTACCTGATGTTCGCCTTCGATGAACTCCATCAATCCGAGTTCGTTTAAGGGCACGACATTCTGAGTGATATGCGGCGCGTTAGGCAGGATTTCAGGCTGCATGAAGTGTTCCCAGTCTTTTTTCGGACCCATGTATCGAGCATTCGGAAAGTATGGCTTGGGCGAATCGCCGGAGGAATCGACGTTCCATCCCACATGATCGGGGTGAAGGTGGGAATGCAGAACGATGTCCACGTCCTCTGGGTTAACTTCCTCGCGGGCGAGTTGGCCTAACAGGTCACCAGAGCGCCCCTGCAGATGAGCGTGCGGCCCCGGTCCCATCCCGGTGTCAATCAGTATCGTTTTGCCTTCGGACCGAACGAAGAAACAGCCGTAGTAAAGCTGGAGCATCCCGTTCTCCAAAACTTCGTCTTCGTAAGGTTCCCAAGCCTCGCGAGGCACCGAAGGGATGAACACGGTCGGTTCTCTAGCGGGCGGAACCATGTCAATCACGGCTACGATCTCGACGTTTCCAACTTGAATTTTGTCAACCATTCGTCTCTCCTGATTAGTGGTTTGTGTCAGGGAATAAGCGAGGGTATTTACTGATTTTTCGGCGAAGCGCAACAAGCATATCACGACACTGACACGCGTGGCTCGGAATTTCTGTTTAGGTGGATTTGCAGCGAATCCTCATGGGGCTTTTGCCATAATGAAATTGAGTCTGGATAAGCGTTGAGGTCGTCGACACGATCTTGTCCGGAGTCGTCAGCATCGCTTGATTCTCATCCGACCAACCAGGCATCGACCCAAACTTATCGTGACCGACGAACAATAACGTGCCGCCAGTTGCCGGGGATTCAGTTGTTTTCGCCAACAAACTGGCGCGGTCGTCTATTGGCAAATGCAGGTAGAACATTGTGATTAGACCGTATTCGCCAAGTGTGTGATCGTTCGCTGCGTCGGCAACCAGGAATTTAGCGTTGACTTCTGCATCTGATGTAAGCGAGCAGGCGAGTTCGATTGCGGCGTCAGAAAATCTATGCCTGCGGCGTGCCAGCCTTGGCATGCAAGCCAGATGACGTTTCCACGTATGCCGAACCAATATCCAGCGACCTTCCGGGCGTGAGGTTGCGAGNGTTCTCAATCAACAGTTGGTCTAGGTCGAGGNGGGNTTCGATGGGNCCAGNCCAAATCTCGTTCCAGAATTCTTGTCGGTCGNCGGTCATATTTTTTCAGTTCCTGAGCGCGCACGTTGAATCGGTTGACTCCGAATCCTGCCCAACAATGCGTCTGCCTGATAATGAAGAAGGGATGACGCTGGCGCCATCCCTTCTTTGATTTCCTACACATTGNGATTGCGGGTNNTATACCTCTCGGAACTCGCCTTCGACAGCGTCCTCTGGAGGCTCTTCCGCTCCGCCGTCTTCCGAAGGCGGAGCCGCCTGCCCATCCTCAGCCGTCGGAGCGTTTGCNTGACTGTACACTAACTCGCCAACTTTCTGGATCGATTCCTGAAGCTCCTGGACCGTCGACTCGATGTGGGGGGCATCTTCCCCTTGGAGGGCAGACCGCACAGCTGCCACCTTGCCTTCGACCTCTGTCTTGAGATCATCAGGGACCAGATCNGGGTTGTCATTGAGCATCTTCTCAGCGTTGTAGGCGGTGTTCTCAGCCAGGTTGCGAGTCTGAACCTCTTCGCGCTTCCGTTCGTCCTCCTCNGCATACTGTTCAGCGTCGGTCACCATCCGCTCGATCTCGTCGTCGGCAAGCCCAGAGCTTGCGGTTATGGTGATCCGCTGCTCTTTGCCTGTCCCTTTGTCTTTGGCGGACACGTTCAGGATGCCGTTGGCGTCGATGTCGAATGTGACTTCGATCTGCGGCATGCCTCTCGGCGCCGGCAGAATCCCGTCAAGGATAAATCGTCCAATGGACTTATTCTCCTCCGCCATCGCCCGTTCGCCCTGCACCACGTGAACTTCNACGCTGGCCTGGCTGTCGGCGGCTGTGGTGAACGTCTCGCTCTTGGAAGTCGGGATGGTGGTATTTCGTGTAATCAGCCCGGTGGACACCCCGCCCANGGTTTCGATCCCCAGAGTCAGCGGCGTGACATCCAGCAGCAGAATGTCTTGCACNTCGCCCTGTAGCACGCCGGCCTGGATCGCGGCTCCAATGGCAACCACCTCGTCGGGGTTCACGCCTTGATGGGGTTCCTTNCCGAATAGATTGACGACGGCTTCCTGAACGGCTGGCATGCGAGTCATGCCGCCTACAAGAATAACTTCATCGATCTGGTCCGCCGCGACACCNGCGTCCTTCATCGCCTGTNTGCACGGCTCCACGGTCTGTTGGACCAGCTCTCCGACAAGCTGTTCCAAGGTCGANCGGGTCAAGGTCATCACCAGATGCTTTGGACCGGAGGCGTCGGCGGTGATGAACGGGAGGTTTATTTCGGTCTGCATCAGTGTGGACAGCTCAATCTTGGCTCGCTCGGCAGACTCCCGCAGACGCTGGAGGGCCATGCGGTCCTGCTTGAGGTCAATGCCCTGTTCCTTCTGGAACTCATCAGCTATCCAGCCGATGATGCGCTGGTCAAAATCGTCGCCACCCAGATGAGTGTCGCCGTTGGTCGCCATGACCTCGAATACGCCGTCGCCAATTTGGAGAACGGTGATATCAAACGTTCCACCGCCGAGATCGTACACTGCGATGGTCTCTTCCGTTTTCTTGTCGAGGCCATAGGCTAGCGAGGCGGCGGTCGGTTCGTTGATGATTCGCAAGACTTCGAGACCGGCGACGCGTCCTGCGTCTTTGGTGGCATTGCGCTGGCTGTCATTGAAGTACGCTGGCACGGTGATCACAGCCTGTGTGATTGTTTCNCCAAGTTTCGATTCGGCGTCCTGCTTCATCTTCTGNAGCACCATCGCGGAAATTTCAGGCGGGGCGTGGTTGTTTCCGCCCATCGCAACGTAGGCGTCGCCGTTAGTGTGAGCGGTCAGCTTGAANGGGACCACTCCGACGTCTTTTTGAACATTCGCATCGTCGAATCGACGTCCCATGAAACGTTTGACTGAGAAGACTGTGTTCTCGGGGTTTGTGACCGCCTGGCGTTTGGCGGTGGTGCCGACGTACCGTTCGTCGGTTCGAGGGTTCACGGCCACTACTGAAGGAGTCGTGCGTCCGCCCTCGGAGTTTTCCACAACCCTCGGCTCGCCGCCTTCGATGATGGCCATGCACGAGTTTGTTGTGCCGAGGTCTATGCCGAGTATCTTGGGCATCTATTGGGCCTCCTGATTATCATTGTCTTGTGGAGCCTCAAGCTCTTCCTCCACCGCTTTAGACACGCTCACCTGCGCGGCGCGCAGAACGCGCTGATGGAGTTTATATCCGTCTCTAATGACTCTAACCACTGAACCTTCTGCGTTGTCCGGGTCTGGCTCGAAGAATACCGCTTCGTGTTCATGCACGTCAAAGGGCTGGCCGATCGCGGTTTCGATTCTCATCAATCCCTCTGATTCCATCTGATGCTGAAGGCTTCGATGAACCAGTTGAAGGCCTTCGTACCATCCAGGGGAGACTGCGTCATCCGGAATCTCGGAGAAAGCCCTGTTGAAGTCATCGGCAACCGTGATAAGTTTCAACAAAAGCTGAGCGTTGGCGTTCTCTCTGGCGTCGGAAAGTTCCTGTGCTGCCCGTCGGCGGTAATTAACAAGATCCGCCTGGGCGCGCTGGGCCATATTCTTGTACTGCTCTTTTTCTCTCTGGGTTTCTTCCAGTTCGGCTTTCAATTGGTTAAGCTCGTCTGGGTTTTCGTCCATCTGTTCCCCAAGCGTCGTAAGGTCTTCGGGGTTCTGTTCTTCCGTCATCTAGGACAGTCCTCCAATCGACGATTCAGTGGTCACTGTGAATGCAGCAGGGTGAACATTTCGTCAAGGCTCTGATCCAGGGATTTTCTAAGAGCGGGGCCCTGAAGCCTGTTCAGCTGCGTTTTCATTTTTATCATCTGATTAAACAGCTTGAGGGCAAGCTCGACGCCCGCGATGTTCAATCCCATTTCCGAAGTCAGATGCTTTATCAATCTCAGCTTAATGATGTCCTCTTCGGAATACAATCGCAACTTGCCCCCTGTCCGCGACGGAGACACGAAGCCCACCCGTTCGTACTTGCGTAACGTCTGCGGATGCATCTCAAGTATGCGCGCCGCGACGCTGATAACGTATATGCCTTCCATTCTTCGAAATCGCTCCTATGGGCTGATTTGGGTCGTTTCCGAATCGAGTGTCAAGGGGCACGAAATCTTCTAAGCGAAAATATTACCTAACCTTAACCCCTAGTTATGCGTTGTATTGATCGAGCAGCGCAACCCGGGTGAGTGGGCTCGATCCTACTCAAAAACCGAGTTTCACTACAGGCTCCGCGTTTATTACTTAATCTGTGGAGGGTTCGATAATCATAGTAATCATTGATACGGACCATGTCAACGTTTATAATACGCACGACTCACCACATTTCAAAATATGAACCAGAGAATCCCCAATCCGCCTTATGGCATCTTACGTAGTATCAACAGACAAACNAACTCAAGTTCGGCGGAGGAGGGTCACACCAAATGGAGGTAACGAAAATGTTAAAACTCAAAGCATGCCCAAGATGCAAAGGCGACTTGCACGGCAACCGTGACATGTACGGCAGCTACGACGAGTGCCTGCAATGCGGCTATATGCAGGACATCGAGGAGCCCAACAAGCTGTTGGCTTCGCTCGCCGCAGCCGGGGTGAAAAAGAAGGTGGCGTAGTCACGCAAACCTTATTATTCGGTTTTTTTAAACGCCTTTCAAGCTTGGAGGCCCTCTCACATCAGAGGGCTTCCTTGTTTATCGAGTGCGGAGATCGTTGGGCAACAGGTTAGCCCAAACGATCCCAGAAGCGTTCTTCTTTCCACGGGTCGCCGTTCATGTGATAGCCTCTGACCTCCCAGAACCCTGGCATGTCTTCGGGCATGAACTCGATACCATTGACCCACTTGGCGTTCTTCCAGCCGTAACGTTTCGGGACGACGAGCCTCAGGGGGCCTCCGTGTTCAGAGGTCAGCGTTTCGCCATCGTGTTTTTGCGCGAACAAGACATCATCGTCCATCAGGACGTCCAGCGCTACGTTGGTCGAATAACCCCCGTAGCAGTGAGCCATAACATGAGTGGCTTCTGGTTTAACGTTAGCCAGCTTCATCACGTCGGTGAACAGCACACCTTCCCAAGTGTTCTGAAGTCTGCTCCATTGCGTAACGCAGTGAAACTCTGCGTCCAGCGTCACCTTGGGCAAGGAGTTGAACTCCTCCCAATCGAGCATTTTTTCCTCGTCAACCAGGCCAGTGACACTGAACTTCCAGGTTGCCAAGTCGATCTTCGGAGTCGGCCCAAAGGTCAAAACCGGGAACTTTTCGGTAACAAACTGGCCGGATGGAACTTCCAGGCTAGACTGGTCTTGTTTGATCTTCGTCAGTCGCCCAAGCTTGTTGAGCATTTTTCTCACCTGTGATCATTATTCGTGCACGCACATCAGACTATGGCGTTTTTCGTGACGCGATCTATTTTCGATAACCAAGCGTCTCGTCATTAGATCTGGTCAGGATATTGTACATGAAAGGTCCGGCGGTTGGCCCCCGTTGCGTTGCTGTGTCGGACGCTCTGTGCTAGTCTCGGCCACGCGCCACGACGACAGAACAGATTGTGAGAGTCACCCATGAATCCTCAGATCGAAGAAATATTAAAAGGCTCGTATGACCTGCATGTTCACGCTAGCCCAGATTCCGGGGCCGAGCGCAGGTTGGACGCTCTCGACACGGCGCGATATGCCTACGAAGCCGAGATGGCGGGCTTCGCACTCAAGTCCCACGAATATCCCACGACCCCATTGGCGTATGTCCTGAATCAGATGTACCCGGGGTTGAACGTCGCCGGCGCGATCGCATTGAATCGGGCTGTCGGCGGGTTGAACGCTCGCGCTGTCGAGGTCTCAGCGAGCCTGGGAGCACGGATCGTCTGGATGCCGACTTTCGACGCCCATGCCGGGAGGTCTCGTGCTGGAGGAGACNCAGGCATCANGATCACTGACGNAGACGGGCATTTNAAGTCNGANNTCAGNGACATCCTGGACATTATCAAAGAACATGACATGGTGTTGGCGTCCGGTCACGTCTCCCCTGCCGAGGCGATCACTCTGTTCCGGGAGGCTAGGAACAAGGGCATCACCCGGATGATCGCAACCCATCCGGGCGGCATCGCCACAATGGACGAGCATCGAGAGATGGCATCGTTGGGCGCGTACCTGGAACACACGTTCCTCTCCTGTATGCCCGACAGGGCCAGACTGAGCGTGCCGGAACTGGTCGCCACCCTGCGGGAGCTTGGGACTGAGCAATGCGTAATCACCACCGACTTCGGCCAGTGGATGAACCCTCCAGCCGCAGAGGGCATGCGGATGGCTATCGCCGCGCTGTTGGGCGCGGGTATGGAGGCTTCTGAAGTTGCGACTCTGGTGAAAGGCAACCCGAATCAGTTGATCAACTGATTGTGCCGCCGCAGCTACTAGCTGATGTCCAGCAGTTCAATCCAGTTGCCGTCCGGGTCTTGGAGGTAGCAGACGATCCTCCCAGGCGCGACCTCGACCGGCGGGTTTAGTTCTTTGGCGCCGGCCTCCAACATTTTCGCAAATGTTTCCTGTATGTCTGTCACGTTGAAAGCGAGGTGCGACGCTCCCAGCACCGCCCGTTCCTCGGTTGGGCGGTCGGCGCTCGGTGGGTTGATGTACTGGATAATCTCAAGTATATGACCCTCCTCACCTTCCAAACCCAACAACGCAGCCTTTATGTGAGTGTCGGGGTAGTTAAGCACCTGAGAGATCGGGCCTCCGTTGCGTTCGACTTTCCTGACCATTTTCAAGCCCATTACGTTGAGATAGAATTCCACGGATTTGTCCAAGTCTGCGACGATAAATCCAGTGTGGTTCATTCTTATGATCATCCGACTCCCTTTTTTCCAACCATTGTTTCGGTTGGCCGTCCACGCTATTTGCGAAACGCCGCGATCAGCAAAGACCCCCATCCGGATATGAACGCCAGTCCGCCGATCGGAGCCACGGCTCCAAATGCTCCGACATCGGTGAATGACAGAAGATACAGGCTTCCAGAGAACAGCAGGATGCCCGCTGTGAACAACCATCCGATGAGATTCAAACTCCGGTGCCCCCAGGTTCCAGACAAAGCGCCCACGACAAGGAGGGCAAGAGCGTGATACATCTGGAACCGCACTGCTGTCTCAAGTGTGTCCAGAGAATCGGCGGCAAGATGGGATTCCAGCAGGTGCGCGCCTGCCGCTCCGGTTGCTACGCCCGAAAGTCCGAAAACGGCGCCCAGCGCTATCCACTTGTGTGCCTGCTCCCATCGATGTTCGGTTTCGGGCGCTCTTTCGACTAATGTTTGGATTGTCATGTTTTCCTGCGAATTTCGGATATTGATTGTTGTAAACCGTCGAACTGATGCCGTTGCGAATTCCTTAGCGACAGCTATAATACAATCAACGGCCCCAACGACACCAATCAAGCACACGGAGAGCGATATATGGTCTCACTTTCACCCATCGAGCAACGCTACTACGACCTTCATCCCGGTTCTGCGGAACGTCACGACAATGCTCGGGGACTGTTCCCTAACGGGGTCACTCACGACGCCCGAAAGCTGAACCCCTTCCAGCTCTATTTCACTCACGCGGAAGGCTCTGCCAAGTATGATGTCGACGGCAACAAGATTCTTGACTACTTCCCTGGCCACGGCGCTCTAATTTTGGGGCACTCCCATCCCGACATCGTGAAGGCCGTTCAGGATCAAATGGCGATGGGAACTCATTACAGCGGCTCGACCGACCTGGAAATCCAGTGGGGCAACTGGGTGCGGGAGCTTATTCCCAGCGCCGAAAAGGTGCGTTTCCATAGCTCCGGCACCGAGGCCGACATGATGGCAATCCGCATGGCGCGCGCTTATACCAACAAGCCCAAGGTCATCAAATTTGACGACCACTTCCACGGCTGGAGTGACTATCTGTCTGCCGGCGGTGACGGACTCGGCGGCATCCCTCAAGAGACGCTCAACACGATGATCGTCCTCCCGCCCAACGACATCGAAACCTTCGAGCAGACACTGAAGGACAACGACGATATCGCTGCTGTCATTCTTGAGCCGACGGGAGCGCACATGGGCGCGATACCGATTCTGCCTAGCTTCCTTGAGCAATTGCGTGAGGTCACGACCCGCTACGGCATTGTATTGATATTCGACGAAGTGGTTACTGGTTTCCGTGTCTCGAAAGGCGGCGCACAGGAATACTTTGGCATCACCCCTGACATGACGACGATGGCGAAAATCCTGGGCGGCGGACTGCCAGGCGGAGCAGTCGCAGGCAGGTCCGATATCATCAACATGATTGAGGAACGCCCAGGCGACGCCGATTACAACCGCAACCGTCGCATCGCCCACAATGGCACATTCAACGCCAACCCTCTGTCCGCAGCCGCCGGAATCAAGGCGCTGGAACTGGTCGCCACCACACCGATTAACGACACAGCTGATGCCAGAGCCTTGCAATTGAAGAACGGGCTCAATGATCTCCTCGGCCGAATGGAGATACCGGGATGCGCCACAGGCATCACGTCACTCATGTTCCTCCAACTTGGGGTTGACCACGAGTGCGACAACGAATACTGCGTGCTAACTCCTGAACAACGAGCGCAGGCCAACAACGGTGAACGCAACCTGCAACTTAACCTGGCGTTGATGAACGAGGGCGTTGCGTCAGGCACAAGATTCATCCTGACGGCCGCGCACTCTGAAGAGGACATCGACTTCACCGTCGACGCGTTCGAGAAAGCGCTTGGTCAGGTGAGAAACCAGGGCCTTCTGTAAGAATCGGTGATCGGGCAAACGTATCGAACAGGCGACTCATGACCCCGCACCCCGACAGACAAATGTCAGGGTGCGGGTTTTGTGTCCAACCACGAATATACCAGCCAGGAGAATCCGATGAATGACAACGAATACGACGTGGTGATAATCGGCGGCGGGGCCGCAGGGCTGACAGCCGGAATGTATGCCGGCCGCGCCGGCCTCAAGACCACCGTGTTGGAGCGCATGATGACCGGAGGGCAGGTGATCAACGCTGAGAAGATCGAGAATTANCCTGGTTTTCCCGAAGGGATCACAGGNTTCGAGTTAGGCCCNAAACTTCANGAGCAGGCCGATCAGNCAGGAGCGGAAATCAAACTTTCCGAGGTAACNGGGTTGAAACCCAACGACCCTGGTTGGATCGTCGAAACCTACGACGGCAAGCTTNATACNAAAGCGGTTATCATTGCNAGTGGNTCCACACTCAGGAAGCTTGGCGTTCCAGGCGAGGNGGAGCTNCACGGCGCCGGAGTTTCNTANTGCGCCACTTGCGATGGCGGATTCTTCATGGANCAGGTGGTCGCTNTCGTGGGCTCNGGAGANTCNGCGCTGGACGANGNGATGACTCTGACCGANTNCGCCTCCAAGGTCATCGTGTTTGTCAGANATNACCGGTTCTCAGGCCAGAAAGTTTTGCAAGATCGAGTGCTGNCGAACCCTAAGGTGGAGATTCNCTGGNAAACCTCTGTTGATGCNATACANGGCNTCGATGATNGCGAAGTCAACGGCGTNAGTGTCACCGANCTGGCTTCCGGCGAGACCTCCCGTGTTGACCTTCANGGNGTGTTCATCTACGTGGGTCTGGAGCCAAACTCCGANTATCTCTCCNATGTGGTCGAATTGGACATCGGNGGNCACGTNCCCACCGACATATGGATGCAGACTCNNANGTCCGGGCTGTTCGCTGCCGGAGACATCCGACAGCATTCNGCCGCCCANCTTGTCACGTCTGCTGGNGACGGCGCCACAGCNGCCGTCGCAGCCCATCGGTATATNGAGGGTCTNCCGTAGTAGCANAAACCGNCTGCGAGCACGCGATTNCATCAAAAAGGCGAAATACATGGACTTCAAATTCACAGACGAGCAAGAGGCTTTTCGACAGGAGATACGAGATTTCCTGAAGGAGANCNTGGGCGANGAATGGCGAGGCATCGACCCNGACTCTTATTTTCNCGACGAGAACTGGCCCCACATCCGGGAACTGACTTCCAAGNTGGTGGACAAGGGTTGGCTNACCTTGGCGTGGCCTGAAGAGTACGGTGGACAGGCNAGNCCTCATATNGAGCAGATGATATACAGCGAGGAGATGGCCTATTTCCGCGCTCCCACNCGTGACGCCTCGATGGGCACCGATCTTGTAGGTCCAACAGTGATGATCTTCGGCACCGACGAGCAAAAGACCGAGTACCTGCCGCGCATCGCCGACGGCACAGCCGTGTACTGTCAGGGTTTCAGCGAGCCGGAGTCAGGTTCNGANCTTGCATCNCTGCAACTTCGNGCTGTGGANGANGGAGACGACTACATTCTNAATGGATCGAAAATCTGGACCAGCGGCGCGCACCGCGCCTCCCACTTCTACCTGATGGCCCGNACCGACCCCGATGCGCCAAAGCATNGAGGCATAAGCGTTTTCATTCTGGACATGGACACCCCNGGCATTGAGNTCAGGCCCATCNTCAATATGTTCGACGTCCACTACTTCAACCANGTGTTTTTTGAGAACGTCCGCGTTCCCAAGCGCAACATGATCGGGGAAAAAAATCGAGGCTGGTACGTGGCNGCAACTACNCTGGANTTCGANCGNTCTGGCGTGGCCCGTTACGCCTCGAACCAACGCGCCCTTGAGGAGTTGGCCGAGTTGGCNCGAGAAACGCAGGTCAATGGACGACCATTGGNTGAAGACCCAGTAATTCGAAACANAATCGCGNAGCTTTATGTCNCCAATGAGNCCGGGCGNTCGNTAGCCTACAACGTGGGCTGGATGCAGAGCCAGGGACTTGTGCCGAACCGCGAAGCTTCAGTATCTAAGATGATGGGGAGCGAGATCAGCCAGAANATTCGAGAACTGGGCATGCGAATAGCAGGCTTGTACGGCACGCTNGATAAAGGCTCCAAATGGGCCTACTTCGATGGCCGGNTGGGCCTCGAATGGATGGACTCCATATCGCTGACGATTCGAGGCGGCACATCGGAGATTCAACGCAACATCATAGCGACGCGCGGCCTGGGCCTTCCAAGAGGNTAGGGAGNAATTACGGGATGCTCTGGNTACTGGTCGCAATGGGAGGCGCGCTGGGCGCAGTGTCGCGGTATGCCGTAGACAANGCNGTGNNCAACGCGTTGGGTCATCCGTCCNTCTTGGGNATNTTCCTAATCAACATCACAGGCTCATTCGCCCTGGGGATATTCATATCCNCGGCGGACAACCACACATCATGGCCTGCCGGNNTCAGGATGCTNNTGGCTGTCGGATTTCTCGGCTCCTACACCACGTTCTCCACGCTCACTGTGGCAACGATGCAATCNGCAATCGTTCCAGATCTTCCGAAGGCCGCAATGAACATCNTNGGAAGCATCGCGGTGGGTCTGGTCGCGGCAATGGTTGGAATTATCGNCGGACGTGCTTTGTGAGACGATTTTGTGGCCTCTGTTGTGTTTCGCTTCGATAAATTATCGNGCGAAGCAACGCAANCGCTCGATTCCGTTAATTGAATATGCCCCGGACGACCAGCAAAGCTCCGACAACCAAAAGCACCACTCCCATTGTGAGTATGAGGGAGTTGAGGCTCACNCGGCCNGTCAGTCGCGCTCCGAGATANCTGCCAATCATGGCGGCGGCTCCCATCATGACCAACAACGGGTANTCCACTTCGCCNTTTGTAGCGTGNCCCACCCAACCCAGCGACCCCATGAAGAAACCGATAAACAGGTTCGTTCCGGCGGCTATACGAGGATCAATCCGCAGGATACGGACAAGNGCGGGAAGNCGTATGCTTCCGAGTATCAATCCCACCGCNCCGCCTAGCAGNCCGACTCCNAACCCNACTCCGGCNTCGCTGCCAATTCTGCCNGGCGTGAANGTTCCGGTTTGTCCCTCCAGGTCAGCGCCGAACATATGGGCGCTTNTGTTGCCTCGNCGGTTTCNGTAGAGGATGACGAATTCGACGCCCTGCCAGAACACCAGCAAGCCAGCGAGAAATATCAGCANATTCTCNGGGGNGACATCGGCAGCAAACCCTCCGATAAAGGCGCCGATAAATGCAGGCACGCCCATAATCAGGACGATGCGGAAATTCACNCGACCTTCGCGGTAGTGCCGAATCGCGCCTGTCANCGANGCGAGACTGGACACCANGATNTTGGTCCCTCCGGCCACAGGAGCGGCCATNCCCATCAACAGCATGGCAGGCAANCTCACTGTCCCNAGGGCCAGNCCCACGAAGCCACCNAACACGCCNACGGCCAGCGAAATGATNGTNAGTGTCACCGCTTTCCATAGCAGAAGGTCNGANGGCAGCCCAATATCCTCTAGAATCAACTTGGAACACGTCCTTTCCGNCCAAACNAACGAGCGCACNACTCNACAGACGATAACGNATATACGAAGTGGAANCTCAAAAGNGCTGAGCTTTGNGAGGCCGGNAATCCNGCGNTGGTGGGATTATACTTGAAGGCCTGCCTGGCGCAAACCTATNCGGAAGNTTCTTCACCAGACTCTGCCTGTTTTAGCCCTTGCCTCATCTCGTCAATCTGGTCGCGGGACGCAGGTGTATGGCCGTAGCACGCCCGGTTGAACGCTTCAGTCACCATATGCACGATGCGTTGTGGAAATATGCGCNCGAGCGTGGACTGGTACTCAGACGGAGTCTGATGCGNCGGACGAGGATGGCCCTGATCCTCCGCAAGCATTAGCATGCCGAAATACACCCTGAACACATCAACGATGCCGGAATCGTCGTCNGGNAGATTGAGGTGATGCTGAGTTTTCTTCCGGCGAAACCGTTCTGGAATCAAATTGAACAGCAACCGTCCCAAATCCATAGCAGCGTCTGCGTCTTCAGAAATAGACTCTCTGACACCCTCTTGATCCGNTCTCCTCCATCTAACCCTGCGACGGAAAGCGCGGGCCAAGAAGTACANNACCGCGAGAATCAGTAGCGCCAACAATGTCCACTCCAGGAATTGGANCAGCGCTGATGGCCCGGTGTCCGNGAGTTCNTCCTGTGCTGGGCGAAACGCCTCGCCAAGGCCCTGGGTNATCTCCAANTCAACTGGTTCGNCCTCTCCAGCGATCCTGGAAAACACGAAGAAGAATCCTCTAACTAGGAATTCGATAAGATACACCAGNGGAAACAGGATNACGAAAAAAACGACCGTCGCTAAAGCATTCAACACAACCACCGCTGGCCCGGATATGAAATTCAGCGCCCCTTTCTGCACCAGGCTGAACAGCAGACCGACGAACAGCACNACGACNATAATCCCGCTGACCACNCGNGACCAAGATTTGGCCCCGACAGCCTGTTCNGAAGGCGGCAACAGGTNGCCGGCGCTCAACCCGGCGAGGCCGGCTCCAAAAAACAGAAACATCANCGGGAATATGTAGAGGTTGTCTACGGTNNCAATNTCGGCGATGGCCGCAATGGAGAGCACTATCAACCCGATTCGGAAATTTCTGCTCAGNTGNNCAACTGGATATTCGACCGATGACAGCCTGCCTCCNCGCCACCACAACACGGCGCCAAATATCGCNGTCAGTCCTACGATGAATCGGTAATCAGGGGCCAAGTTCTCGGCGTTCAGCGATCTGANCCAGAACAGGCTGAATCCTTGCCCTTCAGGCTGCATCTGCCCACCCAACGTGAGATAAATAACCGCGACGCCCATTGTCATCTGGATGACATAAGGAAGCATCGGGTGCATGCTAACTATCGCCAGCATGCGCGCGACTATCACGGATATTCCCAAGATCGCCAGGACCGCAATCCAAGACAGCGGGCTGCCGCCCAATGTAAACAGAAGGCCAATAGNCGCCATNAGAGCATATAGCCAGATGCTCTCCAAAACCGCGCTGGCGGCCATCAGAAGTCTATCTTGGGCCAAACTCACTGGACGCCTCCAGTCTGTCGAAATATTCTTTCAGATCGTATACCATCACGCCTTCGGGAAGTTCTGGACAATCTTTGTCGCCTACAAACACAACCACAAGTTTGTAGCCCTGTCGTTTGAGGTCTGCGATCGACTCTTTCAGATCGTCGTTTATCAGCGCGACGGTAATGACCAGCGTGGCTCCGATCGGAAATTGCCGAGAGTACAGCGTGAGTTGAGGAGCCATTGGCCCGATGGGCAATGGACGAATTGTCGCCAGAGCTTCGAGGATTACAGTAAGTTGTTCGGCTGACCGCGCCGGAGGCACTTTCATCGGTCTATCTGCCAGTATCGGCGTGCCATTTGAGAACATGCCGAAACTGTACTGCATNTCTGACGCATACGATGCTATCGATGCCGACGCTGTTATGACCCGCTCCAAATTCGTGGGACTGTAGCCCTCCCACGAACGGGCGGTTGTCTCGACCACGACGACCAGAATCACCGTGAACGACGAGCTTGGCTCAAACGTTCGGACCTGAAGTTGATTCATCTTGGCGCTGACTTTCCAGTCAACTGTTTTCAGCGGGTCGCCGACCTGGTAGTCTCGAATTCCAGCGGGCCGTGAAGGGTCTTCGAATATGGCGATTCCGCCCCGTGTCTCCCCAAGAGGGCGGGCCGCTGGCATTCCTAATTCCGGCAGTGGAACTACCCGAGGATAGACCAGCAGATAATCGTTGTCCGAAACTCTGAGGCGGCTGTTGAAAAATCCGAACAGGTCTCCGCTCTCCAAGCGGGCAGGGCCAATNCGATAGAACCCACGGCGGTATGACTTGATTGTGTAGTCCCACTTGATGCGTTCGTACCACGACATTGAAGTGGAGTGGCGCAACACGTTGGCGTTGGGGTTTGCGCTGGCGGAGATATTGGCATCGGAGATCAGAACCTCTTCCGACAGTTCGTCCTCAATCTCCAGCCTGCCCAGGGGAACAGGTTTGCGATTGGTCACGCTGATCGTAAGCGTTGTCTCCTCACCCATGAAGACCCGAGGTTGGGAGATCGTGCGTTCGTATGNGACTTCTTCCAGTGACAGCCNGCTCCACATCCACGATATGCCTGCCACCAACAGGCCCATCATCCCAAGTCCGATCACCAGGCCCTGTCCCGCAAATATCCCAATGATAATCAATACCACAAACAGGGTGATCCAAATGTCGTGCCAGAACTGGTCGAACAACGGGCGTTATCTCTCTATCGGCACGGGCACCGAGTCCAGCACTTCTTCTACGATCATTCCTGTTGTGCGACCTCTGAGCCGGGAGTTTGAGGTCAAAATCATGCGATGGGCCAGGACTGTTTCGGCCATTTCTTTGACGTCGTCAGGGGTCACGAAATCGCGACCGTCTAGAACGGCCTTGGCCTGGGCGGTTTTGTACAGTGAGAGCGCAGCCCTTGGGCTGGCCCCCAACGCCAGCCCGTCGTGCTCCCGGCTCGCCTGAGTTATCGCGACAACATACATTCGGATAGTGTCATCCACCCTTACGGTGGTGACCGCGTCTTGAAGCGGTCGCAATTCCGACTCGGTTGTGACTGGTTCTAAAGCGGGCAGAATGGTGTCTTTTTGGAACCTGAGCAAAATATCGGATTCTTCATCAGGAGACGGATAGCCGAGCTTGATCCTGAGCATGAAACGATCCAATTGGGCTTCCGGAAGAGGGAACGTGCCCTCCATTTCAATCGGGTTCTGGGTTGCCAGAACCATGAATGGTTCAGAAATGGCCCTCGTCACGCCGTCGATGGTCGCCTGACGCTCACCCATCGCCTCTAGCAGGGCAGACTGTGTTCGTGGCGTCGCGCGGTTGATCTCGTCGGCCAGCAGAATTTGGCTGAATATGGGGCCTGCCCTGAACTCAAAATCGCCTGACTTTTGGTTGTAGAAGTTGACACCCAAAACGTCGGTGGGCATCAGATCAGGCGTGAATTGAATACGATTGAAGGTGCAACCGAGCGACTGCGCCAGCGCTTTCGCCATTGTGGTTTTGCCTATGCCAGGGACATCCTCAACCAAAACATGCCCTTTGCACAACAGAGCAATGATCGCCAGGTCAATTACATCGTCCTTACCCACGATAACCCGCTGCACGCTGTGCCTGATTTTGTCCGCCATGTTCTGGACGCCGTTTGCGTCAACTGCTTGCACCATGTTCCTCCGCTTATTGTATGAGACTTCGGGAACCTAGGGATCGAACGAGGTTATATCCTGGCTGCTTGCTCCCCGGCGATTTTGCCAAACACTGCCCCGTGCATAAGTCCAGCGGCTCTGAGACTGTTGTGGTAGAAGATTCCACCCACGATTTCGCCAGCGGCGTACAGGCCAGCGATAGGCGAATCGCCGCTGTCCAACACACGGGAGTTGGTGTCAATCTTGAGTCCACCGTAAGTATAAGTAATGCCACCCGTCACGGTAAACGCCGAAAAGGGGGGCTTGTCTATTCTGATGGCCCAGTTCGATTTGGGCGGCTTCACGTCGTTCGTGCTTCGGCCATCCAACTCGCGGGGGTGGTACTCGCCGTCGTGGGCTTGTTCGTTGTAAGCATCCATCGTNGCCNCCAGAGTCGCAGCGTCGACGCCGATTTGTTCGGCGAGTTGCGNAATCGTGTCAGCTTCGAATTTCNGAGACCCACCGTACCTGCCTTCAAGATGAGGGCGAGCCTTTGAGTCGAATATCTGGATNGCAATGCCATTTTCCTGNCGTAGAATCGCCCGGCCCATTGAGACAAATGTCTGTTCAGCAAACCCCTCGCCTTCGTCTACGAAGCGTTTGCCCTTGAGGTTCACGGAGATTCCCAACGTGTATGATCGGCGAGGCATCTGATCAGTCACCTGAATATCGCCAGTCGCAGGGGCGTCAATGTCTATGGGCGTCCCATGACACCCGTCCCATTGACCGATTGGCTGCGCTCCGATGGTCATGGCCGCGCGATGTCCATCGCCNGTGTTGTGCCGAGACCCGCGAACCTTAGCCAACTCCCAGCCGGAGCCAATGTGCTTCCCTCGCATCTCAGCNTTNGCCTCGAATCCNCCGCAGGCCAGAATGACTGCTTTNGATCTGATCCGATAAGTCTCATCGTTGTCTCTGGCCACGACTCCNACCACGACNCCAGAATCGTCTTGAGTNAGGNCGGACATCTCGGTNTCGTATAACACGGAGATTCCNGCGCGNCGACANGAGGTCGTCAGCATGTTNATCAGTCCTGGCCCTGACTCCCANGCGGTCAANCCAACGCTATTCGGTATGACCGACGGAGCTCCCACAACGGCGCTGAGCCTGGAGTAAATGTCCCANCGGACGCCCTGAGCCGTCATCCAGTCGATGGTCGGCCGAGACTGGGCGATAAGAGTGTCCATCAGGTCGGTCCGGGTGTCCCCGTGGGTGACGGTCGTGAGGTGGTTTCTGAAATCGTCCGAGGTGTACGGCGCCATCTCAATGCGTCCGGCCTCATCATCAGTAAGGTCAGGCAACAGAGGGCGAAGGTCTCCGATGCCATTATGAACGAACCGGAAGCCGCCGCCTGTGTAGGGGCAGTTTCCGCCTTGCTCAGAAGCTGGAGCCTTCTCCAACACCGCCACCGACGCGCCCCGTTCCCGCGCAGCCAACGCGGCGCACAAAGCTGCGTTTCCTGCGCCTACAACGATGACGTCAAAGTATGGTTGTTGGGGGTCGGTCAATTGAATTCGCTCAGACTGAAAATTTGGGTATAGTATATCGGACGACGTGCCTCGGCACTAGTTGACGCTTCACAAGATGTCATGTTGACACCTCAACCCGCCAATTCTACAATTCTGGCATTAGCTGAAACGTTAAACAACCCCCTATTTGGAGGACACCGACATGGCCCGACCAACTCTCCACACTGATCTTTGTGACATCTTCGGTATTGAATACCCGATCTGTTTGGCGGGTATGGGCGGCATCAATTTCACGCCACCGGAACTGGTAGCAGCCGTGTCTGAAGCTGGAGGCCTGGGCGTATTCGGGGCCACCGGAGACGAGCCGGAGGAGCTACGGAAACGGATTCGACGTGTCCGTGAGCTTACAGACAAACCTTTCGGAGTTGACCTGCTGTTGCCCGTGGTAACCGGGAGTCTTGAGAGCGATGGAGTTCAGGTTCAACCAGAAGCGATTAGGGCAACTCTCAAACGCGAGTATCCCCGGCACTCTGAGTTCGTCGAATCGCTGATTGGCGAGTTCGGCCTTGACGAGCACCGGACCCAACGAAAGCTAGGAGGCGGAGGGATCGCTCTGGCCCGCAAGCAGGTTGAGGTCATTCTTGAAGAGAAAGTCCCTGTGTTCGCCGCCGCGCTCGGGGACCCTGCGTGGATGGTCCCCGATGCGCGAGACGCAGGAACCAAGGTGATGGGGTTGGTTGGCAACGTTCGCAACGCCGCGAGGCAGGTCAAGGCAGGCGTAGATGTCGTCGTGGCCCAGGGAACGGAAGCAGGAGGCCATACCGGACGCATCGCCACGATGCCGTTGGTCCCTCAGATCGTTGAGGCCGTCAAACCATTGCCGGTTGTGGCCGCTGGCGGTATCGCGACAGGTCGTGGCGTCGCCGCCGCTCTGGCGCTCGGCGCGCAAGGCGTTTGGTTGGGCACTGCGTTTTTGACCGCAACGGAGTCTCAAATTTTCGGCTCTCAGCAACGAGCAGTCCTGGATGGCCGGTCTGAGGATTTTGTGATCAGCAGGTCGTACACAGGCAAGACGGCACGGCAGCACCGGAACCCCATTGTCCAGGCATGGGAGAACGCCGGGTTGGACCCGTTGCCCATGCCTCTTCAAGGAATGCTGATGTCAGACCTGTCAGCGTCAGCTGAGAAAGCTGGGAGGCACGACCTGATGTTCACTCCAGCCGGTCAAGCCTCAGGTCTGCTTGACGAAAGCAGGCCAGCCGCCGACATTATGGCGAGTTTGGTGGACGAGGCGGTCTCGGTGCTTGATGATCTGCACAGCCGTATCTCGATCTCATAAACCGATTCAATGTGAAAGCCATTTCCCTGCGCTAACCGACCTGTACTCGTTAACCGGCGGCGAGTTGGTGAGCCAAAGGTTGGCATTAGCAGACGGTGGATTCAGGACGATTTCGCCGCTAGTGTTGTTGACGGATTTTTCAGGGCTAATTTGCTCTGTTACCGCTGCTGGCTCTAGGGAATCCGCGATTGAGCTCACAGGGCTTGAAACTTCGCGCGTCTTTGATACGACTTCGATATCATCGCCATGCGAGTTAGTCCAGACCGCAGACAGCACACCCACAGTGATCAGGAAGCCGCTACGAACAGCGGCCAAGCGGTGTCGTCTGAGTTGAAAACGTCCTCTGCCCATTTCACGATTTTGGATCCTTGATTGGTTCCAGCCCGCCCCCACTAATCAGTCATGGGGTCTCACTCCAACGTCACCCACATATAAATCCCCTGCCATCTAACTTCAATTTTTCTTGATTAATGGATACGAATTGAAACCCAAACCCCACATTAAGGTGACTCGTTAATTGAGGCCGGTGTCTACCGAAGTTTCGAGATGGCGTTGGCACGTCGGTAATCTCTGACACCACAACTAGCACGACTGATACAATTGACACCTGATATTCGCAATTGNCAGCAGAGGCAGCAGTTGGACGAGACACGAAACGGCCAGTCCACAGAAGAATCTGAAGCCGAACCGCAGGGCCTTCAAGGCCGTGTGCTCCGATTGATGGACTTTGACACGATCCGGGAGCAGTTGGCGAACAACGCCACATTCTTCGGCGCGCGCCAAATGGCTCTCAATCTAATGCCGACCTTCGACGAACGAGAGGTCCAGGAGCTTCAGGACGAGACGGCTGACGCCAGCCAGATGCTGGATGAAATCGGGGACGTTAGCCTTGAGGCCAGCGTTGACACTTCTGAGTCCGTGGCCCGGGCCGCTCTTGGGGGCATTCTGACTGGAATCGACCTGCTGGCGGTGGCGGACTCTTTGGAGGTGCACCGTCGCGCCCGAAACGCAGCTTTACGAGCAAAAAATCAAGCCCCACTGATGGCGGACATCGCCCAGGTGATCCCTGACCTACAGGAACTTCAACGCCAGGTGCGCTCGAAGATCGGGAGACGAGGCGATGTGGTGGACGACGCGACGCCTACATTGCGCGTCTTGAGAAATCAGGTGCGCCACGCTCACGAGGCCGTGACCGAAGCGCTGAACAACTTTATCCAATCCACGACAGGACGCAACACCCTTCAAGACTCAATCATCTCAGTGCGCGGAGACCGATTGGTCGTGCCGGTCAAGGCGGAGATGCGTCACCGCGTCTCCGGCATCGTTCATGACGCTTCCAACACTGGCGCAACGCTGTTCATCGAGCCGATGGCCACGGTGGAGCTTTGCAACAACTGGCGCGAACTGGTCTTGGAAGAAGACCGGGAGGTCATCCGTGTCCTCCGTGACCTCTCGTCTCTGGTTGGCGTCGTGGCCGACGACATACAACTAGCCAACGATCTGACCGCCAGACTGGATTTCGCGCTCGCGCGCGCTCGGTACAGCCACAGGCTCCAGGCTATCAAGCCCATCACGCGCAGGCAAGACGACGGCGACGATGCAGAATCCTCAATTAGACTCATTCGGGCCAGGCACCCTATGTTGGGCAGAGATGCCGTTCCTCTCAGCATCAACATTGGCCCTGGATGGTCCGCGTTGGTGATCACAGGCCCAAACACTGGCGGCAAGACGGTCGCCATGAAGACGGTTGGCCTTCTAGCGTTGATGCACCAGTCCGGCATCCACATCCCCGCCGAGGAAGGGAGCGCTCTCCCGGTGTTCGATGGCGTGTTCGCCGACATCGGAGACCAGCAGAGCATCGCGGATTCGGTCTCGACTTTCGGCTCCCATATCAGCAACGTCATCCAGATTCTTAAGAACGCAACGCCTCGCACTTTGGTGCTGCTGGACGAGCTCGGGAACAGCACCGATCCTGAGGAAGGTTCTGCCCTAGCGAAGGCAATCATCGGACATCTTGCCGAGCTCAGAGTTCCGACAATTGTGACGACCCATCACCGCAATGTCGCCGCCTTCGCCGAGGACAATCCTCACACCACTAACGGCAGCTTCCAACTTAACCCCGACACTCTTGAGCCCACCTACGAGCTCACGATGGGCGTTCCTGGTCGAAGCTACGCGATGGCCGTCGCCGAGCGTCTCGGCCTTCCTAAAAAAATCATGGAAGAGAGCCGAGACCTCATGGAGCCTCAACACTTGAGATTCGAGGACTGGCTGAACGAGCTTCAGGGAGAGCGCCATCAGCTTCAATCCGGCCTGGAGGACACCCAACGGGCCCAGGCCGAAGCAGAATCATTGAGAGATCATTTGAATGAACAGGTGGAGTACCTGGTCGGGCACCGCGACGACATACTGGACGCCGCTCGTCAGGAGATAATGTCGAAGTTTGACCAGGTGAGAGGCAAGCTCCAAACCGCCGAGGCTTCGCTGTCATGGGCAACGCCGACGCCCAACGACCCGACCGAACAGATCGAACGCATCGAACGCATCCGTCGGGATTTGGCGGCTCAGAAACTCGAAGAATTGCCCGCGCCTGCGCCGATTCGATTGAGGGTCGAGCCTCGTCCAATTGCGGTTGGTGACACCGTGTTCGTCCGTGGCCTGAACCTACGTGGAGCGGTGACTGATCTGCCGTCTCAGGGCGGAGACGCGGAAATCGCCATAGGGAACGTTCGCGTCAACGTGGACCTTAATCGGCTGAACAGAGTTGATCAGGAACCCGGCGACGAACCCAGGGAAGAGGCTGTGAAAATCCAAGTCGGACCGCCCGTTGAGAGCATGGAAATCGACGTGAGAGGTCTTCGCGCCGCTGAGTCAATCGACCGATTAGAGACGTTCTTAGATCAGGCTACGAGGGACGGGTTAACCAAAATTCGAGTAATCCACGGTCGAGGAACCGGCGCGTTGAGACAGGCGTTGCGCGAACATCTCGATCACCACCCCCTGGTGGAAAATTTCGGCGCCGAACCCAGAGAGCGCGGCGGCAACGGCGCGACATGGGTCGACCTGAGATGAAATATTACATCGGCGTCAGGCGAAATTTCTGAATTCTGGCGGCTACAGTATCACCCCGTCGTCCTTCAGAGACACGATGTCGTCCCACGTGTAGCCCAGTCGTTCCAGCAAAATTTCCTCGGTGTTCTCGCCGTGAGTTGGGGCCATTTTTCTGGTCGAAAGTGGGGTTTTGCTGTACGTCAGCGGTGTCTGCGGCCATTTGGTTGGGCCCACAACAGGATGGTCAAATTCCACGACGTAGTTATTCTCAACAACCTGCGGATCATCCAAGAGATCTAAACTGCGTTGCACCCGCTCCCAAATGAGGTCTTTGTATTTCCCCAGTTCGGATTCCCATTCTTCTCTATTTTTGGTTGCGAAGACATCGTCCAGAAGAGGGATCAGTTCCCGGCGATTATCAGCTCGCGCTTCTGTCGTGCTGAACCGCGGGTCTTCAATGCACTCCGGGATGCCCAGCGCGTTGCAAAACTGAGACCAGTAGCGGTTTTGGCTCATCGAGAACGCGAGCCACTCCCCGCCCTTGCACTGATAGTAGTTCCAAAGCGGCTGGCCCACTATTGTCCGGTCGGTCCGTGGAAACTCTTTGCCCGTTAGGAACTTGATGCCTTCTGGCATCCCGTGCGCCCATATCATGCTGCCCAGGTGAGACGCGTCCACCCGCTGTCCGAATCCGAACCTCTCCCTGGCGACGATAGCGCCGATGACCCCATAAGAGAGCATGATGCCGCCAATCTGGTCGGCCATGCCCGCAGGATAAGGCATCCCGTCGTCTGGACCAGTCCACCACAACGCTCCTGCCCTTGCCTCTGCCGCCAACTCCAGGGCGGGCTTCGCGGAGTCCGGCCCTTTGGGGCCATAACCAGAGGCCGAAGCGTATATTATCTTCTCGTTGTGCTTCAGCAAGTCCTCGTATCCGAGGCCCAACCGTTCGGCAACACCTTTGCGGAAATTCTCCACGAAAATATCCGATTCAGCCACAAGTTTGTGCAATATTTTCAGACCCCTGGGATTTTTGAGATCAAGGGCTATCCCCAGTTTCTGCCTGTTCATGCTCTCGAAATATGCGTTCACACCGTCAGCGAGGTCGGTGTTGATGCCCATTATCTGTCCGAACTGCCGTCCGTGGTCGCCGTCCAGTGATTCGACTTTGATGACCTCAGCGCCCATGTCGGCCA
>PAIW01000028.1 GCA_002710885.1 Chloroflexota bacterium | reverse complement strand
AGGTCCCAAAATCGGCCTTTAGTTAGTCGAGAATCTCGGCAAGAAAAATGAGTCAGACTTGTATTACCTTTTCCACGCCATAAAGGCCGATTTGCTCCGTCGAATGGGCGACACCCATAATGTTGAAGCATCGTATCATCAGGCGATTTCGCCGTCAGAGAATGTTCGTGAAACCGAATTTTTAAGAATGAGATTGGAACAAGTGCCAACCCACCGGTTGGTCCACTGAAGGCATATCTACGCTTCGCTCTACGGTTCAGCCATGCAGCGATAAAAGTGAACGAGGTGTTAGAATTGTAGGCGGGTACTATGTCTTGGATTCTCAGATTTTTCTGTTGAGTTCGGATAAATAACGTTGACGAAGGCTTAATCCACCACCATGAAAATCCTAGTCACCGGCGGCGCAGGTTATATCGGCAGCACTATATGCTCGGCATTGGAAGACCGCGGACACACTCCGGTGGTTCTGGATTCGTTCGTGACGGGCCGTCGTGAATTTTCTCGAAAACGAACGCTTTATGAAGGAGACATTGGCGACCGTGATCTGACATCGCGCATTTTTGATGAGCATCCTACCATTGAATGCGCGATACACTGCGCCGCGTTAATCGTAGTGCCAGATTCTGTGGCGCAACCGTATGACTACTACCTCAACAACGTCTCGAAATCACTGGAGTTGTTCCGGAACCTCGANACCAANGGATGCAGACGTGTTGTGTTNAGCTCATCGGCGGCGGTGTACGGCAATGTCCAAGATTTCATGGTTCGAGAGGATTCATCGCTGGGGCCATCTTCGCCTTACGCCAGAAGCAAAGCCATGGGAGAATCTGTTCTGAGCGACATGTGCAGCGCCACGGAATTGCAAGGCATTTCGCTGAGGTATTTCAATCCTATCGGTGCCGATCCGGCAATGCGCTCTGGGCCTCATGCCGCCGATATCAGCCATGTGCTGGGAAAACTTGTAGAGGTTGCTTCGGGCCGGGAACCTGTGTTTCGCATCACTGGCGCCGAGTGGCCCACCAGAGACGGAACTGGCATCCGAGACTACATTCACGTCTGGGACCTCGCATCCGCCCACGTTAATGCCGTCGAAAGATTCGACGATGCTTTCGACACGGCCAGCGTAGGCGACTCCCACCTGGTCATCAATTTGGGGACCGGTCGCGGCGTTACCGTCAATGANCTTGTNGCCGCGTTCGAAAAGGAAATCGGGCGCACGATTCCAAAAGAGGAAGCNCCTCCCCGCCCTGGGGATGTCGTCGGGGCTTACGCCAACGCTGACGTCGCGATGAGGCTCCTCGGTTGGAAGNCTGAACTAACCATCGAGCAAGCCATCTCCGACGCTCTGAAGTGGAACCAGGTTCGTCCGAGTATGCTCGGCNACCAATGATTTAAAGTTTGATGCCACATCTGTTGAGGTGTCAATTTGCCGCAAAAACACCACTCGACCATTGACGAACAATTCCGATTGAACGGCGTGCGACTCGTGACTGGCCGTTAATTTGCCCGTGCCAAAAATGCTATGCTATAATTCCANNGGCACAATATCCGTGNCCANTGTTNCCTTTTGTAACTTTGATGGTGAATATTTAGTTTTTTAGGATGGCATGATTTATGGTCGAAATGGCAACTCCGGCACCCACAACCCCTGAAGCCCCGCCAGCAGAGCAGCGGCCATCGCCGCAGTCGTTCCTGATTCCGGAGGGACCAATCACAATGAAATCTCTGCTGGAGGCTGGAGTTCACTTCGGTCACCAAAAACGNCGATGGAACCCGAAGATGAAACAATACATCTTCGCCCATCGAAACGGAATCCACATCATCGATCTTCAAAAAACTTTGCGAATGGTCGAAGACGCCACTAGATTTATGACTGAAACTGTGGCACAGGGAGCGAAAGTTCTGTTGGTGGGAACCAAAAAACAAGCCCACGACACCATAATGTCTGAGGCNGAGCGTAGTGGCTCCTTTTATGTAACAACCCGTTGGCTCGGCGGCACGCTCACCAATTTTAAAACNATACAGTCACGAATCGATTATCTGGTTGAATTGGAGACTCGCAAGGCCAAAGGCGATTTCGCCAGAGTCACAAANAGAGAATCACTGAAACTTCAGGCTCAAATCGAACGACTGAACCGTCATCTCAGTGGAATCAAAGANATGACAGAGATGCCGGGTNTGCTGTTCATTGTCGACATNGGTAAAGAACATATCGCNGTCGCCGAAGCCCGGAAGGTTGGAATCCCCATCATTGCGCTGGTGGACTCCGATTGTGACCCGGACCTTATCGATTATCCTATACCAGGCAATGATGACGCGATCCGGTCAATCAGACTGATCACGAACAAAATGGCCTCCGCAATCATTGAGGGACAGAACCAGCGAATAGCTCTCGAAACAGAAGAGGTTGANATACCCATCGAGGACACCATCCCGGAGCCCGAGATTATAGTTGCTCCCTCGGCGGTTGCGCTCGAAGCACCTCCCCAGTCGGAAGCCGCCGCNGCCGATTCGACGCCAGTCGTTGCTCCTTCAACCCCGCCGGCGCCGGATCAGGACGAACCAGCTGCGCCAGTGGCTCCACANGCGGCTCAGCCGCCAGAAGGGCCTCCCGCGGTGACTCCGCCAGCAACCCCACCACCGGTTGCGCCGCCCCCGGTTGCTCCTCCTGTGACGACCGAGGAAACTCCGCCGGCCACGGGATAGATCTACAAACACTAGTAAATAAAAAGGCAGCAGACAAGAATGCAGATCAGCGTAGAGTCCATCAAGGAGCTACGGGGGCTCACAGGCGCCGGAATCATGGATAGCAAGAATGCGCTTCAAGCGTCCAATGGTGACATCGCCAAAGCGGAAGAGATTCTGAGGGAAAAAGGAATGGCTTCGGCAATGAAAAGGTCCGCTCGGGCCACAAACCAGGGCCTTGTGGAGTCATACATCCACAGCGGCGGGCGAATCGGCGCGATCGTAGANGCGAACTGCGAGACCGATTTCGTCGCCCGCACTGACGATTTTAANNCNCTGGCTCATGACATAGCCATGCAAGTGGCGGCGATGGACCCCAAGTATGTGGACGNTGCCGACATTCCAGATGGAACAGACGAGAATCCAGAGCAGGTCTGCCTACTTCAGCAAGCCTTCATTAAAGACCCGTCCAAGACCGTNCAAGATTTGNTCAANGAAGTGGTCGCGAAGATCGGGGAAAATATNAAAGTTCGACGATTCTCGAGATTTGCCCTTGGTGAATAAATAGGAAACATCGACACTATTGACCTATGGACGTGTGCTACTCAAACTGAGCGGAGAGTCGCTGAAAGGCGATCGCGAATTTGGCATCGACCCAGACGCCGTTGGATACATGGCCGCTGAGATTCAATCAGTGATTGATATGGGCATCGAGCTGGGAATAGTGGTAGGTGGGGGCAACTTCTGGCGAGGCGCCGAGGCACAGAGGGACGGGATGGATCGCGCGACGGCTGATTATTCAGGAATGCTCGCCACCATTATGAGCGCACTTGCGCTCCAGGATGCTCTCGAACGAGGGTACGGAATAAATACCCGCACTCAGAGTGCCATCAACGTCTCACAGATTTGCGAACCCTACATCCGCCGCAGGGCCATCCGTCATCTGGAAAAAGGTCGCGTGGTTTTATTTGCCGCAGGCACGGGAAACCCATACGTCACCACCGACACCGCTGCGGCTCTTCGCGCAATCGAGATCGACGCAGACGTGCTGCTGATGGCGAAAAACAACGTTGACGGTATTTATGACGACGATCCNCAAACCAACNCGAACGCCAAAAAACTCCAATTTGTGACCTATATGGAAGCTATNGAGCNGCGGCTCGGCATCATGGACATCACCGCGTTGACCATGTGCATGGACAATGATGTGAAGATCGTCGTGTTTGATCTGTTGGAGTCTGGCAATNTGCTTCGTGCGGTGAACGGAGAAAACCTCGGCTCTGTCGTCGCATCNAANCTNCCTGCTTAGGNTTNGTCGCNCGCTCGTTGACNTCAGTTGAAATTTGCCCAGCTTCACCCCTCGAATTTCGCTGCGCTCTGGATTACAATNAGCGCTCCGGTAGTTTCACTAANCNCAGGGAGCATTAATCATGCCAACCATCGGGGAAGTGATAAAAGAGACTGANGACAGGATGGGCAAGTCCGTTNATGCCTTGACTCGGGAGTTGGCNNTCATCCGNACAGGCAGGGCTTCTNCGGCGTTGGTGGAGTCTTTGATGGTCGATTACTACGGAGTCCCGACGCCACTCAACCAACTCGCNACCATATCCATACCCGAAGCCCGGTCGTTGATGATCCAACCTTGGGACAAGGCGTCGATGAAAGAGGTGGAGAAATCCATAATGNCCTCCGACCTCGGCCTNATGCCCAACAACGATGGCAACGCCATCAGGATCAATGTACCCATGCTCACNGAGGAACGGCGACGTGATCTNGTTCGCCTCGTGGGTCGAAAGGTCGAGGANAGCAACGTNTCGGTGCGGAATATTCGTCGAGATAGCCTCGAAACGTTCAGGTCAATGGAACGAGACAAGGAAATCTCCCAAGATGAGTCTCGTCGAGCGCAAACTGAGCTTCAACAATTGACTGACCTTTACATTGAGCAGATGGGAGAACTCAAAAAGACGAAAGAGACTGAGGTCATGGAAGTGTGATCCACCGANACTCTTCANCGGCAGANTNAACCGAGNNCAACGAGGTCACNGGCGANCCANGACCTGAAATGTCGACACCGCGCCATGTTGCGATCATCATGGACGGCAACGGCAGATGGGCCACGCGGCAGGGAAAGACGCGCACAGAAGGGCACCGGGCAGGCACTGAGAACGTCCGACGAGTCATCGAAGAATTTGTTCGCTCAGGCGTGGANTGCCTGACGCTGTTCGCTTTCTCNACAGAGAATTGGGGACGGCCTNCGGNCGAANTCTCNGCGCTAATTTCGATTTTGCAAGAAGCAATCGCTAAAGAAGTGGATAATCTTCATGCTCAAGGCGTGAAGATCCAACATCTGGGCAACCTCGANCNNCTNAATGNCCATCTTCGCCAGGCAATTGTGCGCAGTATNGANTTGACTCGCGNTAACACGANGTTAACTCTTTGCGTGGCTTTCAACTATGGCGGCAGGGCCGAGATCGTGGACGCAGTTAAGCGGATCGTTNCCGANGGCGTAGACGTNGAAGCCATCGACGACCAGTTGTTCTCCGACNATCTNTACACTAGCAGCGTGCCCGANCCCGACCTAATAATTCGNACGGGCGGNGAGATGCGCCTCAGCAATTTTTTGATCTGGCAGGCNGCATACGCTGAATACTATGCCACCGACGTATGTTGGCCGGATTTCGATGCCGACGAAATTCACAAAGCNCTCGATNCCTACCNNCAGCGGAGCCGNCGATTTGGCCGCNTGGATNACTGACTGCTGACGCAATCCCGCNACAGTGTTATCTGCGGCGATGTAAACGTAAAGTTGTAATCATATTGGCNCAACGCTTANNAACCGCCGCCGTTGGCATACCCATCCTCCTGTTNTTTATTTGGNCNGGAGGCATTCTATTCATCGGCTTGGTGGCCGCAATTACGGCTTTCGCGGCATTCGAGTTGTCCCGAATGGTGTCCGGTCGGGGCGACCCCGTCAGCGTCGCGTTCTCAGCGATCGCAACCACAGTCCTCATCTCGTCCGCCATTTTCTACGAACCGGACGGTGACTTCGGCAGAATCTTTGGATTCTCAGCTACTGGGTACGCGCTGGTTTCAGCCGCTTACTTGCTGATTGCGGTTCCGGCCGGGTTACTCCGATTGAGGTTTGTTTCGACCCTAGCGGTCGTCGGATTTGTTGGCGGCACTATGGCCCATGGCACGATGATTCGAGGCCTCGAGGATGGAATGGCTTGGATCATCGTGGTGCTGTGTGTCACATTCGCTACAGACACAGGAGCCCTAATACTCGGAAGAGCGTTCGGCAGTCGGAAACTTGCGCCGAGCATCAGTCCTGGAAAAACCTGGGAGGGCGCAGTCGGTGGACTGGCGGTCGGGATTATTGTGTGCCTGATCGCAGTCAAACTGCTAGCGTTGGATGTCTCGATTGTCGGAGCCGTTCTCCTGGGAACAGCACTTGCAATAACCGGGCAATTGGGCGATTTGGCAGAATCACAGTTGAAACGGCAAGCCGGCACAAAAGACTCGAGTTCGCTCGTGCCGGGTCATGGTGGAGTTCTCGACCGACTAGATTCCGTTGTATGGAATCTGGTCGTGGTGTATCATTTCGTATCATGAGCAAAAACCCTAAAGGATTGGCGGTGTTGGGTTCGACGGGATCCGTTGGAACTCAGACACTGGATATCGTTCGTGCATTCCCTGACGACTTTAATGTCATAGGATTGGCTTGCAATCGCAACCTCAAATTGCTGCGGAGTCAGATTGAGGAATTTGAGCCAGATTACATTCATTGTAACGGCACCGAATCCGAAATGGCTTCCCTGAAATCTAACGGATGTCAGGATTGCGACCTAGACACGATGGTTGGAGACCGGAACGTTGACATGGTGGTCACAGCGACTGTTGGTGATGTTGCGCTACGCCCTACCCTGACCGCTATCGACGCCGGAAAACACATTGCCCTCGCCAACAAAGAGACTGTGGTGATGGCTGGAGAGCTTGTGTCGGCTCGTGCGAAGAACGCCGGCGTTNCTTTGTTGCCGCTCGACAGCGANCCCAACGCCATCTGGCAGTGCATCCGCGGCGAAAATGAAAGCATCTCGAGAGTGATAATTACTGCGTCCGGCGGAGCGTTCAGAAATGCGCCGTTGAACGAAATGGCCGACGTGACACCGCANCAAGCCCTTAAACATCCCACCTGGGCGATGGGCCGGAAAATCACCATCGACTCAGCTACCATGATGAACAAGGCGTTTGAAGTTATCGAAGCCCACTGGTTGTTCGGCGTCCCGTGGGACGACATCGAAATCGTTATTCATCCTGAGAGCGTAATACATTCAATGGTCGANTTTGTCGACGGCTCGGTCAAAGCGCAGATCAGCCCGCCTGACATGCACTTGCCTATTCAGTACGCGATGTTCTACCCGGAGAGGCTTCACAACCCAGCCATAAAAAAATTCGACCCGATTGCGACCGGCGCCCTGACGTTCGAGCCGTGGGAGGAGGAGAGGTATCCCTGCTTCGATATGGCNATCGGCTTCGCCAAACGCGGTGGTTCATGGCCNGCCGCTCTGAGCGGCGCTAATGANGCGGCAGTGGACCTATTTCTGAACGAGAAGATTGGTTTTCTGGAAATTGGTATAGTTATTAAAGAGGCTTTGGAGGATCATACATCCACCGACGCCCCTGAACTCGATGAAATAATCGCCGCCGGCAAGAACGCCAACGCGAGGGTGGTGAAATTGGTGCAGGGATAATATTGTTCGGCCTGCCACTCTGGTTACTGATATTCCCGGTTCTTGGACTGTTAATTTTTGTCCACGAAGCGGGACATTTTTTAACAGCGAAATATTTTGGAATCAAAGTCACCGAATTTGGATTCGGATTCCCGCCGAGGATATTCGGCATCCGACGTGGAGAGACGACCTACACTCTCAANTGGATTCCCCTAGGTGGCTTCGTAAAAATGGTTGGCGAAGAGGATCCGACCGAAGAACGCAGTTTCGCCCGCCAAGCCGTGTGGAAGCGCGCCATAGTCCTTGTTGCCGGTTCGTTCATGAACATACTAACTCCCTTGGCCATCTTCACGATTCTGTTCGTACTGCCCCATGATACCGCTGTCGGCAACGTGGTCATCAGTGGAGTTGCTCCCGGCTCTCCGGCGCAGGAAGCTGGAATTCGTGCGGGTGACACCGTCATGTCATTCGACAGCGAACGAGTGAAAAACCATTACAGCTTGATCGAAATGGTGATGGCGAAGTTGGACAGCCCGACCGAGATCACACTTAGGCGCGGTTCAATCGTAACGGGGTTAGGCCAGAATCTCGACTCGTCGGTCGTGGAAACAGTCACGGTTACGCCCAGGCTGAATCCGCCTAAATTCTTAGTTGTCGATGAAGTCGCAGACGCAGATACAGAGATATCTCTGAGAGACGCCCGACGATATGACGCACAGCTGGGACTCGGCGACACGTTGACGCAAGGCGCGGTTGGCGTGATTATTGGCACGTCCAATGTGAGAATGGTCAAGGAAAGTTATCCCATTTGGGAAGCAGTTCCGAAGGCATTCGACCGCATGTGGAACGTGCTAATTATCACCAAGAATGGCTTTGAGCGGTGGATTTCCGGTGGCCCCGACCCTGGATTGACAGGTCCTATCGGGATTGCTCGTGTGACCGGGCAGGTCGCTGAAGCGGGAATCGCTCCGATTTTCGAGTTGACTGCACTGATCAGCATCTCGCTCGGCATTGTGAATATTCTTCCGATTCCTGCCCTCGATGGCGGGCGTCTTTTGTTCGTCATGATTGAATGGGCGCGGCGCGGGAAACGCATCTCTCCTCAGAAAGAAGGGGTCGTCCATCTGGCCGGTTTTGCGGTGTTGATTGGTTTCATTGTGATAATAAGTTACTTCGACGTCGTTCGTATTATCAGCGGGGAACGTCTCATCCCGTAATCGGTAACCTTGAACGGGGGACGGAAACTCCTGTATCCTCGCGAGTATCAACATTACGCGCCAGAGGAGTAACCTTTCGATGCGAACGCGACGTGTGACCAAGCCACTGTATGTTGGCGATGTCAAGATTGGCGGCGACGCGCCGATCTCTGTTCAGTCCATGACCAAAACCGACACCCGTGATGTGGCCGCCACGGTGCGCCAGATCAGAGAGATGGAGGAAGCTGGTTGTGAGATCGTCAGGAGCGCTGTGCCTGACATGGAAGCTGCCAAGGCGCTAAAAGAGATCAAACGCCAGATCAACATTCCGCTCATCGCCGACATACACTTCCACTACCAACTGGCTCTCGAATCCTTAGAGAGCGGCGTCGATTGCCTTCGGTTGAACCCTGGGAACATCCGGGATCGTGAGAAGGTTGAACTGGTGGTCGAACAGGCCAAAATTCGACAAGTTCCGATTCGAATTGGGGTCAATTTTGGCAGCCTCCCGCCCGTGGATGGTATCGGTAAAACCCGGGGCATTTCCCGTCACACTGATGGCGTTAACATGCTCCCGAAAGCCGGAGAGTCAGAGGGTGAGGAATACTCTGTGGTGGACCACATGGTCGCCACCGGCCTTTGGGAGATCGGAATTCTCGAGAACCTGGATTTCGACCTCATCAAAATTTCCCTGAAAGCGTTCGATATCGACACGACAATCGAGTCGTACCGGCG
The DNA here is from genome assembly GCA_002710885.1 of Chloroflexota bacterium. Next base: position 11,587 of record PAIW01000028.1, on the reverse strand, counting down.
AATGGCAAAACTCGTCCCCTACCCGCTGCATCTCGGAATCACAGAATCAGGCACCGCCAAATCCGGCAGCATTCGCAGCGCCATCGGACTCGGAACGCTGCTGTACAACGGGATCGGCGACACGATACGCGTCTCGCTCAGCGATGATCCTCGCGAAGAGGTATTCACTGGATTTGAGATTTTGAAGTCGCTTGAACTGCGAAAAGCCGGGCCGGTGCTGGTGGCCTGCCCCAGTTGCGGTCGAGCCGACGTAGACGTTGTGAAACTGGCAAACGAAGTCGATGAGCTTCTCAAGGCGACGAAAAGTTCAATCAAAGTTGCTGTCATGGGTTGCGAGGTCAATGGCCCGGGCGAAGCCAAAGATGCAGACGTGGGAATCGCCGCGGGCGCGGGACGCGCCATCATTTTTCGCAAAGGCCAAAAAGCGCGGATCGTGCCTGAAGCCGAAATGCTTGCTGCCCTCATGGAAGAGGTCGCGAACGCGGAAGCAGACCTCGAAACTGCGACCGTATCCCCATAATCTGACTTCGCAGACAACGACAATCGACCTCCGAATCGACGATGGTTCGGACAAATCACGGATGAAATAATCATGCGCGTATCACGACTATTTGGAAAAACCCTAAGAGACGACCCTGCCGAGGCTGAACTTGTCAGCCACAAATTAATGCTGAAAGCAGGCCTGATATATCAGGCCGCTGCCGGCATTTACGGGTATATGCCTCTGGCATGGAGGTCCCTAAGGAAAATCGAGCAGATCATCCGAGAGGAAATGGATGCCGCCGGAGGGCAGGAAATCCACTTGCCAGTGCTTCAGCCCCGAGACCTATGGCAAATCTCTGGACGCGACGAGATGATGGGTCCCGAACTGTTCAGGGTAACTGATCGTCGAGATCGAGAGATGGTCATGGCTCCGACTCATGAGGAACTGTTGACCAACATGGTGAAGGCCAACGTCAACAGCTACCGTGACCTGCCGATGACCATATATCAGATTCAGACAAAATTCCGGGACGAACCCCGCCCCAGAGGAGGACTGATTCGGGTCAGGGAATTTGACATGAAGGACGCCTATAGCTTNGACGCTGACGAGGAAGGACTCGATCTCAGCTACCAGGCTATGGTTCAGGCGTACAAAAACATCTTTGCGCGGTGTGGCCTTGATGCCATCATCGTCGACGCAGACAGCGGAGCGATCGGCGGCAAGGACTCCCAGGAGTTTATTCTGTTGGCTGATGCGGGCGAAGACACCATAATTCTATGCCCAACGTGCGACTATGCNGCAAATGGCGAAAAAGCTGTGTTCAAGAAGGAAACCCTGCCCACAGAAAACGAGCTACCGCTTGAGGAAGTCGCAACGCCAGGCGTAAAGACCATCCAAGAGTTAGCACAATACCTCGGAGTTTCTGAGTCTAAGACACTCAAAGTGGTGTTCTACATTGCAGATGGGCAATTCACGTTCGTGGTCATTAAGGGTGATCTGGATGTCAACGAGGTGAAGCTCAGCAACGCTCTCAGGGCGATCGATTTGCGATTGGCAACTCCTCAGGAAGTGAGAGCAGCAGGCGTGGTTGCCGGCTCGGCATCACCCGTAGGTCTGAAAGGCACGCGAATCGTCGCAGACGACTCTATCGAACTTGGTTCCAATTTCGTTGTGGGTGCAAACAAAGACGGCTACCATTTCAACAACGCAAACGTCCCTAGAGATTTCAAAGCGGACACCATTACCGACATTGCGATGGCCCAAGCGGGCTATGCCTGTCCGAATTGCGGCGCCTCGCTGCAAACTCGCCGCGGAATTGAAGTAGGACACGTATTCAAACTAGGGACCAGATACAGCGACATCCAGGAAGCTACGTATTCAGACCGGGACGGAGAAAGCCACCCAATCATGATGGGGTGCTACGGCATCGGAGTTGGGAGACTACTTGCCGCGTCCATCGAACAACACAACGACGAAAACGGCATCCTGTTTCCGAAACCTATTGCGCCCTACGACGTCCAACTTGTCGGCTTGAACATGCAAAACGACGAGGTGACCAACGCCGCGAATACGCTGTACGAAGAATTGACAGCAGCCGGACTATCGACGCTCTATGATGACCGAAGTGAAACCGCCGGCGTAAAGTTCAACGACGCCGATCTACTGGGTTTGCCCGTGCGTGTGGTGGTCAGTCCGCGAAACCTGAAGCAAGGGATCGTGGAGATCAAAGAACGTTCGTCGGACGATCCCACGACCGTTCCAAGTGATGAGGCTGTAGATGTGATCCGGAGTTTAATCGACGCTTAGCCGTCCTACAAAATAACTAATCACCCGTTCGGCGTACTCGTCTGGTTGTTCGACGTAGGCATCCAAGTGGTCAGAGTCTTCCACCGCCCACAATACACTGCCATCGGGCGCAGCGTCGAATACTCGTTGGCCGTGGTCTGCTGGTATTCTTGTGTCGCCGGTCCCGTAAATGACCATGATCGGATAGTCCAACTCCGACACCATCTTCTCCGGCGACATTGCGTCAACGTCGATGTCATAAAGCAGATCGGCCCATACCTTGGCCATCGGGATAAATAGCGGCACGAACCATTCCGGGAACGGGGTTTTTCGCGCTGTTTCCTGGGCGATCAACTCTGATGCAACCGCGTAAGGACTATCCAATACAAGAGCGGTAATCGCTGGTTCACCCGCCGCCGTCATCGCCGAAGTTCCTGCTCCCATTGATAGACCCAGGACTCCAATTTCGCCGGACTCAACGCCTCGCGTTTTGAGGAAATCGAAGGCGCCAAGAACGTCGAAGCGTTCGTGATAACCGCCGGTGGTCTTGTCCCCTCCAGACAGACCGTGAGCGCGAAGATCGAACATCAAGAACCCGAATCCATGTTCGTGAAATTCAACGGCAAGCGCAGTCATTTCATCGCCTGTTCTCTGTGATCCAATGCCATGAACGAAGATGATTGTCGGCGACGTATTTCTGGCGACCACATACCATCCGCTCAAGTTAACNTCGCCNGTTCGGGACATGAAATCGACATCTTCAAACGNGACGCCGTGAGCGGCNAGGCTATCCTCCAGGTNCTCCCGTTCNGCCCCGGTCACNCCGGAGGCAATCANGTAACCGATGCCCCCATATATCGTCAANAAAATGATAGCGGCAATGGGAATGACGATTCGCAGGGCGCGCATCAATTGATNCCAAAGNCAGGATTNGNNAGGCTNTTNGAGGGTNCTATCTGGTGTTGGAACAGGTTTTCCATTGTGTCNNTGATTGCGGTAATATNTGTGCCAAAGNAGGCCACCTNNAGTAGAGCAACAGTATCGCATATTCGGCGGGTAAAAAAACGGCGGGNTAGANTTGCAGGAGCATATCAATGAGCGGNATTTGGTCAGGGGANACTCGATGNGTGGTGATGTTAGGGTTCGACGTTGATGGNGTTTCGAGCGCTCTAAACAGCAATCCCGACACNGCTAAACTNCCGAGTTTCATGTCGATGAGAGAGTACGGCCCCAGCGTGGCCGCGCCGCGAATCCTGGACGTGCTAGACAAGCACGAAATCAAGGCCAGCTTCTANGTNCCAGGTTACGTCGCCGAGACTCACGAAACTCTGGTCGCCGACATCGCGAACCGAGGCCACGAGGTCGGGCATCACGGTTACATGCACGAAGCGCCCGCTACGTTATCGCCAGAAAAAGAGTTGGAAGTCCTGGATCATGGAAGCGGAATTTTGGAACGAATCACAGGTCAAAAAGTGTTGGGTTATCGCTCCCCTAGTTGGGAGTTGAGCGAGTATTCGATCCAATATCTCATCGACAGAGGGTTCGTTTACGATTCTAGCCTCATGGGCGATGACATCCCATACCTTGTGACCGAGGGCGATTCCCAACTGGTAGAAATTCCCGTCCATTGGGAATGGGACGACCATCCCTACTTCAGCTTCGCACCTGCGCTCGGTGGGCGGAGCGCAATGGCGAGCCCTGAACAAGTTTATCAGGTGTGGAGCGCCGGATTCGAGGGAGCGTATCACTATGGGCGAGCCTTCGTCCTCACGATGCACCCGCACATCATCGGAAGGCCCGGCAGATTGCGTATGCTTGAGCGTCTAATTGCTTACATGAAATCTATGCCTGGAGTCGAGTTCCGCCGGGCCATCGACGTTGCGACCGAGTGGAAAGCATGACGGTTTTGGCCCTCGTGCCAACGATTCGTGAATTGGACGCGCTAGTGGCCGCCTTCGATCACATGGGCCTTACCGGGGAGCCAGTTAAGCTAGGCAGGCTAGAAGCGATTTCGTACTTGAGTGGACGCGCGGTGGTTGTCGAAGGAGGTCTTGGCAAAGCGCAATTCGCAACCCATACCCTGCATTCCATCNACGCGTTGTCAGTCGTCTCGGTTGCCATGTGTATCGGTTCGGCAGGTGGCCTTTCCCCTGACCTCGCCATTGGAGACGTGATTGTCGCAACCGAGACAGTTGAACACGACTTCAANCGCAACCTGATACCAGGCCCAGCGCCTGAATTCGCCGGAGACCTCCGATACATCGCGGCCATGCAAGAAGCGGAAGCTTTCAATACGCTGCCATTTTCCGTCCATTTCGGGCGCGTGGCGTCGGGNGATGAGTCCATCGTGACGACTTCTCGGGCCAATGAGTTGCGCGATACCACAGGAGCTGTCGCTGCAGCATGGGAGGGCGCGGGNGGNGCCAGAGCGTCCAAGTTTGCCGACGTGCCTTTTCTGGAGGTCCGNGGCATCAGTGATTTGGCCGATGAGGAAGCAGAATCGGTATTTTTCGAGAATATCCCGGCTACGATGAAGAATCTGGCGATTTTTCTGNATAAATTTATAATTTTGATGTCCCCAGCGTAGCCAGCGTCTCTATCTAATAAAATTGCTAGGGGGATTACCCCATGCTAGAATTCCGTGGAGTGATTTGTCACTGAACGATGCGAGCCTACCCGGGATGATTTCGTATTGCTTTTAACCTTCTTTGGACAACATGGAGAGGATTCACATGGCGCTGCCTGAGAGAATGAAATTTGGAATATTTATGGCGCCTTTCCACTGGCTGGGAGAGAATCCGACGCTGGCGATAGAACGCGATCTGGAGACTGTCGAATGGCTGGACTATCTGGGCTTCGATGAAGCCTGGATCGGCGAGCATCACAGTGCCGGTTGGGAGAATATCGCATCGCCAGAAATTTTCATCGCTGCAGCAGCCGAGCGCACCAAGCATATCCGGCTTGGCACGGGCGTCACAAGCCTCCCCTACCACCATCCGATGATGGTGGCGAACCGCATGGTCCAACTCGACCACATGACCCGTGGCCGTGTGAACCTGGGTGTCGGTCCCGGCGCCCTGGTCTCGGACGCATACATGCTGGGCATCGACCCGACAACCCAGCGACAGCGAATGGACGAGTCGTTGGGAGTCATCAAACGCTTGCTCACAGAGATCGAGCCNATAACNCATGAATCTGACTGGTTCACGCTCCGAGATGCCAGACTCCATCTGAGGCCATACACAAAGCCGCACTTTCCGATTTCCGCCGCCGCCGCTCAATCGCCGTCTGGCATGGTTCTGGCAGGCAAGCACGGCTTAGGAGTTCTTTCCGTCAGTGTCGTTCGAGGCGGCGCATACGCCCGTAATATGAAAGATTTTTGGAAGATAGCGGAGGACACCGCCAAAGAGTACGGTAATGTCATGGATCGAAACGAGTGGCGCCTCGTGGTTCACGTCCATCTGGCCGAGAGTAAAAAAGAGGCGATGGCCCAGGCTCGTGAACGAGCCGGCGNTTACCAGCGCGAGTATTTTGAGAACACCCTCGGTTTCCAGGCTTCCTTCGACGGACCTCAGAACCAAATCATCGAATCGATGGTTGAGAACGGCGCCTGGTGCGTCGGCACCCCGGATGATCTCGTGGAGCAGATTCATCGATTAGACGAGTCTTCCGGTGGGTTCGGCGGACTGATGATTCAGGCCACCGAATGGGGGACGCGCGAACAAGTCAAACATAGCTACGAACTGATTGCTCGATATGTGATGCCNCAATTCCAAGGCTCTCTGGTTAGCCTACGCAATTCGCAGAAGCAATCGGCTGANCTCAAGGATGAGCTTAACGTCCTGAAAACGAGATCGTTAGAGCAGGCCTCTAAGGACTATGAGGCGCAGCGTGTGTCAGATTAAACATCGATCACAGATCCTATATACGAGGCCGGAAAAAGGAGAATACACTCTATGCCCAAGATGACAGGCGGACAGGCCCTGGCGAAATCGCTTTATCGCGAAGGCGTCCGCGTAATATTTGGACTGCCTGGTGTGCAGTTATATCACATGATGGACGGTCTTTACGATGAGCCAGGAATCAGGTTCATAAACACTCGGCACGAGCAGGCTACGACCTACATGGCCGACGGTTACGCCCGCGCGGGCGGGGGCATCGGCACTGCGCTCGTTGTGCCAGGGCCGGGCCTCCAGAACGCCAGCGCTGGGATCGGGACAGCTTATGCGGCCTCCTCCCCTGTGCTTGTGGTGGCAGGCCAGATTCAAAAAGAGTTGATCGGCGTCGACCGTGGCATGCTCCACGAGATCAACGACCAGATTGACACTATCAAACCTGTCACCAAGTGGGCGCATCGAATCATGGACGCGGCAGAAGTACCAGAAGCGGTCCACGAGGCATTCCATCAACTTCAAATTGGCAGGCCCAGACCGGTCGAGATTGAGATTCCGCCGGAGACCTTGGAACAAGTGGCTGACGTTGATCTGCTGGAGCCAGGAATATACGAGCGNCCCGCCGCTAACTCAGCCCGAATTCGCGAGGCCGCCCAGATGATTTCTCAGGCGTCGAATCCCCTGATCTTCGTCGGAGGCGGAGCGGTATCATCTGACGCAACTGAGGCGCTCGTTAAAGTGGCCGAGTTCCTACAGGCTCCGGTCATAACTACCGCAGAAGGCAAAGGCGCCATATCCGATCGCCACTACTTGTCGATTGGCAGTGTCAGGTTCCGGAGCGACGTGATGNCCGCTCAGATGGAAGAACATGACATCGTCCTGGCAGTCGGCACTCGATTGGCGTCACCGGATATGCTCAAACAAAAGGTCATACAGATCGACGTCGACGAAGAAGAGATCGGACGCAACTACTCAGACACTTACGGCCTTGTGGGCGACGCCGGCCGAACCCTGGATGAAATACACAAGATCATTTCTGCGACAAGCAGTCCGCGGGACAGCCGTCGCGAGGAAATAGAGTCCCTGCGTGCACAAATCGACGACTCGTCTCCCACCGTNGAGCCTCANAATTCTCTCACTCAGGCGCTGAGAAATGCCATACCCGATGATGGCATCGTGATCTCCGGTATGACGCAGATTGGATATTACAGCCGCAATAATTTCCCGGTTTACGAACCGCGGACCTACCTGACATCCTCATACTACGGCAATCTGGGATACGCCTATCCAACAGCGCTTGGTGCTAAGGTGGCCCAGCCCGACAAAGCGGTCGTGGCTATCTCGGGCGACGGAGGATTCTTGTTCAACTCTCAGGAATTGTCTACCGCCGTCAAACACGAAATCAATGCTGTGGTCGTGGTCTTCAATGACAACGCATACGGCAATGTTCTCAGAGACCANGTGACNCGTTTCGACGGTCGGTCNATCGGCGCNGAACTGCACAACCCTGACTTCGTGAAGCTGGCCGAAGCCTACGGAGCGCGTGGCGTGAGGGCTGAAGGCGCCGACGCATTGGAAGCCGCGGTGAAAGAGGCTCTCAAAATTGAAGCTCCGAGCCTTATCGAAGTCCCCGTCGGGATGATGCCATCTCCGTTTGGGTAAATATTAGAAGAAAACGGGCTGACATCTGAAATCAACGCTCCGACGGACATTTGCTTGTNGGAGCGTTCTCTTTTGGCTCAACAAAATGCCGTATGACGATTTACAATGCTGGCTGCGGAGCGTAAAATTCGCAGGATATTTCATAAATTACACTGCATCATTAAACATGGAGGTCAGAGCCCAGTTTGGCAGTCGGAACACAAGAATCCTCTACTGACGAGGCACAGAAACCGAAAAACAAGAATATTTTCTATGGCTGGTGGATAGTCATAGCAGGCTCCACAAGTCAGGCCTACACGTCAGGGACGTTCTGGCAGGGCTTCGGAGCTTTTTTTGATCCNATTGTTGAGCAGTTTGGCTGGAGCCGCGCCCTGACCGCNGGCGCCGTGTCTCTTCAAAGGACCGAATCCGGGGCGATTGCGCCTTTCGTCGGTTGGTTCATCGACAAATACGGACCGCGAAGAGTCATGCTATCTGGCATCTTCGCAACTGGTCTCGGATTCGTCCTGCTAAGTCGAATAAATAATCTGTGGCAGTTTTACGTCGCGTTCACTCTGATCACCCTCGGCTTGTCATTCGGCACTTTTCTGGTGGTCACAACGACGGTTGCCAATTGGTTCGTGACTCGGAGGACAAAAGCGATCGCCATAATGTCCGCAGGCTCAGGGCTGGGCGGGATACTTGTTCCGGCGTTGGTGTGGCTTATCGCTGTGACAGACTGGCGCACAGGCCTTTTCGTGGTTGGCATCGGCTATTGGTTAACCGGTATCCCGGCTGCTCTGGTCATGAGAAGCAGACCAGAGGACTACGGAATGCTCCCAGACGGAGCACAGGCCGAGACCGCCACCGTCCTTGAGTCAGCTGACGAAGTCGTAGATTCGTCTGAAAATAAGAACTCCCAGTCAACCAAAAAGCATGTAGAGGTAGAGTTCACAGCCCGAGAAGCAATGCGAACGAGAGTGTTCTGGCAGTTGGTCCTGGCGATGGGGGGAAGCCAGCTCATCATGTCAGCGACGGTTCATCAGATTCCCGCTCTCACCAGCTTTGGAGTGTCCCGCACCATGGCGGGCATGGTGATACTCGCCATATCAATTGTGAGCCTATTAGGCAGGCTTGCCAGTGGAGTTGTCGGTGATAAATGGGACAAGCGGCGCGTGATCGCCGTGGCCTTTNTGTTCCAATTCATCGGAACGNTATTTTTCGCGTACACGAGCAACAATTGGCATCTGGTGGCGTTCGTTGTGTTCTGGGGGATCGGATTCGGGGCGTCGATACCAATTCGATTCTCGATGCTGGCAGACTATTTTGGACGCCGGCATTTTGGGACGATCATGGGCATTATGATGACCTTCAGNACGGTGTTTGGNGTGGTTGGGCCGATCTTCGTGGGATTGANGTTCGATGTGCGGGGAAATTACAGGGAACCGTACCTGATTCTCGCNGCGTCCATTGTGGTCACGATTCCGCTGATACTCACATTGACGGCGCCCAACCAACCAAACCGATCGAGGCACCCTGTCAGGCGCTGAACGCCGCGAAAGGACCGGGGCGATTCAAAATGAGATCGACGCGTCTCCCAGACTTGATGGCGCAGTGAGAATCTTGCCTGCACCTGAGCGTTGCCCCTGAAGGCAGAGCGATCACTAGCACCGTCGCGTCGCCTCGAAATTCCCGTGCCTGGACAATCATTGCGCCAGACTCGTTTTCGTCGATGCCGAAGTCGTCCAGGTGGATTACTAACTCAACCGATGAACCAGGTTCGATGTCACCGGAATGAGTATCGTAGGCGAATATCCCAGCTTCAGTGTCCACCGTTCCATCCTGCAGTACGACGCCTTCGATAAAATCGCACGTCGCGGTCATCTGGGCGACTCGTTTGCTGCTGGGCAGATGATAGACAGCTTCAGGCGTGTCTACCTGGTGCAACTCTCCATCGCTCATTACGGCGACACGGTCTGCGATGGCGAAGGCTTCGTCACGGTCGTGCGTGACCAACACTGCTGCGATATCGTTTACCCTCAAGATTTCTTCAACGTCGCGCCGAACATCTGACCGCAGGCCAGCGTCGATATTGCTGAATGGTTCATCCAAAAGCACCGCGGAAGGACGTGGCGCCATCGTGCGGGCCAGCGCGATTCTTTGCTGTTGGCCGCCGGATAGCTCATGAGGGTATCGACCTTGCAGGTTTTCGAGGCGAACCAGCGACATGACCTCAGCGACCCTATCTTTTTTCTGATCGTTACTAAGATTATTGAGCCCAAATGCGACATTTTGGCGGACGGTCATGTGCGGGAAAAGAGCGTATTCCTGCACGACCATGCCGACGCCTCGTTTGTCTGGCGGAGTCTGACGTTGAGGAGTTGATGCCAATTCTCCTCGAATGAGAATCTGGCCTGCGTCCGGCCTTTCGAGTCCGGCAATCAGCCTCAACACTGTGGTTTTGCCACACCCGCTCGGGCCCAGAATGGCCAGGATTTCGCCTCGGGACACATCGAACGTGACATCTCGGACGGCGACAAAATCGCCGAAGGACTTCGTGACCCCAACACACTGGAGCAGAACCTCGTTCACTGCCTGCTCCGGTCTCGTATCATCAGTATCGCTAGGGGAACAGAAGATATGATAATAAGCATCAACGCGGGCGCGGCAGCTTGAGCGAAAAATGCCTCAGATGAGGCCGACCAAATCCTCGAGGCCAGAGTGGAGAATCCTAACGGTCCCAATATCAACGTGGCGGGAAGTTCTTTCATTGTCACTAGAAACACAAGCGCCCCACCCACCAACAGGCCCGACCTGGTCAACGGAGCGGTTATGGACAACATGACGCTGATCCGACCGTGACCCAGACATCGCGCAGCCTCTTCAATTCTAGGGCTGACCTGCATAAGAGACGAACGGGTCGAGCCAAGCGCCGCCGGCAAGAACAGCACGACGTAAGCAAACACCAACAACCACACCGTCTGATATATCGGTTGGGCGAGCCTCGACCCGAAGAACACGAGCGCCAATGCCACGACGATTCCTGGCAGCGCGTATCCTGTGTGGCTGACTCGCTCGAACAATCGAGACAAATGACCTGGATGCCTGACGGCCAGCGCCGCCACCGGCACAGCCAACACAGTCGCCGCCACCGCCGCCATAAGCGATACATACAACGAGTTCAACGTCGCCGACCATACGAGCGTTAGAGGTTCGCCAGCAGAGACGCCTTTGATCAGCCAATATCCCAATACCGCTGTCGGCATTCCAAGCGCAGCAACCACCGCCGCGACACAAAACGCAACTGCCGGCCACCTCCACGTTCCCAGCTTCACCGCGTTCGTGGCTCTCGCCGAGCCACTGCCTGTCCGATAAAATTTGCCTTTGGAGGCGACAAATCCGTCGCCCATCAATATCAACACCGCAAATAATACGAGCACAAGTGACAGCACAGCGCCGATGCTCCGATCGAAGGCCGATTGGTACTGTTGGAAGATCGCCCATGTGAACGTCTCGTATCTCATTAGCGATACAGCCCCGAAGTCGGAAAGGGTGTATAGGGCCACCAACAATGAGCCGGCTGCCATAGCGGGTTTCAGTTGCGGAACGGTCATCCGAAAAAACGCGCTCCACGATCCGTGTCCCAACAATCGCGCAGATTCGTCCAATGATGGGTCGAGATTTCGGAACGCCGCCCTGACGGTCAAGAGGGTATATGGATAGCTTAGAAGCGTCAGCGTGATCGCGGCCCCCGGCAGACCGTATATTTCGGGCAGGGTCTCTA
>PAIW01000027.1 GCA_002710885.1 Chloroflexota bacterium | reverse complement strand
GACGGGGTCAAGTTCATTTTCCTGGGTGACGGCGCCAGGAGAGAAGAGCTCATTCAACGGGCCGAACGAGAAGGACTGAGTAACGTCGGTTTTCTTGGGTTCCAACCTGAGGAGCGATTCAGGTCGATCCTGTCATCTGCAGATGCATGCCTTGTGACGCTCCAACCCGGGATGGATCGTCTGTCCGCGCCGTCCCGAGCTTACACATTCCTATCAGCAGGTCAACCATTGGTTGCGATGATGCCCCCGGATTCCGAATTGGCGCAGATGATGTCTGAAACGGATGTGGGTTGGAATGTTCTTGACGGTCACGAACTTGCAAAATTGGCGCGTTTCCTGAAACGAGATACGCTAGAAATAGAAAAACGCGGCCTCAATGCGCGCGCGTTGTATGATGAACGGTTCACAAAGAGCAGAGTATCTCAGGAATACATCGACCTGCTCGACGGGTTTTGATCAGAACATTACGTAGATGTATGGAGAAACGTCTTCGGCGTCGTCGATCTCCTCAAATCGGGCGGCGAGATCAATAATTCGGCCATAAACGTTGGCTAGAACTTCTGCTTCAGGGCCGTCAGTGATTTGCGTAAGCGCGTTTTTCACCCAGTCTATATCCTCCAGATCCAACTCCAATTCCTCTGGTTTCATGCTGGACTGCTCCCGTTGAGAGAAATAGGATAATTCGTTAGGATCAGGCTCTGTGGTCAGAATCTCAACGTCTTGTTGCTTCAACCGAGCTGCCGCAGCCGCAATGATCTCATTGTAGAATCGGGTTAGAAATTCGACCTGCTGTTGGTCAGTCCACTGCATAGGTGTTTTTCCAGTCCTCGTCTTCGGGAAATTCAGGTTGTTCATTTTTGATCAGGACGCAGTTTTCGAGCACCAGCATGTCTATCCCAGTGCGCATGAAACATCGGTAAGCGTCCTCCGGGCTGGCAACGATTGGCTCCCCACGCACATTAAAAGACGTATTGACGATCAGCCCATATCCGGTCAATTTTTCGAACTCTTTGATGACAGCATAGTAGTCTGGTTTCTCAGCGGGCGAGACAGTTTGAATTCGAGCCGAGTAGTCAACGTGGGTGACCGCCGGAATATCGCTCCTCGGACGGTTTATGAGAGGCAGCATATCCCCGTCGTCGGGAATGACGGTATCGGAAATAATCCACCTATCTTCGTTTACTGGCGCGACCAACAGCATATAGGGGCTGTCAGTTTTCAGGCCGAAGTATTCCTGGCAGTAGGCTTCGAGAACCGAGGGAGCAAACGGTCTGAATGACTCTCGGAATTTGATCTTCAGATTCATGATTGACTGAGTATCCACGTTTCGAGCGTCACCGAGGATGGACCGAGCACCGAGTGAACGTGGGCCGTATTCCATGCGACCGACCATGTATCCGATTATTTTTCCGTCGGCGATAGCAGACGCAACGGTAGCCGCTCGTTCATCGTCAGACACTTGGGAGTATGGATACTCACGGTAATCGAGGAATGCCTTGACCTCCCGGTTGGAATAGGCAGGGCCAAGGTAACTGCCTTTCTGGCCGTCACGACTTCTGGTTTCTACCTGTCTAGGAACGTCGAAGTAGGTGTGTGAGGCGACCAGCGCCGCGCCAAGAGCACCTCCGGCGTCACCGGCGGCAGGCTGAATCCACACATTATCGAAAATGCCCTCGCTGAGAATCTTACCGTTGGCTACGCAGTTCAGCGCGACACCCCCGGCTAAAACCAGATTCGGCAACCCTGACTGCTTGCGCGCTCGACGGGCCAACTTGAGCACCACGTCTTCCAGTACCACCTGGATCGACGATGCGAGATTCATGTCTCTTCGAGATATCCGNGACTCTGGCTCACGCGCAGGCCCGCCTAACAGGTCTTCGAACTTCTGGCTAATCATCATGTTCGAATCCAGAAATCCGAAGTAATCCATGTTTAGGCGGTAAGAGCCGTCGTCTTTGATGTCGATAAGATGATCACGAATCAGCGATTCGTATTCAGGTTCGCCATATGCCGCCAANCCCATCAGCTTGTATTCGCCGGAATTTACGCGGAAACCAGTGTAGTAAGTGAACGCGCTGTATAGCAAACCCAGCGAGTGCGGGAACCTGATCTCGTCGAAGATCTCTAAAGACTCGCCATGTCCGNCNCCGACCGCAGTTGTTGCCCATTCGCCCACACCGTCCATCGTGATGACCGCCGCGTCCGAATAGGGCGACGGGTAAAACGCACTAGCAGCGTGGGACATGTGATGATCTGAAAACAGCACTTTGACGTCAGGGTCGAGTCTTTCGTGGATCGTCTGCTGNACCTTGAGTTTCAGTCCNAGCCACGTTGGAGCNGCTTTTAACCATTGATCCACACCATTAGGAGCGGCGTGGAGCAATGATTTAACGATCCTGTCGAAAGTCTGCAAAGGGTTGTCGTAAAAGACCACAGCAGAAAGTTCGTTCGGGTCGATCTCGCCTTCCTCCAAACAGTAGTTTATNGCGTTGTCGGGAAATCCGGGATCGTGTTTGCGTCGCGTGAATCGCTCCTCCTGAACGGCGGCGATTATCTCGCCATCCCTGACCAACGTAGCAGCCGAGTCATGGTAATAGCACGAGATTCCGAGAACGTCGATGCTCACTTAGCANCCTCGACGTATCTGGAAACTCCCGGAGCGAGAGCATCGGCAAGCACCTGATGCCCGTGCGGCGTCAGGTGTGGATCAGTCTTGAANCGGCANCGCTTNCGATCCTTCGCAGGCTCCTCCCAAAATCTGGGCAGGGTGTTCACGACGTTGATGTTGCGATGCTGCTTGAGTTCCTCGAACCGCTGGACGATTCCATCNGCCGGAGCCGACTGCTCAATGTGATGGTGCATGGGAATTGGCGCTATGAGCACCGGGCGACCGCCGGACTCTGATGCCCATTGGATCAGGATAGCTTGCATCAACTGCCAGTCTGGATTATTCGGATCATCATAGGCGGGCACTGGTTGAAATTTCGTCGCGCTCTGGATGACGGACTTTAGAGGTTTCAGATACGTATTGACTAGCTCTCTGGCCAGTTGATGAGGGCCTCCAACGTCGACATAATCCTGATCTTGTTNGGGCAACTGATCTTTAGTGAATGTCCCTTTTGGAACGGGTACTTGANGCAGGTTCAACTTTCTGTCTTGTAGCTCAAAATATGGTTTCGCNAGGTAACCTTCCTGACCCTCGGCTCTTGAAGTCACGAGCCGATAGTGTGCCGCAACACGCCGAATATTTTCNACCCACGGGCAGATCATGAGCAGATCGAACTCGATATCTTTAACAAACTGCTGATAGATCAGATACTGTTGATCGGTTCCAGTCCCAGAAAGTCCAAAATTCAGCACTTGCAGTCCTGGAAAACGCTTCTCAAGCACGTCCCCATATCGTTGGCTGTTGTTTACACCATCACCTGCCGTGAACGAGTCTCCAAATAGTACGATTCGATATGTATGAGGTGGTTTATCAGCCGTCACTTCGTGTTCGCATCGAAAACCCATGCTATTGGTTTTTACGGTGTAACCGCCAGCTTCGTGGGGAATTCTGGCTCGCAGTTCTGGTATGAACGTGTAGCCGATGGTCGGGTGGTATTCGTGAATCTGTCTTGCCAAATCTCCCTCTTTTGATCAGATTATCAGGCTTCAGGCAGTCTTATGTGATGGCCCTGAAATTTCCAGCAATGACGTTTTCATATAACGTAAACATCTTTTCGGCAATTCTCTCCCACGTATAGTTAGACCGAACAAGCCGACGGGCATTTCCGCTCATCTCTCTCCGGAGATCAGCGGAATCCAGTAGGCTCATGAGAGCACTGGCGGTTTCTGAATCGTTGGGTCTGACAACGAATCCAGCCCTTGAATCGCCAACTTCTGGAAAATTGCATTCGTCGGTGATTACGAGGGGCAATCCNGCCGAAAGTGCTTCNANGAGGGCCACTGAGAACCCNTCGGAGTANGATGTTAACGCGAAAATATCNGCTGCGCNCAGAGCTTCCAGTTTCTGCTCGCCGGTCAACATGCCTGGAAATACTGCCTTTTCCAATGCGCCATGTGATTTGAGGATTGTCTTGANTTCGGTTAGGGTGTNNTCTTCATCGGGGCCGGCCACTACGAGCCGTACATCGTCTCGCGTACGGACCAGATTTCCGAATGCCTGCGCCAGTATGTCGAGACCTTTTTTTTGCTGAATTCTGCCCAAAAATAGCACAATCAGCCTGTTTTCTAACTCAGGATACCGACTAACGAACTGAGAGCGGTCAGGCAGGTTTTCGAATTCTTCGGTGTGGGTACCATTGGGTATCATCGCGACCGGAGTTTCGATTTCCAGTTGTCGAATTCTGTCAGATTCCGCTTGAGTTATCGCATGCAGAGCAGCTGATTTTTGGAGGATACCTCGCTGGATAGCCGTCATGTATATCTGTTTTTTTAGCCGCTTTTGTTGGAGGTTCCACTCGTTGAGTTCCCCGTGGATCGTGACGATATAAGGAACGTTCCGAGAGCGGGCGATTTTCGAAGCGATGTATCCCGGATAGTGCCATAATTCCTGGATGTGCACCAGATCAAAATCAGGAATTTTCCGAGCCAAGGTCTTTTTGAGACCCGGGGTGTGGGCGGTCCAAAGGCGAGCTAGAGGGCCGGTTTCAAATAGATGGATTGGGATGTCGCTGGTGACAGTTTCTGGGTTACCGACTCTCCGACCCTGAGCGGAAATTATTTCGCTGGATACACCTATGGCTTCGAGGGCACCGGCCAACTCATTAACCACTTTGACCGGCCCCCCCCATTCAGGGGCCAGACTCGGAACCACCTGAAGAACTTTCATGGCCTCAGGTCAGTTC
The DNA here is from genome assembly GCA_002710885.1 of Chloroflexota bacterium. The sequence continues at coordinate 5,204 of PAIW01000027.1, read as the reverse complement.
CAACCACTCCAGAATCTGCGACGCTCTGGCAGTGATGTCGGATTTTTGAGATTTCGCCAAGGCAGCCTTGCTCATTTTGTCACGAAGTTGCGGATCGTCGGCTAATTTTAGGATCTCCGTTCTCAGTTGATCGATGTCCATTGGGTCAATCAGCGTGGAGTAGGAGGAATCGAGAAATTCTCGATTGGATGCGATGTCAGAGGAAACTATGGGCAAACCACAAGCGGCAGCCTCTCTCATAGAGTTAGACGACGCCTCGGTCTTTACCGGTTGGACGTAGAAATCGACGGCACTTAACCAGTCCGCCACCTCACCGTGAGGGATACGACGGGCTGCCAGAACCTGTGGGCCATTCAATGGAATAGATCCTGATCCCATGAAAACCGCACAAATGTCGGGTCGACTCTCTATGGCTTTCAATATCCGATGAGGACCTTTATTCTCGTCGAAAAAACCCACGAAACCGATGATTATTTTATCTTCTGGTAGCTCGAGTTTGCGTCTCATCTCCATTCTGGGACGAGGGTAGAACCGAGTGTCATCCGGTGCGTTTGGGAACACAGAAATTCGGTCAGGATCGACGCCGAACTGGTCGATGCATCGCTCTCGGATGTCCTCGGAGACGGAGACGATTTTCCAAAAACGCTTGAAGAGGTTCTGAACCTTATCAAACCCAAAATGCGACACATAGCGGTCGAATGATCCTTCACCCAGAGCAACTACTGCTTTTGACTCGAACGATTCGGCCAAACTCAATGCACTGTCCCCAGCAGGCATCAGAAAGTGTCCGTAGATCAAATTCGGATTGAACTCTATAGCTGGCCTGGCACTGAGTACCGCTCTTGAGAAATTGTTAACAGTCCAACGATGGGTCGANCCTATCAACGGCAACATTTTGGCCGAGAGCGGCGTATATCTCGGTCTGATTACNTCTATGTTCTCGTATTCGTNCCGTTTTGGGGCAATCTCGAATGGATTGCGGTTNTGTGTCAGACTGACCCGTTTTTCTGGNGCCACGACCAANGGAGAAATGCCCTGTCGATCAAAGGCTCGCATCAGATTGTGTACTTGTATCTTGGCGTTGGGATCAACCTCTGATGGGTAGCCTTCGGATATGGTGACTATCGACTGATTAGAGATCGTTTCTGCCTGTTCATAGCTGATCTGTTGGCTTCATCGTCTTGTCGATGAACAACCTCCACCAAACTTCGAGACACACAAGCGACCACAACCGGCTAGCGTGATTTATTCGGCCAGACATGTGCTCATCCACTGTTCTACGAATAGTGGATCGGTCAAACCATTCTGCCCGATTTGCAATTCCATCTGTGACTAGTTGCTGAACCAACGGCGCCCATTTACCTCGGAGCCAGCTTGCCAGAGGCGGACCGAACCCTGTTTTTTTGCGGTTTAACGATTCCTTCGGTAGATACCTAGTGGCAAGGGACCGGAGCATTCCTTTCTGTTTCCAGCCACGCATTCGAGAGTCTATAGGGAGGCTCGCCGCGAATTCCACGAGGTCATGGTCAAGGAATGGAGACCTGATCTCCAGGGCGACAGCGTTACTGGCGATGTCAATTTTAGTCAGGTAGTCGCCCGGCAATCTCAGATGCAGGTCCGTGTAGAGAATTTGAGTGACGTCGTCCAAATTCTGCGCGCTTGCTAGCGTCTGCTCCACTATTCTCAAAGGCGAATCACTGGCGTTCGTAGTACGTCGCTCAAGCGCGTACAAATCAGAACGAAGTTCAGAGTTCCACCACTCGGGCAGGTCGTAGAGTTCAATAGGAGATTTTTCCGCGAATTTTAACAGTGTGCCTAACCGATGAACCGGACTGGGCGCACTCACGTCACGGACGGACCCAGATATTAACTTTTCCATATTGTTGCGTATAGACGTTGGAACCCAGCGCTTGACCTTGCTGCCGAAGTAAGCCGCGTACACATTGGCGTAACCTCCGAATGACTCGTCTCCGCCGTCGCCAGTCAGAGCCACGGTGATATCGTTCCGGGCCATTCGGGATATCTGGTGGGNAGGCANNACGGACACGTCTGCAAAAGGCTCGCCNGCATTCCAGATNANNTGNGGNAGNGGAATAGTGTCNTCCGTACTGAGAAATAGCTCGNGGTGATCGGTCCCATATCGTTCTGATACCATTCGTGCAAGCGGACGTTCGTCGACGCCNNCACTGTCGCCGTCGAAGCCTACAGTGAAGGTGCGCAGTGGCTCACCGAGGGAGTCAGCGGCCATTGCTGATACGAGTCCTGAGTCGATGCCGGCGCTGAGGAAACTGCCAAGAGGAACATCGCTCTCAAGGCGTCTGACGACCGCCGNTTTTAGCAGTTTATCGACCGTGTCAACCTGATCTTTGAAACTCATGCGACCAGATGTAGCACCGGGATTTACGTCCCAATACCTCCAACTCTTTGCCCCATGCGCGTCATATCTGAGAACATGACCAGGGGNCATTTTCTCGATGCCTGANACTATCGCNCGGTCAGGAGGAACGTATCCAAACGACAGATAATAGTCCAGCGANTCNCGGTCTAGACTGTCNGGCCCCATGTCNATGNCGTCGTAGAGTCCATGAGGTTCAGANGCGAAGGCCAATTTCCCGTCGCGAATCTTGAAATAGAGAGGCTTCACGCCTAGACGGTCCCGGGCAAGCCACAATGTGCGCTTGTCACGGTCCCAGACCGCAATTGAGAACATGCCTTTGACNCGAGCCAACAACCCTTCCATTCCCCACTGTTCATAGCCGTGAGCCAATGTCTCGCAATCTGAACCGGACGAGAAACGGTGCCCNGAATCCATCAGTTGAGATNTCAGTGCCCGGAAATTATATATCTCGCCGTTGCACATGACCTGAACGGTGCCGTCCTCGTTGGGCATCGGCTGACGCCCAGCGGGGCTGAGGTCGATTATCGAGAGGCGCCGCTGCCCCAATCCCGCATGTTGATCNATGTATTCGCCAACGTCGTCGGGGCCTCGATGNGCGAGGGAGTCGCGCAATGCAATCACAGCATCCCTGTTGATGCCTCTCCNTGNGAGATCAATTATTCCGCTGATTCCACACATGACCTAGTCAGTTCTACCACTNTTGNTNGATCTGATTTTNTCGCTGANAATAGCAGTGTAAAANTCAGCGTACTGTTGGGCGACGGCTCTGGAGGTGAATTCGGNCTCGATGNTCTTGCGCCCGAGGATTGCGCGTTGTCTCCATCCTTCNCGGTTCCGGAGGAAATCTACNACNTGTTCGACAATGANCTTAACATCTCCAAAATCTGAGAAGGCGATGAACCGTTTTTNAGAATCCAGAANTTCTATGCCAGGATGTGTCGATCCGATGACCGGGAGTTCACATGCCAGAGCTTCAAGCACCACCCTTGGCGATCCATCGTTGACGGTCTGGTAGANNAATATATCGGCGCTNCTGTAAATTTCNCGAAGTTCTTCGCGNTNNACTCGACCCTGGAATCGCACGGTGTCTTNGAGGCTCAATCGCTGGATCGACTCTTGAATCTGTTTGGCGGCNATCGNATTTGGCCTGCCTACNACATTGAGAACCGCATCCACGCCTCGGTTCCGGAGTTCTGCCATCGTGTCGAGNAGGNNGAAAAAACCTTTGCTGTGGTCCACGCCGCCTACGAACAGCAAATTTANNTGGTCNTTGGACACCTGCTGANGGCTTGGAGTCCAGAATTCGGCATNGACGTTGTTCGTGATTACGTGGGTCTTATTTCTGGTCGAAGGAACATCTGAAGCCAGGTGGTCNNTCAGTCCCGGAGCTTGCAAAACTACATGATCCGCCAGCTGGGCCATGCGACGTTCCAGCCATCGATTGGGGTACATCATCGCNGTGCTGCTCGCTGTGAGGAGGCGGAATGTGTTGTATTTGTTCCAAACGTGGCTCAGCCGCCAACCGAACAAAATGAAGAACGAAGTAACAAATNTAACCTGAGGATAATCGTTCTTCTTGCGAAACAANGGGTACAACATTCCCATCGTGTCGTGNACTACATCGGCANCNTGTTCNCTCAAGATNTTCTGGGCGATNCGGCTAGATTTCCACATATTGAGAGGGCGCATCCTGCGCTTGAAACCGATCTCAATCATTTNNAAGTTCTGATGATTTGAGCAGTCGACCGGGCGATCCAGTGANCCAACGATTAGGGTCATATGTTCAATCTGGTCAGATGCCTCCATGAGCAGGTTGACCCGATCCATGTACCCGCTGATGGTNGGCAGAAAGAAGATTACCNTGGGCATGGAATCAACAAATATCGACCGCCAAGGTGTCTAGGAGTTTCCCGAAAAGGTCGCAATAGCGCCGACGACCTGCTGAATCTGTTCATCGGTCAACTCCGGGTACATGGGGAGGGACAGAATCCGGTCACCCAGCGATTCTGACACAGGGAAATCACCTTGCTTGTAACCGAGATGGCTGTACGCGGGCTGGAGGTTCAGAGCGATAGGGTAGTGGACTCCAGTTCCAACGCCTGAATCGGCCAAGTGTTTTTGTAATGCGTCACGCTGATCCACCTGAATCACGTACAGGTGATAGACGTGTCTGGCATCTTCCATCGCCTTAGGTAAACCGATCCAATCGAATTCGCTGAGGGCTGCTGTATAGACATCTGCGATTGCGCGTCTTCGGTCGGTCCACTCGGTTAAATGACCAAGTTTGACGTTCAGAATTGCCGCCTGCATGGTATCCAACCGGCTGTTGGTTCCGACGAAATCGTGGGTGTATTTTTGTGTTCTGCCATGATCCTTGCGCATGCGGATTGCAGTGGCAAGGCCAGAGTCGTTTGTAATTACCGCGCCTGCGTCACCGTATGCCCCAAGATTCTTGGAGGGGTAGAAACTGAAACACGTGACATCACCCCATGTCCCCACAGGATTTCCTGTGTATGAAGCTCCGTGAGCCTGAGCCGAGTCCTCGATGATCTTGATATTGTGGCGGTTCGCAACCTCTGAGATTTCATTCATGGGCGCTGGCTGGCCGTACAAATGCACGGGGATCACAGATTTGGTCCTAGGCGTTATTGCTTCCTCAAAACCTGATGCCGTCATGTTGAAATGCCTTGGGTCCACATCGATAAATACAGGCGTTGCGCCGACTGCTGAAATGGCCTCGGCGGTGGCGATGAAGGTGTTGGCAGTGGTTATTACCTCATCACCCGATCCGACCGCCAAGGCGTCA
>PAIW01000026.1 GCA_002710885.1 Chloroflexota bacterium | reverse complement strand
CCGCGTTGGTCGGAGCAGGTTTCTTGATCTTGGCCGATCTGGTGGCCCGCACGATTGTCACCCCTGCCGAACTTCCTGTTGGAATCGTCACAGCGTTTTGCGGAGCGCCATTTTTTTTGTACTTATTGCGAAATCGGAAGACCATAGCCCTTTGACGTCGTTGACATCCCGAAACGCACATGACATTGACGATCAAGAACGTCCGACCCTTGGTCGCGTCTTTGACGTCCAGAATCTGAGCTTCGGCTACGACGGAAGGCAGGTCCTGAGCGGCTTCGATTTTTCAGCCTCAGCCGGAGAATTTGTGGGGCTTGTCGGCCCCAACGGCACGGGCAAAACGACGCTAATTCGGTTGATGAGCGGGGTTTTGAAGCAGGAAGGCGGCGTGGTGGAAATTCTTGGGTCTAGATTGGACCGTATGCGGGCCACCGAACGCGCTCGATTGGTCTCTGTGGTGCCTCAAAATCCCCGTACTCCCTCAGGCCTAACGGCGTGGGATTTGGTTCTTCTGGGCAGAAATCCGCATCTTGGCATGCTCCAGTGGGAAGGCAAGAACGACGCTGAGATCGCGCATGAGGCGATGGTGGCAACGTCCACTGATGAATTAGCAAACAGAGACTTGGACAGTCTGTCGGGCGGTGAGCGTCAGCGGGTTTTGATCGCGATGGCGTTGGCTCAACAGTGTCCTGTCATGTTGCTGGACGAGCCGACCTCCAATCTCGATATCGCCCATCAACCGGCGATAATGGAGCTACTTACCAATCTCAAGTCGCGAGAAGACAGTGTCGTCGTGGTTGCAATGCACGACCTGACACTGGCCGCTCAATACTGCAACCGCATTGTCGTGATCCGTGAGGGCAGGAATTTCGCCGACGGCAGGCCTCAGGACGTCCTGACCGAAGAGATTATACAGAACGTATACGGAGTCAAAGTTCGTATCCTGACCCACCCCGACACTGGCATGCCCGTGATTGTCGGCGCGAATAACGCAGGCCAGAGCCGCAGGAACGAGGACTAGAGCGCCTGCCAAGTTTGTCATGGTTCAAGGAACCGGATCTTCGGTGGTCAAGAGCGTTTTTGTTACCGCCCAGTGCAGAATATTCGCCCAGGATGGATATCGGACCTCGCCATTCAAGTCGCAGAATATATCGCTGAATGCCGGGGTGACCCCCGACGGCAGAGAAATGGGCAGGACGCAGATTGTTCAAGCCGAGGCCGCCGGTGTCGCTTCTATAGTAGAAATGAACCCGATACTGCTCAAGCCAGAAGCCGACCATAGGTCCCAGCTCGTTGTCATGGGCAGGCCTGCCGGAAATCTCGCATCGAAAGCCTACGCGAGCAGGCGAACTCGATTATGGGGATCCTCGACTTCTGCGTTGGACACGCTCAGTTCGCAATACGATGTCGTAGTGAAAGAGGGCGTTGGCAGTCCTGCCTAAATCGACCTGAGGAAAGGCGACATCGTCAATATGGAGGTCGCCCTCCACCTGAATTCGCCCGTTCTGCTGGTCGGAGACATCGACAAAGGCGGCGTTTTCGCCTCACTTTACGGGACGGTGTCGCTGGTGTCGGATGAAGAACGGGAGTTGATCAAAGGCATCATCATCAACAAATTCAAGGGCAACATATCGCTCCTGAATNNNGAGGTGTCTCNTTTNGTGATTGCTNTGAATCAAANCTGTCGCCCNGTCCATTCATGGTGATACAATCATACNGTNCAGCCANGNTNTGAGGAGACTGAATCTTGCCCACTTTCGGAGACCTNTTCTCATCCGTCGATCTTTCGATGNTGTTGCTTGTGGNTTCGNCAAGCTANGTTCTTGGAGCATTGCCCCTGGCGGATCNGGTAAGCNGAAGGCGCGGCGTCAACATATTCNTTACCGGAACAGGTCTTGCCGGCTCTTCCAATGTGCTAAAAACNGTTGGCAAGGTNCCAGCGGCGGTNGTGTTTCTTGGAGACATGGCTAAAGGGNTTGTCGCGATTTTCGTCGCGCAAGCGNTGGGCNTTGAGGGGNCGTGGCTGGTGATTCCTGCGNCAGCCGCGGTGGTNGGCCACTGGCATTCCGTGTTCACAAGGTTNAAGGGTGGAGACGCGCTGGCAACNTTCGCAGGCTCGACACTGGTNGTGTTTGCTGGCTATGGTCTGGCCGGTGTCGCGTTCGCGTGNGTAGTGACGTTGGGCGCCAGGAAATTGCCGTTCACTCTNCCNTTCGTGTCATTGTTCAGCATCATATTCGGNTACACGATGATCGTGTTTCTGAGCGTGCTTAACTATGNTGAACTGNANGTCGTNGTGGCATTCTCNGCATTGGCAGTCATCGTGTTCGCCCATGCCCTGTTGGGTCACGCTTTGAGACGANGAGGATACGANCCNACGGACGAAATCGCAANCGAAACCGCCAATTAATACAGTCTGCGCTNCANGTGTAGATTGCCGNTTNGAACGCTNANATTTCNTAGTTCGTGNGGAACGCGTCNTTCCTCAACAGCAGTCCGCCTGCCGCCGNTTGGTCCACAATANATGTCGTCGCCGAGGTTGGGACCGCCAGATATAGGGACAATTCGTCGCGGANCAAAAATCTCAATCGAGTCGTTGGNGCGCTTGACCCTTCTTTCGTAACCACTCGAATCATCGCGTCCGGCACCGCGAAGTTCAATTCGTCGGCTACTTCTTCCTCAGCNAAACCGGATGACACNAGCACCTGCAAGGCNCCNAATACTGAATTGACTGCCAACGGGTGGGCTGGAATCACNTCTNNATCTTCNCCGACAACTACCCATTCCTCATCCGGATTCATTATCAGCAAGAACCGNTCNTCCAGATACGTGAACTCCACGGACGCAATCTCCTGCGGCGGAATCGCCACGACCACAGGGTTCTTCCANCCGTCGGGANTCGGATCGAAAATGTTTCCCAGAGGACAAGGCACTCCATAAACCTCGTCATGACCGGCTCGTCGAACATAGCAAAGCCTGATTTCTGGTTTCCATGTCCCCACGATGAATTTCTCTTGAAGCGAGCGCCGATCTTGGAAGAATGATACTTGAACGCCCTCGCCGTCAGCGACTCCCATGCGAGTCTGGCTAGAGGGTTTTTCGGCAATTAGCTGAGCGCTGTACAGGTCCGAGACCGCAAGCCAAAACTGTTCAAGTTTGGGCACGAACACCGGCTCGTCGTTGATGAACCAAGCGTATCCGGTATTCTCATCGCCGAGTCGGACAAGCTCTGCCTCAAATTCATCACTCGTGATAATGATCTTGTCACTGGCCTCTCTCGACACCTGTACAAGACCGGCGAGCGTGTCTTCAGGTCCGGTCCGTGCGATGACCCGAATGACGAGACCCGCGATCCCGACGGCGATGAGCGCCATCAAGACGTAACCGAGCTGTTTACTCTTCACTCTGAGTCACCTTCATCATCCTTGGGCGGCTTGGCTCGTCGCCTAAGTCGGAACCGAGATTGACTAGCACTCGTTTGACCATACTGNGACATGCCGAAACGCCGGCGCCGAGCGGATCTGAANAGACCGAATGCGATTANNNCCAACGGNACACCCGCGACGTTGGACCAGCGGGCAACGTTCTCATGGGTGGTCGAGTTGAACAACAAATCACGGGCCGTCACTGCTTTAGACCTTACGGAGGCCAAAGCGTCCTCCTGAGCGAGCCAATCAACTAGATTCAGTCCCATCACCAGATTCTGCTCGGACCTGTCGGTGATCCCATCCATCAACCAACGGGATGTGCCAAAGACAACGAGCCTGAACGATGAAACGTTAGGCGAGTTTTGGCGTTCTGAAATTGCGACGCCCATCAGGCTCTGCACCTGATTAATTCCGACAGGGTCATTGAGTGTGGGCGAGTTTGGCCGCACATCTCCGTAGTTGAAGTCGATTGAAGCAAATTCAGTGGTCTCGACGAGCGGAATAACATCGATTCGGGATCGGGCATCTTCTGTTATGCCGAGAGAACTAGCCCACGGCATGAGGGCAGTGGATACGTTGCCCGCGACCTTTTCGTCGACGACAGGGACACGAGGCCAGAACGGATAAGGCAGGAATACGCTTCCCAGCTGTGTGCCGAACGACAGTGTTTCATTCGCCTGCATGTCGAACACAAGATCGTTCTCTACGACCACGCCATACTCGGCAGGGAACTGACCGAAGCTGTTCATATTGGGTTGAGCGATTAGTCTAGACTGGTCTATCAGGACCGAGTCTATCATCAGCATGGCTTGGCCGCCGGAATCGATAAATTGGCGCAATGCATCGGCCGCGAGAACGGGGATGTGGCGATTTGGGCCTCCGACAATAACCACATCNATGCCTGAAAGGTCTGGAGCGACATCTTCCTCGATGGGTATATCGACCACTTCATAGGCGTCCGAGAGTAGGCCCGCAAAGGTCTGGAACCCAGCCGCTGCCGTTTTTTCGCCATGTCCGCTAAAAAATCCTACCGTTTTTTTCTGCTCTTGCAACATTTTGTTCGCAAGTGAAGCAAGCCGATATTCGAAACCGTCCACGGTGGAAATATACGGCAACACCTCCCGTTGATCGATGTATGTCATCGCGAGGCCCAGGTATCCCGTTGTGATCTGCAATTCGCTCTGGCTCCGGCGGTTGAATTGAATAGGAGGAACACCGGCAAGAGATGCCTTGCGGGCTTCCTCTTCATTGTCAGCGGGGAACCGTTTAACGAGCCGCACCTTGCCGTCAGAACTTGCAACAAAATCGTCCAAGAAATCGTTGACGTCTCGTGTGACCAATTTTATCTGGGGAGGCGGTTCGTCCGATTCGAACACTTCCACTGTGAGAATGTCGTCAAGCTGAGCAAGTATTTGTGAAGTCGCTGGACTCATGGTGAACAGTTTGTCTTCGGTGAGGTCGAGTCGGCCACCAATTGTCGTTCCTGACCAACCGACGAGAACAGAAAATATTATCAAGCCGGCCACGCCAAGCTGGAGATTGCGGTATTGAATGCTTTTGTGGCTGAGAGTGCGGCCCCTAATCATCAGGAACGTCGCGCTCAGGAACGTTGATATCAGAGCGACAAAGTAGATCACGTCACGAAGATGAATCACCCCTCGTGCAATGCTGGAGAAGTGCGTAACCGGAGACAAGTCTTGTAACAAGGCCGCGAACTGAGCCGGTAATGTGACAGCAACTTCGTCTCGGCCGACTATCATCAGGATCATAGTCAGGGCGAAGCCCAGGATGAACGAAATAATCTGATTTCGGGTCAAACTGGACGTGAACAGACCGATCGAGACGAACGAAGCAGCCAGGAAAAGGCTGGCAATGTACTGCCCAATCGCCGCGCCAACATCAAGGTCTCCTGCGGTCTGCACCGCAAGGGGAATCCCAATCGTGGTCACTATCATGAGGGCAACGAACAGAAATCCGGATATGAACTTCGCCATCAAAACGACCCAGCCTTTTATGGGGTGGGTGAGCAATATTTCGAGTGTCCCGTCGCGGTTTTCTTCGGCGAGCAGCCGCATCGTGGCAGCAGGAACGAATACTGCTAGGAGCCAGGGCAACGATGGTTGGTCTATCACAAGGTCGACTGTAAACATCGGCCTGAGCGACGCTTCGCCCAGAATCGGGGCGGTTCTGAAATAGACTGTGGATATAACTGCCACAAACAGGACGATGATGATGTATGTCGCGGGTTGGTCGAAGTAGCCTTTGACCTCTTTTTTGACGAGCGTCAGTAGGGGAGAACGAAACATTTAGTTCGCGCTCTCCGTGGATTCCGTCGCGCCGACGGTGAGACTATGGAACACGTCCTCCAGCCTGGGACGCTCCTCGTGCATCTCCCATAAAATCCAGTCTCGCTTCTTGGCAAGATGGAATATATCNGCTCGCGCGTCGACGTCTCCAGACATGGATATCCGGTATCTCTTGCGACCGCCGTCACTCTCTAAAGGTTCGACTTCAGAAATAGAATCCAATGTCGCTAGACCGCTTTCGATCTGGTTGCCTTCCGCCTCCAAATAGACAGATCGCAGTTCCAGAGCTTGTTGGAGAAGTTCATCCACGGGGCTGTTTGCAACCAGGTTTCCCTGGCTGATCACCAACACGCGCTGGCAGGTGTTCTCGACCTCCTGCATCACGTGTGTGCTCAAAAGCACTGTTCGTTCGCCCCCAAGATTGCGGATCAGGTCGCGAATTGTTATGCGCTGATTGGGGTCAAGCCCTTCCGTGGGCTCGTCCAGCACGAGAATTGTTGGGCGGTGCAAGATCGCCTGCGCCAGCCCTACCCTCTGATGATAACCCTTGGACAGCTCGTGAATCGGACGGTGGTAAACGTTCTGGAGGCCAGTTTCCTCCACCGTCTGATCAAGGTTTTCCTTGCGCTCTGACTTTGACAATCCTCTCAACTCTGCGACGAACGCGAGGTATTCTGAAACAAGCATGTCTTCATACAGAGGATTGTTTTCTGGCAGATAGCCGATGGATGCGCGCGTTTCCAGATCGTTCTCCTGAGTGTCGACGCCGTTGATCGTAATGGAGCCTCGGTCGGGAGTGTAGTAGGATGTCAGCATCCGCATGGTGGTCGTTTTGCCAGAGCCATTTGGCCCCAAGAACCCGGCGATCTCACCCTTCCGAACAGCAAACGAAAGGTTGTCCACGGCAATCAGCGCGCTGAAGTTCTTGGTCACTCCTTTGACATTGATTGTGTATTCCTGACCGTCGTCTGGTTGGTTTTCGACCTCGGATACCTGTGATTTTTCTTCTTCCGTCATTGCCCGAAACACCTCGTATTTGGATACGGCGCTGGCAGGTTCGCGGTTTCGCAAGTCGGCGTCACCCCCCAGGANCCGGCGGCCCTGTATGGGGGACAACGCAGTTAAGTTTTTGCCTGTTGTGCGATCAGAATTAGTCGTCGAATGGAGCAGGCAGTTTCATTGGGTTCAATTCGGTTACCAACGATTCAGTCGTCAGCACCATTCCAGCAATGCTGGCGGCGTTTTCAAGAGCCGANCGGGTCACTTTGGCAGGGTCAACGATTCCCATTTCGAACATGCTACCATATTCGCCNATCTCNGCATCGAANCCGTANTCGNCCNCNCCTTGCCTGATATTGTCAAGAACGACTTCACCGCTGAGACCAGCGTTTTCAGAGATCAACATAATTGGGTAGTTGGCCGCCTGCGCCACCATTTGAACGCCAGTGCGCACGTCGCCAGTGGCGTCGATATTCGCCAGAGCGGCAGTGGAAGCCCGCAATAGCGCAACGCCGCCGCCCGGAACAATTCCTTCTGCCATAGCTGCGCGGGTGGCTGCGATGGCGTCTTCGAGTCGCTGACGCTTCTCGCGAAGCTCAACTTCGGTTGCGGCTCCAACCCTTAGAACCGACACTCCGCCGGACAGCTTGGCGGCTCGTTCCTCCAACTTTTCACGGTCATAATCAGACGAGGTCTCCTCGGCCTGTTGGCGGATCTGGCCGATTCGCGCGTGGATATTTACCTGGTCTCCGCCACCTTCCACGAATGTAGTCTCATCTTTCGTCACGATCACTCGCCGAACGGTCCCCAGATCGTCTAACGTGACAGAATCTAGAGTTCTGCCGGCGTTGGAACTGATGACGTTGGCTCCAAACAGGACGGCCATGTCGTCTAGGATCGCGGCCCTGCGGTCGCCAAAAGCGGGAGCCTTGATTCCAACACAGTTGAGGTTGCCCCTCAACTTGTTTACCACCAGCGTGGCCAGAGCTTCGCCGTCGATGTCCTCTGCGATAATGATGATATTTTTGGTGGTCGCGCTGATGGTCTCGAGAATAGGCACTAGTTCGGAGGCCGATGAAATCTTCTCAGAGGTCAATAGTATCCGAGGTTCATCTATCTCGGCGATCATCCGTTCCTGGTTAGTCGCCATGTAAGGTGAGAGGTACCCCCGGTCGATCTGCATGCCTTCGACATACTCGACCTCGTATCCCATGCCTTTGGATTCCTCGACAGTCACGATTCCTTCACTTCCGATTTTATCCAAAATGTCGGCCAGCAAATTACCCATCTCTGGATCATGGGAAGATAGAATGGCGACTTGCCCAATCTGCTCTCGACCTCGGACTGATCGGGACATATTTGCAATCTCACCGCGAATGGCATCGACAGCCAAATCGATGCCTTTTTTGAGCGCCATCGGGTTCGCTCCGGCGGCAAGGTTCTTGAACCCCTCGCGGACCATGTTATGGGCTATGACGGTCGAAGTAGTGGTGCCGTCTCCGACGTCGTCGTTCGTGTTCGACGCGGCTTCTTTCAGTAGCTGCACTCCCATGTTCGGGAACGCATCTGGAAGTTCAATTTCCTTAGCGATTGTCACGCCGTCGCTGCAAATCTGAGGGGGGCCAAAGTCCTGATCGAGAACTACGTTCCTGCCGGCAGGCCCCAGCGTCACGCCGACGGCACGCGCAAGTGTGTCGATACCCACCATTAGCTCTCTTCGAGCATCCTCGCTGTGTTGAAATTGCTTGGCCATGTAGTTTTCACCTCAAATGTGTTTTCTGATTGTATTGATACTAGTTGAATCCAGCTTCGGGCTGGAAATTTGATTTTCGCTGGATATTGTAGCGCCAAACTCGACTGCATTTCACATCGGCATCGATTAAGCGCGGTTAGGCGTCTATATCGAGCCATTCGACGCCGGCTTCGATTCCGATTTCATATAACGCTTTGCGCGCGGCAGGTATCTGTTCATCGGGCAGATGTTCGATCTGAACGAAGCCGCCTGGGCACGCCTCTTCAAACCTTTGCAGATACCGGGCGTTGTCGACGATTCCCTTTCCGATCACCGTCTCTTCGACATGCAAAACCAATCTGTCCTGAAGGAAAAAATCTTTTGCATGGCCGCAGATCGTGTAGTGCCCGAGAACGTCGAAAAGATGGTCTATCAATTCGGTTGTGGAGAACGCCTGAGAAACGCTGCCCACGAAATTTACTGGATCCATGTTAAATCGAAGGCTGTCTGATCCCACGACCTCGATTAGTTCGGCGATGCGTTCTGGAGTGTCCAATATCGACAGCGTGTGGCCTTCAATCGCTAGCATCGTGCCTTCAGATTCAGCCGCTTCGCACACCCTTTTGAGACTGTCGACCAGCGTCTCGAATGTCTCAGGTTTGTGGTTATCGGGATGGGCATACCAAGAGCCATTAGGGTGCACGCTGCCGGGCCTGACGTAAAGGTTGCCCGCGCCCAGCCACCGAGCCACCTTGCACATATGTTGCATGGCCCGGACGCCCTCGGCCCGCTTGTCTGGGTCCGGATCGATCAGATCGGGGTGTTGAGCCACCGTTTGGCACGGGGTGACGCCCCCAACATTCATTATGTCACGGAGGCGCTTCGCATCTGATTCGGTTGTTTCCAAAGGTTCGAAGTACCGGCAAGCTGCCCCTGTGAATCCGTGGTCTCGAATGTTTGTTATTGTCGCTTCGGTGACTTCGTTCAGATTTCTGGGCATTAGCCCCTGGACTCCAAAATACATTTCACGCTCCGTAGGATTGATAAGCAAGATTGTCGACCCGAAATGTGCCGAGCGAGGCAGACGTCAATGGCATGAGGATATCTCGGACGTCAGCAACACCGCCATCGTCGTAAAATACGCCTGCATGGGGCCTCGGTTCGTACCACCTGCTGTTTAGAACGTCCATGTCTAACTCCACGCCCAAACCGGGCGGGGTGGGAAACTCAAAGTAACCATCTTTTAGCACAACGAGATCAATCTGGACGCGGTCATGCCAAGGTAGGGAGAGGGCGTGCTCGAAAATTAACAGATTGGGAATAGCGGCGCTCAAATGAACGCTCACTGGTGTTTCGATCGGGCCGTTTGGATTGTGGGGCGCGATCAGGATATAGTAAGTTTCGGCCATCGCGGAAATCCGGCGCATCTCAGTTATTCCCCCTGATCAAGCAATGTCAGGCTGGATCACATCGACCAATTGGCGCTACAGCGGGTCTTTATCCCCCAGCGAATGAACGGGCGTTCGCCAGCGGCCAGATCAATCCCCATGGTCTTTTTACGC
>PAIW01000025.1 GCA_002710885.1 Chloroflexota bacterium | reverse complement strand
AGAACACTACGATGTTGCCAGAGGCGTCCAGCAGGTATTGCAGCGGTATCGCGACCTTCAGGACATTATCGCGATTCTGGGCATCGAAGAATTGTCCGACGAGGACCGGCTCACGGTTACCCGCGCTCGCAAGATTCAGCGTTTCCTCTCTCAGCCCATGTTCGTGGCTGAAACTTTCACAGGCCAGGAAGGCCGCTACGTGCCGATTCGTGACACAGTGAGGGGCTTCCAGCAGATTCTCGCGGGCGAGCATGACGATCTGCCTGAGCAGGCGTTCTACATGGTTGGTCCGATTGAGGAAGCCCTGGAGAAAGCCGAAGTGATGGCAGCGCAAGGCTAACCGTTTAGGAGTAAATTCACCACATGTCAGAACTGATTTTGGAGATCGTGACCGCCGAACGGGTGGTATACTCCGAGAAAATTGACATACTCGTGGCCCCCGGCATCGACGGCGAATTGGGCATATTGCCCAGTCACGCTCCGCTTCTGACCGTGCTCAATCCAGGGGAACTCCGTGTCGTCAAAGACGGTGAGGAGAGCTTCATGGCCGTCAGCGGCGGTTTTCTAGAGATACTTGGGGACAAGGCAACCATTCTCGCTGACACGGCTGAAGACGCTGACGAGATCGACATTGATCGAGCCGAAGCGGCTCTCCAGCGGGCGCAAGAGCGCGTAGCCTCCGCGCCCGCCGACATGGATCTCGAACGCGCTTTGGCTTCCGTGCGTCGCTCACAAGCACGAGTCGCTGTGGCCCGACGTCGTCGTCGTCGAGACGTGGTCTAAAAAAGACAGCCGCAGGATATTTTAACCGAACCGATGAAAACACAAGGGTCCGCATTTCGGACCCTTGTCGCATTTCAATGAGTGGGCACACTCGGTTTTTGGCACCGAATTGCTCGATCTGAGCCCGGTCTAACCATCTTTCAGGTAGAATGTCATTGACTGCAATGAGAGCACCGGGTCAATGTTCCGCATCACGATGCCCAGAGGGACTTGCGGGGCCACTGGAGCGTAATTGAGTATCCCTTTAACGCCGCCTTTGACCAGAATGTCGATCACTGGTTGAGCCTGGACAGCTGGGACGGCCACGATTCCGATCGTGACATTCTGCTTGGCGATGACCTTTGCTAGGTCACCCATTGGCAATACCTGGATGCCTCCAACGTCTGTCCCGACCTGGTCGTCGTTGCTGTCGAATGCAGCGACGATTGTGAATCCTTCAGGAGCGAAGCCGGTGTAGTTGATAATCGCTCTGCCTAATCTGCCAACGCCAACGAGACAGGCTCGCCACTCCTTCGTCAGCCCCAGTATGTCGCGTAGTTCTTTGAGCAGAAATTGGATGTTATATCCTCGGCCCTGTTTGCCGAATCTGCCGAAATAACTCAGGTCTTTGCGGATCTGAGCAGGCGTCATTTGGAGATGGACACCTAACTGCTGTGAACTGACCACTTCGGTTCCACCCATCTGAAGTTGGGTGAGCGCTCTGACATATAGAGGCAGTCTCAATACGACAACCTCAGGAACGTCCATAGATTGCATACAAATCCTCGGTCGACGCTCGCGCTTCCGATGTGCCTTTGATTCATGTGACTCACCGGCGAGGGGCGACGCAGCAGCGTGTCTAAATTCACCTGAAGTATATCCTCTTAGTGCCCGTTTGTGAATCCTGTAACACGGATCGTTAAAACAGAAAAACCTTGATGTGAGGCCGTCATAAATGGGCGCAGATTGCAGAGAAATATCACCGCCTTGGGCGCATTGCTGTTAGGCGTGGCTTTCTTGACACTCAGATAGGCCGATGCTAGAATTGGCGTGCATTTTTGGCACGCGCTCAAGCCGTGAAACTGGCTACTGGTTCCCGTTCAAATTTGCCATGGGCGAACCCTGCGTCACCAATTTTTTGGCAATCTTTACCTACGACAGATATCAATAGTCCAGGGAGGAATAAATATGACCGAAGAGAAGGTCCAGCTTCACCGCGGCCTTCGGGAAGTTTACATCGACAGAAGCAAGAGCAGTTTTATTGATGGCAACATCGGCAAACTGCTCTACCGCGGCTACAACATCGACGATCTGGCCGTCCACTCGAATTTCGAGGAAACCGCCTATTTGGTCATGTACGGGAAATTGCCCACTCAGGCGCAACTCGACGAGTTTGACGCTACATTGAAAGCCGCGCGATTAATTCCCGACGAAATTGTGGATATCATTAAACTGACCCGCAATTCACATCCTATGGACGTGCTTCGGACAGCGATTTCAGCCCTTTCTGCATACGATCCAGACACCGAAGACAACTCCACCGAAGCAACCCTTCGCAAAGGTCTTCGGCTCACGGCTCAGGCTCCAACTATCGTCGCCACCCATGCGAGAGTGCGTGACGGTAAAGACCCGATAGCGCCCGACTCCAACCTAAACCAGGCGGCGAACTTCCTGAACATGCTTTTCGGAGAGCTTCCAGAGCAGGTGGACTCGGACCTTATCGACAAGGACTTCGTCCTCCACGCCGAGCATGGCATTAACGCATCCTCGTTCGGCGCCAGAGTCGCGGCATCCACNGTTGCGGACCTGCANTGCGCGGTCACAACAGGCGTCGCGGTCCTTAAGGGGCCGTCTCACGGTGGCGCGGCTGAAGANGTNATGAAGATGGCCCAGGAAATCGGCACTGAGGAGAACGCAGAGANCTACGTCAGGGANCGNCTGGATTCCGGCGGCAGAATCATGGGTTTCGGCCACCGCGTCTACAGGGCAATTGATCCGCGGTCTGTCCATCTTCAGGATGACGCTAAAGCTNTGGGAGAACGCAAAGGTGAACCGAAATGGTTCTCGATTCTCCAGAACGTCATNGAGGCAATGGAGCCATACAGACGNAGGGGTATCTACCAGAACGTTGACTTNTTCTCNGGCACNATCTATTACCTGTTGGGGATTCCTGACGACCTGTTCATNTCCATNTTTGCGATGGGACGCATTCCNGGTTGGACAGCNCAGGTAGTGGAACAATTCGAGAACAATATCCTACTCAGGCCCAGACTCCTCTATACTGGNGAGATGGACGTGCCATACGTCCCTATNGGNGAAAGAGGGTAAAGGGTCGCAANAAATCGAGTAGCNACNNCTTAGAAAGANGGTANCAAACGTGACCGAAGAGGNAGTTGAAGANGTAGTATCGGATTGCATGCACCACTGGGTTATCGACCAACCCAACGGCCCAACCAGCGAGGGANNATGCAAGATTTGCGGCATGACCCAGGAATTCAAGAACTCCATTCANGGTTCTGGCTGGGACCGCGACGGAGGCCANGGCAGGCGCGCGAGGCAACAGAAAAAGGCCACATAACGCTTCNNCAAAANNGGCAAGGCAACATAATNNGGGGCGTCNCTCAGGTGGCGCCCCTGTTGTTTGCGCNNATTCGAGTGACAACGAGCANAGGATGAAGAAAGATAGANNTGGCCAAAACCTGGCNGAGACGGAGATTCGACGGAGAATCGCTTCAGAAGGTCGCATCACGTTCGCGGATTTTATGGAAACCGCCCTCTATNATCCTGANGGTGGTTACTACACGACTCAAAAAGTCGTTGGCGCTGCTGGCGACTACTTTACCAGCCCGGCGGCTCATCCGGCATTCGGNGCGCTCTTGGCCTTGCAGCTAGAGCGGATTTGGGAAGTAATGGGACGGCCAGAACCGTTTCACACAGTTGAGATGGGCGCNGGCGACGGACTTTTGGCCCNTGACCTGGTTGNGTTCACGAAACATCTTCAACCCGAGTTCACCAGGGCGTTGGAATATCTCACGACCGACAGAACAACGTCCAGTGTCGCAGAGATGGNTATTACCGGATGCGTGATCTCGAACGAACTTGTGGACGCTTTCCCTGTACACCGGTTCAGAATAGACGATGGGANGCTCCAGGAAGCATTCGTGACCATCAACAATGCAGGCGAGTTGGTCGAAGAGTTCGGAGCGCCTTCTACTCCGCTCATCGCACGACGTCTCGAAAATTTGGGACGCCCACTGCCAGAAGGCTTCAAGGGCGAAGTCAATTTGGACATATCTCCTTGGATGGAACGAGTGTCCAGAGTATTGAATCGGGGTTTTGTAATAACGATCGACTATGGGCATGAGGCCGAGCAGCTGTACTCAGCCAAACGGTCAATGGGAACGCTTCAGACCTATTTCCGACATACCGACGGCTCCAGTCCGTACCAGCGCATAGGGCGTCAGGACATTACGGCGCACGTCGATTTCACCGCGGTGGTGGATGAGGGCAGAGCATCGGGCCTTTCTCCTGTGGTCTTGCTGAGCCAAGCTGAATTTCTTAACGATATCGGCATTAGAGAGATTGCGAAAGATATCAGCGAATTGAAAATAGATGCTTTTGAGCGCGATGCCAACCTTACGGCCATTCGCGAACTGGTCAAACCCGGCGGCCTGGGCGGTTACTTCGTGTTGATCCAGCAAAAGAGGACTGGCGTGCGAAGTTTCGAGTCGCTTATTCTTGACGCATCACGAACAACGGCCCTGCCTGCTCTGTTGCTCCGACCCGAACATATCCCGCTATTTGCCGGCCGACTCTCTCAGACTGAATTTACGATAGACCATCTCTGGTCGTTCGACCAAGATCAGCATGATGATGAAAGTCCCTGACCGAGTCCAAAGCATTTCAAGTATTAGATTCCTCATTTGTTTCGTCTTCTGGGTCGGGTCGGGGGGAGCTTTTTCTTGCGGTTGTGATGAACCCTGTATGGCCGATCATCCGGTGGGATGGCCTGACGCTTCGCCCGCCGACGGACCAGGGACGCATTGTGACTTCCATCGTCTCAATGAGGTTGAACGTTCCCTGTTCCCGCAATGCGAGCGTTAGATCATGGACCTGCAGTATCGTTGGCAGGAAGCTGAACAGTATTCCGCCGTAAACCAGTTTGTCCGAGGCGTGAGGCACAACGTGCCACGGTTCAGGCAGGTCAAGCACTAGCCTGTCAATGCCATCATCCTCAATGTCCTCGTAGATGTTTTTTTGCTTCAACGTGAGGTTATGTGGATCGGAGTTCGCCAACTTTACGTTCGCTAACGTTTGGTCCAGCATGTCCTGGCGTGTGTCATAGGAAATCACGTGCCCAGATTCTCCAACCGCTCTCAGGAGGGTCATCGTGGTCGCCCCAGAGCCTGCGCCCGCCTCCAGCACTTTTGCGCCAGGGAATATGTCTGCGTACACTAGGAGCGTTGCCAAGTCTTTAGGATACATCACGGTGGCGATGCGGGGCATCCGCAACGTGATGTCCGCCAGCGTTGGCTTGTAAGCGATGATTCTGTGGCCGGAAGGCGACTTGAGCCAACTGCCATAGGGCATTCCGATTAGCTTGGACAGATCGAAGTTCCCGACATGGGACTCAAATCGGTTGTCCTGTGTCAGTCGAACGAGGTATTGACGGTCTCTCCGGTCGACGATCAGAGCTTGGTCGCCCTCGCTGAATACCTGCTCTTTTGGGGTCGGGTCATCACTCATGGGGTATCACGCTCGTTATCAAAATTCCCTCGTATCCTAGCCGATGGATGAATCGCAGAAACAGTGTGGGCGGGTCAATCAACCCGCCCACACGTGGATATTATCGCGATGTTGTGATCTAGATCTTGTCGATCTCGGCCATGAGCGCTTTTGGATCGATGTCCGCGGCGTTGCCGAACTCCTGCTTCCAACGTACGATGCCTTCTTTGTCGATTATGAACACCGATCGATTGGCTGTGCCACGCTCTTCGTTATACACCCCATAAAGTTTAGACATCGCGCCTTTCGGCTCGAAGTCGGCGAGAATGGGGTAGGGAATCGATCCCACTGAAGCCGCGAAGGCTACCTGAGTCGGTCGAGCGTCTGTGCTAATACCCAGCACCTGGGTATCTCTCTCATCAAATCCAGAATTGAATATCCGGAATGTGGAGACCTGGTGCGTTCAACCGCCTGTGAATGAGAATATGTGGAACGATAGAACGACGTTCTTCTCACCTTTGAAATCGCTAAGACTGACCCCTGACCCGTTGTGGGCCGGGAGTTTGAAGTCTGGAGCTGCCTGTCCGACATCTACCATAGTTCTAATCTCCTAGTTTTGGAATTATGAGGTCTAACCACGGCGCCTCTCTTAAGTTATCGGGATGTGCGCCGCTTGGATTGTACAAAACTTCGAGAATTCCTGCCTCTAATTCAGGATTCTCTGCGCCAACGAAGGTTTGGTCGTCTGGCCGCGCGGGCCTCATCTACGCGAGTGTTTGGCGTGTTTTGAGGCGCATTATGCAGCACGTCAGGGTTGTCAGCCGCTTCCTGGGCGATGGTTTTCATGACTTCGATGAAGTAGTCCAACGTCTCTTTGGACTCGGTCTCCGTCGGCTCGATCATCAAGGCCTCTTCGACAATCAGCGGGAAGTACATCGTTGGAGGATGTATGCCGTAGTCGATGAGACGTTTGGACACGTCCAACGCACTTACGCCATGATCGCGTTTCAGGTTCCGTGCTGAAAAAACGACTTCGTGCATGCATGTTCGGTCGTAAGGCAGGTCGTAGTAGCCCTTCAACTGGCTGAGGATATAGTTGGCGTTGATTACTGAATCCTCGCTGATCTTTGGTATGCCTTCTTTCCCCAGAGTGGAAATGTAGGCGTAAGCGCGGACCAATGCCCCGAAGTTGCCGTGGAACGCGCCCATGCGACCGATGGTGTTGGGTGGCGTTCCCAGAGAAAAATATTCGTTGTTATCAGCGCTGGTGCGTGTTGCGATAGGCAGAGGAAGATAATCAACCAACCTGTCGCCAGCGATTACCGGACCGGAGCCTGGACCCCCGCCTCCGTGGGGTTGTGTGAAGGTTTTGTGTAAATTGGAATGTATGACGTCGAAACCCAAATCGCCCAGCCTGACACGACCGACGATCGCGTTGAGGTTCGCGCCGTCTCCGTACACGATGCCTCCGGCATCCCGCACGATCTGATTGACTTCAAGAATGTTCCTGTCAAACAGCCCAAGCGTGCTTGGCAATGTGATCATGAGAGCCGCAAGCTCGTCGTCCGCAGCGGCTCTCAGGGCGTTCAGATCGGTGTTGCCGTCGGCGTCCGATGGAAGGGACACAACATCGAAACCAGCCATTGCCGCGGAGGCGGGGTTGGTCCCGTGGGCGCTGTCAGGGATCAGAACTTTCTTTCTTTGGGTGTCTCCCCGTTTCAGATGATAAGCGCGGGCCATGAGCATCCCTGCAAGCTCGCCGTCAGCGCCGGCCATCGGCGCCAGGGACACTCCCGCCAGGCCTGTGATTTCGGCTAGTCGCTCCTGTAGTTCCCATAATAGTTTGATGGCCCCCTGAACCGTAGATTCTGGTTGGAGCGGGTGAATCTGGGCAAGGCCCGGAAGGGACGCAACTTCGTCGTTCAGCTTGGGGTTGTACTTCATAGTGCAAGAGCCAAGCGGGTAGAAATTGTGGTCGATGGAGAAGTTGAACTGGCTGATCTGGGAGAAGTACCTTACCAGATCGCCCTCGCTTACCTCCGGCATCTCAAGTTCTTCCCGGAGAATTTCGGCATCGGGCAATTCGGACTCCGGCACGTCCAGAGGTAGCAGCGTGGTTCCGATCCTGCCGGGAGAACTGCGCTCCATTAGAAGTTTACGACGATTCAGCTCGAATTTTTCGAGTAGGGATGTCATTTGCCTGTTCCGATTTCCGCTAGAGCGCCGGCCAGTCTTTCGATCTCGTCCCGCGTGTTGACCTCGGTGGCGCACACGAGCATACCATTGGGTACCTGGGCAGTGATGTCCAGTCCACCGATGATCTTGTAGCCTAATAATTTTTCGTTTAATTCAGAGGGAGGCGACGGGCATTCGACAACAAATTCTTGGAAGAATGTCTCGTCTGTTTTTACCGAATAACCTGGTAATGCGTCGATGAGTGTGGCCGCGTAGTGGGCTTTGTGATAGCAAAGCTCGGCTACGTGTCGCATGCCTCGTTTCCCATTGGAGGACATATATACCGTGGACATCAGCGCTATGAGGGCCACGGCGGTGCAGATGTTGGAGGTCGCACGCTCACGCCGGATGTGTTGTTCACGTGTCTGGAGCGTCAGCACGTAGGCGGTGCGATCCTTGGTGTCGACGGTTTTTCCGACGATACGTCCAGGCATTTGGCGGATGTATTCCTGCTTGCAGGCGAACAGACCCACGAATGGGCCACCGAATGTCGGAGGTACGCCCATCGGTTGTCCCTCGCCCACGACTATGTCGGCGTCGTAGTCTCCAGGCGGCTTGAACATCGCCAGCGAAATCGGATCTGAGCTCACGATGAGCAAAGCGCCGTTGTCATGGGCTAGCTTTGAGAGCGCTGCCATATCCTCCATGTAGCCAAAGAAGTTGGGCTGCTGAACGATCAGGCAGGCTGTCCCTTCTTCCAACTCGGTCTGACTGCTCGTGAAAGTGTCAATTTTAAGTCCGGGAGCCTGAGCGTAGGTGTCCAGCACTTCTCGGTACAGAGGCGAGACTGTGTCCATTATCGAGATTCGGTCAAACTTGGTGATCCGCGCCGACATAAGCGCCGCTTCGGCCATCGAAGTTGAGCCATCGTACATGCCAAGATTGGCGACTTCCATGCCTGTCAACTGGCTAACCAACGTCTGGAATTCGTAGGCTGTCTGAAGGGTTCCCTGGGAGACTTCAGGCTGGTAGGGCGTGTAGGCAGTCATGAATTCGCTGCGGCCAGTAATCTGTCTGACCACAGCCGGAATGTGGTGGCGATAGACCCCCGCTCCCAGGAAGCAGGCGTAATCGCCGGGAACCATGTTGCTTGCGGCTAACTCCTGTGCATGGGCCATCAATTCCGGTTCCGAGAGCGCCGGAGGCAGATCTAGAGAATCGGTTGTGTAACCTTCGGGTATGTCTTTGAACAATTCTTCGACAGAGCTTACGCCGATGGCTTCAAGCATCTGTTGTCGGTCATGGTCGGTGTTGGGAGTGTACGGAGACTGGTAGTCATTGTCTGACATATTGCGATCAGGCTCCAGATTTGAGGAACGAGTTATAGTCCTCTACAGAGAGCAGGTTGTCCAATTCAGAGCAGTCTTTGATTTCCACCTTCAACATCCAACCCTGCTCGAAAGGGCCTTCATTAACCAGTTCGGGATTGTCGATTAGCGATTCGTTGCGCTTAATGACCTTGCCACTGACCGGTGAGTACAGGTCGGACACCGCCTTGACCGATTCGATCTCGCCCATCTTCTCGCCCTGGGTCAGTTCGGCGTCCACATCGGGTATCTCGACGAACACCACGTCGCCCAGGCTGTCCTGAGCGAACTCGGTGATGCCCATCACGACAACCGAGTCAGATTCGCTCCTGACCCATTCGTGTTCCTTTGAGTATTTCAAGTCTGGGGGGTTCATGCGTCGCGTCTCCGTGTGTAGAAGGGAAGTGCGGTTACTTTGGCTTCGACCGGACGCCCGCGGATCTCGATGAATATCGTGGAGCCTGGGGTCGAATATTCGATAGGAACATAGCCCATACCTATATTCATGTCAAGCGTGGGAGATGGGCCTCCGCTTGAGACCTCGCCGATGGCGTTCTGTCCATCGGATATGGCGTATCCGTGCCTAGGTATCCCTCTACCGATCATGCTGAACGCCGCCAGTTTTCGGCTCGGGCCTTCGTCTCTGATCTTCCTCAGTATCTGGCCGGCCAGGTAGTCATCTCTATCGGGATCGACGAAATTATCCAACCCGGCTTCGTAAGGGTTGATCGAGGTGTCCATATCGTTGCCGTGCAGGAGCAAGCCCGCCTCCAGCCTCAGTACGTCGCGGGCGCCGAGACCACATGCCGCCGCGCCCAGGTCCATGAGGCCTCCCCATACGTCTGATGCGGCTTCGGCGGGAAGGATTATCTCAAACCCGTCCTCGCCGGTGTACCCTGTCCGCGCCAAAAATGAATCGTGCCCCAATACCTGAGCGTCAATTGCTCTGAATGGGCGCACTACCGACAGGTCGGTCTCGGTCAGTTTTTGGAGGTATTCCACCGAATTCGGGCCCTGACAGGCGATCATGGCGGTCTGGGTTGTGACGTTCGTTATCGTGAGCTGGGCATCGTCAGGGGTCCAACGTTCGAGCCATTTCACGACAGGCTGGGTGTTGGACGCATTGGGTATGAGCAAGAATTTCTCGGCGGCTCGCCGATATATAATGCAGTCGTCGATTATGCCGCCATTTTCGTCGCAGATAACGTTGTATCGGGCGCGTCCCTGCCTGAGTTTCGGGACGTTAACGCTCAGCACGCGGTCCAACATCATTGCCGCATCCGGCCCCTCGATCTCTAGCCTACCCATGTGGGACACGTCGAACAAGCCGGTGTTGGAGCGGACCTGGCTCACCTCCTCCAGGATGCCGCCATATTGAATCGGCATCTCCCAGCCCGCGAACTCCACGATGCGAGCGTCCAGCCGCTGATGTGTTTCAAAAAGGGAGGTGCGATCGAAGTTGCCAGAAGAAGGCATAGAGTCATCCAATTCTGTCTATTGCGCTTCGGAGCGCGTTTATCTTGTTGAAGATGAATTTCATCGTGCCTGTGATCCAGACGGCATCGTAATTGGTGGCCGTGTCGGTGTCAACGAGATTGGAATGGCGGACGTGAAATGGCCTAGAGGCAACTCTGTTGCTCTCCGAAAAACATCGCGATTACCCGGCTTCGACTCATTGATCCGAATGTCGATCTGCTATACTGGCAGCGTCCCCAAACACCGCTAAACAATACCCGTCAACCGTGGCGGCGTCGACTATTCTTCGATAGTTTGGATATCGGAGTTTCCAACACAAGGAGTTGTGTGACAAATGGACGGGCGATCAATGCGAAGAAGCCTGATTTACCTGCTGATTATCGTGGCAATAACGGCCATTGTGTTCACGCTGTTTTCTGATTCCGTTGGCGGTTCGCAGGAGATTTCGATTAACGAAGTCGTGTCATTGGCCGCGCGAGGCGATTTGGCCGTTATCGAGATACGTGGCAACGAGCTGGATATCCTCACGGTCAGCGGCGAAGCACTTACCTCCCGCAAGGAGGCCGAGGCCAGCGTTGTCGAACTCCTGGAACAGGCTGGCGTTGATCCCCTCACCACGGATATTGAAATAGTCGTCAAAGGCTCCGGTGGACTTTCCAGCCTTTTGGGAATTTTGTTCAACTTCCTGCCTTTGATTTTCTTCGGCGCCATACTGTTGTTTATGATCCGGCAGGCGCAGGGCAACTCTAGCCAAACATTCAGCTTTGGACGCAGTCGGGCCAGGGTGGCTACGGGCAACAGCCCGACGGTT
Source organism: Chloroflexota bacterium (assembly GCA_002710885.1). The sequence continues at coordinate 9,874 of PAIW01000025.1, read as the reverse complement.
AGCTTCGACGATGTCGCCGGCGTCGAGGAGGCCAAAGAGGAGCTTTTGGAAGTAGTCGAGTTCCTCAAGTTTCCGGAACGATTCCTTGCACTGGGAGCCAAGATTCCCAAGGGCGTTCTGCTCGTCGGCCCTCCCGGGACTGGCAAAACCCTGATGGCAAGAGCCGTGTCAGGCGAGGCAGGTGTTCCCTTCTTCTCCATCTCCGGCTCTGAGTTTGTGGAGATGTTCGTTGGCGTTGGAGCCAGCCGTGTGCGAGACTTGTTCGACCAGGCCAAACGCAACTCACCGTGCATAGTGTTCGTGGATGAGATTGACGCTGTGGGACGGCATCGGGGAGCAGGACTTGGCGGAGGCCATGACGAGCGCGAACAGACGTTGAACCAGATTCTTGTGGAGATGGATGGTTTCGAAACAGGGACCAATGTAATCGTCCTGGCGGCGACAAACCGACCTGACATTCTGGACCCTGCACTGTTGAGACCTGGACGATTTGACCGACGGGTGACGTTGGACAATCCAGATATACGTGGGCGCAAGCAGATTCTTGAGGTTCACTCCAAGGGTAAGCCTCTGAGCGCAGACGTGGACCTCGAATTGGTTGCGCGCCAAACGGTGGGATTCAGCGGCGCCGATCTGGCAAACTTGGTGAACGAATCAGCTATCCTGGCCGCTAGACAGAACCAGAAAGAGATCGGACCCCAAGAATTTTACGAATCTATAGACCGAGTGACGGCTGGCCCTGCGCGAAAGACCCGCCGTATCAACGACCGAGAAAAGCGAATGACCGCCTACCACGAATCAGGCCATGCTCTGGTCGCTCACATGCTGCCGGAAGCCGACCCAGTGGCGAAGGTCACCATCGTCGCTAGAGGCCATTCAGGTGGGTTCACCAAGACGATACCCACAGAGGACAGAAGCCTAATCACGCGTAATCAGCTTGAGGCTAGACTGGCCATGGCTATGGGCGGCAGAGTTGCTGAAGAGTTGGTGTTCGGCGAGATCACCACCGGTGCTAGCAATGACCTCGAACAGGCGACAAACATCGCCCAGATGATGGTGACACGCTACGGGATGAGCAAGAAGCTAGGACCGAGGACATTTGGCAAGCGCGAAGAGATGGTGTTCTTGGGCCGAGAAATCTCTGAGCAGAGAGATTATAGCGACAGAATTGCCAAAGCCATCGACGAAGAGGTTCGCCGTCTCATTCAAACCGCCTACGACACCGCCAAGCGCATTCTCACGGAAGAGAAAGTCAGGCTGGACCACATCTCTGATTACCTCCTGGAACACGAGACGATTGACGAAGAACAGGTGCCAGATTTATTCGATGCGCCGTTCGATGATCCTCCCGCCACGGGCATGCCATCAGTCCCAGCGCCAGTGCCCGGTGATTAGGCTGCGGCAATCAATACTCGGAGAGAGATGCGCCACTTAGTCGACGGATTGCCAGTCCTCGACGAACTCTTGAACGGACTGGTGTCGCGCTGAGCGGTTTCCAGAAGTAGCCTTTGGTGTTACCAAACCCATGGGATCCGTCCCCAACCATGCGTCGACTGAAGTAGCGCCTCTTCCCAGAAATTCTGCGACGGTGCGCCCGAGCGTGAACACGTTGGTTACCTGGTCGATTATTGCGCCTTTGTTCCATTCTTCCAGGGTCATGAACCGCGGTGAACCGGGAAGCCGGTTAGCGTCCAGAATGAATGGACCGGTTCGATATTCATCCAGGTCGAACACGTAGGTGTTCGAAGCGTCGGAGTCATAGATGATGCAGCCGGCGTAAAGGTCAACAACGACGTAACCTCGATCCGCCAATGTGAGTGGCTCATCGAATATCGTGTTCAATGATTGGACGATATCATCAACTGGCGACGACCAAAAACGGACTCTTCAAATCGTCAGATCGACTCGAAACCGGGCTGCGGAATACCGACTGCCCTCGGATAGGTTCTCGCCTGGAACCCAATCATAAACCAGCGCGACGCCATCAGCGGTCTCGAATCTGTTGCTCAGGCGGGGCAAAGCGGCGTGGCGCACGTTTATGTCTAGACTGTACGCTCGCTCTAGAGAGTTAAGACCTCGCGGGTGTTCAGAATGCTTAGCAGACCAGTGCTCGTCAGACGACAGAACGACGTAGTAAAAGCAGGTGGAATCCAGATCTTGAAACGCTCGACGAACTTAGCCCAGGCTTCGTAGGTAGTCTTAGATATCCATCTGGGTTTTGGTGACCGTTGCCAGTGAATCGGGCATCGAGGAGTTACCCTAATTCTCTATTCGACGGCGTAGGGGCCTCATCCGATCGTGGTTCGAGAGATTATCATTTCGCGTTTCATGAACCCTTCGATGCCCAATCAGGTGAATCTGCGCGATTCCACGCTCGAGTACTACCGGGCTGCGCCCGTAGTGTACTATATGTTCTGCCTGCGTTAGATGTCTTTTCGACGCCGGTATTTTCTATATGAGTGAGGACTATGGCGAGACATAACCTGATACTGGCTGGGGGCACGGTTCTAGACCCCAAGAACGGTCGCGAAGGGCGTGCAGATGTTGGAATCACCGACGGCAAAATCGTGAGAGTCGAGCCTGAATTGGACCCCGAAACTGCCGATGAGGTTATCGACGTCGACCGCATGTGGGTCATGCCCGGACAGATCGACACCCATGCCCACGTCGCCGGACTGTCTCGAAACTGGGACCCCGCTTTAGGCTACGGTATGTTGGCGCGAGCAGGAACGACGACGGTTCTGGATATGGGCGGCACCGGGCCTACATTGATCGACGGCATTAAACGCAGAGGCGCAGGGCTGAACGTAGCAGGCCAGTTCGCTCTAATCCCCGGATTGACTATTCCCACAGGCAAGCTGTCCTATCGCACGATGGGAAGCATCGTTGATAATGCACTTCGACAGGGGTGTCTAGGCGTAAAGATTCTCGGCGGATACCATCCGTTTACACCGGAAGATAGCGCAGACATCATCGCTGCTTGCAACGAGCGTCGAGCCTACGTCGCCTTTCATCTGGGCACAACCGACACCGGTAGTCAGATTGACGGCGTTCGGGAAATTCCGAAGTTGGTGGGCAAAGGAAGACTCCACGTTTGCCATGTGAACTCCTACTGTCGAGGCGTTATTAACGACGCTGATGATGAGTGCGACGAGACTTTGCAGATTCTGGAATCTATGCGAGGACAACTGAACTCTGAAGCGTACCATGCCATCCAAAATGGAACCAGCGGACGCTGTGACGAGGATGGGCAGGTCATGGCCGATGTGCCGCGCAACTGTCTGGCACTCCGTGGATACGAATTGTCCATCGAGGGGATGAGGCAGGCGATCACTGACGGATACGGCTCGGTTGTGGCGCAGAAGGGTGGCCAAGTTTACTATGCCAGTGGCGCAGAGGCATTGAAGATGTTCGACGAGGCCAAATCCAACGTCGGAATGAGTTTTCCAGTTAATTTGCCAACTTCGGCATTTCGACTGACCACTGCCAAAAACGAGTCCGAGGATTTCATCGTTGACGCGATCAGCACTGACGGCGGCTCCCACCCTCGGAACGTCGCCATCCAGTCTGCGATGGCACTGGTGGGATTCAACGCCCTGACCCCCCTTGAGATGGCCGAGAAGCTGTCGTGGAACGCCGCAAAGATGCTGGGCCTGCATAACAAGGGCCATTTCTCGGAAGGCGCGGACGCAGACGTGACAGTCTTGGATCCGGAGCGCAATCAGCCTGAGATGAGCCTTGTGGCGGGAAAACTCATCATGTATAAGGGGCAGCCGGTTGGCTCAGGCGGCACTTTGTTGGTTACCCAAGAAGGCCAGCGCACCGCCGCCGCGAGCGGACTACCTTATCAGGTTGTCGACATGTCCCAGAGCAAGCTTTACGAGGGTTTCACCGACTAGGTAATCTCGAAGTCAATCAGACGGTCGTTGCAGGGACGTGTGTGACAACCTGTCCCTGCTTCCTTCAACTGGTGCCGTCCCAGGCAACAACATTAAATGCCGATTCCCATGATTTTCGCCATTGACCTAATTTATGACGTGCATTAAAATACTTTATATTAAAATGCGAGGCGGTTAGCATAGATGTCCGTTGTTAGGCTCTGGGTGTCGTTGGGCGTGGTGGTCTTAGGATTCGTTTTATCGGCTTGTGGTGACTCCGGAAATGAGAAGGTGTTTCGCATCGCAGGCATTCCAGATCAAAACGCGTCGACTCTGGCCCAGAAATATCACATCCTGACCGACTATCTCAGCCAAGAATTAGGTTTGACGGTAAAGTATGTTCCTACAGTTAATTATGCCGCGACTGTGACTTCCTTCAATCGGGGTGACATACAGATGGCGTGGTTCGGCGGGCTGACCGGAGTTCAGGCGCGACTCGCTTCGCCTGGCTCGTTGGCTCTGGCGCAACGCCCGCGCGACACCGAATTCCACTCCAAGTTCATTGTGCAGTCAGGACTTGACGTTACGATCCTCGAAGACCTGAATGGACTGACATTCACCTTTGGCAGCGAAAGTTCCACTTCGGGGCATCTCATGCCTCGTCATTTCTTGCTTGAGGCAGGAGTTGACCCAGAGACCGACTTTGCCGGAAACGCCAACTTCTCAGGCTCCCACGACAAAACCTGGGCGTTAGTTGAGAGCGGGGCATTCCAAGCTGGTGTGCTGAATGAAGCCGTTTGGGACGAGGCAGTTGAGGAAGGCAGGGTGGATGTTTCCAGGGCGCGGGTGTTTTTCGTGACACCATCATATTTCGACTACAACTGGACGGTCCGAGGCGACTTGGACGCTGAGTTCGGCGACGGATTCACCCTCAGGGTACAGAATGCGTTGGTATCCCTGGACGGTAGCGACCAGGACGTCCTTGACCTTTTCTCAACCGACTCGTTCATCGAGTCGCAAAACGAAAATTATCAGGCCATTGAAGATGTGGCAAAATCCCTCGGAATCATACAAAATTAATGGCGGCATCTAACGAACAACAGCGGGCCATTAGGCTTGACCAAGTGTCCAAGTCCTACCCAGGCAGAATGGCCCTTTATGCGACATCGTTTGAGATCAACGTTGGCGAGGCTGTCGCAATCGTCGGCCCCAGCGGCAGTGGCAAGACGACTCTGCTTCACTTGATGGGCGGCGTGATTCAACCCGATTCCGGCGACATCTTCCTCAACGATCATCGCCTCTCGGAGATGAAGCCGGGCAGAGAATTATCGAGCCTTGTCGGGGTCATCCACCAGCAATATGATCTCGTTCCCCATCTCAGCGTTATGCACAACGTTCTGGCTGGTCGTCTGGGCCAGTGGGGCATTCTCCAGTCTCTGATGTCCCTCGTGTCTCCCAAAAACCAGACGCTGGCCGTCGGGGCGCTGGAGCAGGTAGGCTTAGTAGACCGAATCCGCGAACGGACGTCGCGGCTGTCTGGCGGCGAGCAGCAGAGGGTCGCCATCGCAAGGCTTCTCGTGCAGGACCCAGAGGTGATTATTGCCGACGAGCCAGTGGCCTCTCTGGATCCTGCTCGCGCCACCGACCTTATCGATTTGCTGGCTAAAATCGCGCGAGAGTCGAACAAAACCTTTGTCGCCAGCATCCATTCCACCGATCTTGCCCATCAGTATTTCAACCGTGTGATTGGACTGAGGAACGGCGAAAAGCAGTTCGACCTGCCAGTGGCCTTCGTGTCGCCTGAGCTTCTGGGTGGCTTGTACGAACTGGAAGGATTGGAACGTGAGAGCGTCGTCCAGGAGTAAATTTCGGGAAGGCCGTGGTCTTCTGACGCTTATCCTGGCAGCTGCGCTGGGATTGAGCCTTTTGTCCGTGGACTGGACCGGAGGACTTTTACACTCTGGGGGCGTGTCGTATGCGGTCAGAATATTCGGAGGTATGTTCACCCCGGAGCTCTCACCGAAATTCTTAGCGTTAGCCCTGGAGGCCACCTGGAATACGCTGACGTTCGCAGTCACGGGAGTGACGCTGGCCGTCGGAATAGGCGTGCCATTGGGTATTGCGGCCTCTGGCGTGTTGTTCAGCGAGGGATGGCTGCGAACCTCTACGGTGGCGGCAGCCAGGTTTGTGCTGGCGTTCTTGCGCTCGATCCACGAATTGGTTTGGGCATGGCTGTTTGTTGTGGCATTTGGGTTGTCGCCGATGGCCGCGATTCTCGCATTGGCTCTGCCGTACAGTGGAATTTTGGGCCGACTGTACGGCGACTTTTTGAACGACGTCCCTCAAAATCCTCTGAGAGCGCTTCGGGCTTCAGGAGCGTCGGAGTTCAAAACTCTGGCCTATGGGCGGATTCCGATGGCTATGCCTGATATGTTGAGTTACACGTTCTACCGCTTCGAATGCGGAGTCAGGTCTGCGGCGATACTCAGTTTCGTGGGAATACAAGGCCTGGGTTATCAGATTCAACTGTCTATGGATGACCTGCTGTACGACCAGGTCTGGACTCTGATGTATTTGTTGGTAGCAGTGATCGTGGCGATCGACGTTTGGAGCAGCGTCGTTCGAAGGAACCTGACTCGATGACCGTACATGATCCGACACTCGATTTTCAGAAAGTTGCAAAACTTGGGATCAGCGTGCCAATGGCGTCGTTCCTGGGATTTATCGCTTTGGCGGTCGTGTCATGGGCNTCAATCCTCTGGGGAGGCAAAAGTGGTTTCTCAGAACTGTTCATGGCTGGAACCTGGGCTGGAGTCGCGGAATTTATCGGGCAGTTGTTGGGCAGAGGGACAGAACGGACGCCGGCGTTCCTTGATTTCGCTTCATGGCGTGATGCGTTGTGGTTATCCCTAGATACCATAGCAATGAGCGTTCTTGCCATCGGATTTGCGGCCCTGGCTGTTTTGCTTACGTTCTTGCCTGCTGCGCGGAACGTGGCCTTCGGAGAGCTTTCAGGAAACCGATCGGCGATAGGCTGCGCGGGTTTCTTTTTAATGCGGGGAGTGTTTGTGTTCACACGCGGTGTTCCTGAACTGCTATGGGCCATGCTGATCGTGTTCGTTTTTTCGCCAGGTATTTTGCCCGGCGCGATCGCTTTGGGATTGCACAACTATGGGATACTGGGCAAGCTGTCTGCCGAGGTCGTCGAAGACCTCGATCCGAGACCAGCGCGTGCGCTCAGGACCGCTGGGGCTAGCAACTTGCAGATGCTACTGTACGGCGTTCTTCCCCAGTTATTGCCACAATTTTTAACCTACATGCTGTACCGATGGGAGGTGGTCATACGCACGACCATCGTAGTGGGTTTCGTGGCCGCCGGAGGGTTGGGACGTGAGTTTCGGCTTGGCATGAGTTTCTTCCAGTACGATAAGGTTATGCTGTTCTTGATGTGCTACCTTTTGCTGGTGTTGGGAGTGGACCTCATTGCCGCTTGGTTGAGGCGTCTGGTGCGATAGTCGATTGGAGGTTCGATTGATAAACCACGTTTACCTGGGATTGGGTTCTAACCTGGGCGACAAAGTGTATAACCTGACAAGAGGCGTTGCTTTAATATCTGAACAGTTGGGCANTGTTGAAGTGTCGTCGATTTACGAGACAACGCCGTTGGGCTTCTCAATACAGCCCGGATTCTTCAACGCGGCATGTCGTCTGCGAACTCGCGCTAATCCGTTCGAGGTGATGGACGCTATCCGCAAGATCGAGTATGCGGTTGGGCGCCATAGGACGTTTGTGAACGCGCCCAGAACACTGGACGTAGACATTCTGGTGTTTGGCAGTTTGGTGATCGACACGCCACCGCTTGCCGTCCCGCATCCGAGGCTTGCCGAGCGGTCATTTGCTTTGGTTCCGTTGGCCGAATTTGGGCCACGCCTCGTTCATCCGGGGCTGGGAGTATCGATCGCGGAGCTGCTTTCTCGCCTGCCTGATGAACCGCGGCGGATTGTTATGACGCTGCGGGCTTGGAATCAGTCCCTCATGGAGGGAGGTAGCATGTTGGGGATGGTGTCTTCAATCGCGTAGGTCTCGCTACATGACGCGCAACGCAAGCTACCTTCGACAATCTCATCCCCTTCTTCTTTAGTCGCCTCAAGCCCCAACGTTCCACGGCAAATTGGGCACCTGAGTATATCCAATAAATCACGTTTCATGAGTTTATTCGCCTCGCGTTGAGTATGAGAGATTCTATCGCAACANGCCGGTTGCTGAACAGCCTGTAACAACCAGGCTTTAATTTGACGCCTTCGTCAGTCGAAATTATAGTTGGAGCCATTCTAGCCTCTATGGTAATACAGCNCTCAGCGTTCAATGAGTTTGATCGTTAGAAAACCGAATCTTTGGCTAATTGACGTTTTTTTTCCAGGAATCGNGGATATTGATCGTCAAGTAATGTGGNCCGTCGAAAGCTTCCGACAAATGTTAAATCCTGTCGANGTCGTGCCAGTTCCTAAGCCTCACGATTGAATCGACGGATTCCTGGGAGCATATTGGCGGCGTCCCCACACCTACTCGGACGCTAACGTCCGAGGCGCGATCTCGCTCTTTTCCATGATCTCTGACGCAGATTTGGAGTCTGGAGTTGCGCGCCTTCGCAGCAACCTTGAAATAGGAATATGGGAGCGAAGGAACAGATATTTGTCGCGTATGCTTGTCCTTGATCTTGGCTATCGCTTGGTGATTGCGGAGGTGGTCGATAACTGACCGATGAAACTGGATCGGTTCGCGGTTTCTTGCTGACTCATGCGGTGGCTCAGACACCAGATCAGAATTATTGACTGTTCAGTGCGGACTCAAAAATGACGTCGAGCGCATCAGCCAGAAGGAACACAACTAACCCCAGTATCACGAGTGTGTTGTAGCCGGACAATGCCCTCAAAACATTCCGTAACGGCCCGGAGGGAGGCGTTGGGCGCTCTCGGTGCAACTCAGACAGCGCCGTCCTTCGGCGTCGGTCTCTGGCTAGTATGAACATCCAAACGGATAAGGCGATTTTGACGGCGAGAACAAGTGCGTACTGAACGCCGATCACTCCAGGCGTTAGTCGATTGAAGGTCAAAATTATTCCGGTGGCTAACAGCACGAAGATCGCAGTGTCGACCATCGCTCGGAATTCATCCGCTGCCGCGATGTTTATCTCACGCCCGCGCTCAGCCGATTTACGAAGCGCGGGGCGAAGGACGAACAAGTAAAAGATACTGCCGCCCACCCACGCGGTCGCTGACACCAGATGCGCCCACAGCACGATAAGCAGGAACAGGTCGTTAACGCTCATTTCTTTCGTTAGCACCCAACTCGCATTTTGCTACGGATTATTGTACACACCCGAGCAATACGAAAGTCGGTCGGGTAATTGACATGGCCTCGAACGAAATTGAGGATAGGTCGAAACCTGTCCTTAAAAGAGAGCGTGGCATAAGGATATGTGATCAATTCATGATGGCTAGTGTAAGTTCTTCGAGCTTCTCCAGATTCAGCGCTCCTGTCCACTTTCTGGCGATGTTCTGGTCGCGGTCAATGAATATTGTCGTTGGGAACCCGGTGATCTTGTAGGCCATCACGATCTGGCCGGAATCGTCGGTGGTTTGGTCAGGGCCGAGCATGTATTTGACGTTCAGCCTTTCAACGAATGTCTGTCCATCCTCGACAGAATCCAACCCTAGAAGTTCGACGCCGATGACCTTGAGACCGTCGCCCTTGAATTTCTGGTGCAGCAATTCAAAGTCGGGCATCTCAGCCACGCAAGGCGGGCATGATGGGAACCAGAAGTTCAACACAACAGGGTCGCCGGCGAACCCGGATAGAGAAATCTGTTCGCCGGCCTGGTGCTCTTCGTTGGCGAACAGCACCAGGTCAAAGTCGATTGCTGAGTCGAGGTCTTTTGCGGAATTAGCTTTGGCCTGACTGCCTACAAGCTGAGCGCTGGATTGGCTCCCGGAATC
>PAIW01000024.1 GCA_002710885.1 Chloroflexota bacterium | reverse complement strand
CAGCGACGTTCTCTCGCCACACGACCATCGAAGCGCCCAGTCCGTGAACGAGCAAAACCGGACTGCCCTCGCCCGCCACCACGTAATGGGTGTTGATGCCGTCGATATCAACGAACTTGGACTCTCCAACGTTAGCTAGCATATATTAACTCGTGCATGTCTCATAACAACCAACCCAGGTTTCCAGTCGTCAATGGCCGGCAGAATCAACGTCTCTTCGGCGGCATGAATGAATATCTGCTTCAAGCTCTTCCACGTTTCTGACTATCAGAATATCAGCCAACGACTGGAAATGAAAAGACTAGAGTCCCGGATGATCGGAACTCTAGTCAATGTCAGTCGAGACCTAGTTGCAGGTCTTACACCAAAAGCGCCTCACGCGGAGATTCCGTTTTGTTAAAAATCAGGCCGTCGTCGCCAGCGTCGGCGATTATGTGACTGCCTTCTGAGAACTCCTGAGCCAGAATGAGCTTGGACAACGGATTTTCGATGTGCCGCTGTATTGCCCTGCGAAGAGGACGCGCTCCGTACTGGCTGTCGTAACCCTCGTCGGCCAACCAGTCTTTGGCCGCCCCAGTGAGTTCGATTGTCACGCCATGCTCCTCAAGCCTTTCCTCGACTTCGACTATCATCAGATCCACTATCTCGTGAATTTGGTCTTTTGACAGCGCGTCGAAGACAATAATTTCGTCGATGCGGTTCAGGAACTCGGGCCTGAATGCCCGCTTCAACGCATCGTCGACGCTGGCCCTCAGACGCTTCGATTCCTCTACGTCGACGTCTCTCAAGAAGCCTACAGGCCCCTTGTTCTCCAGTCCGGTGCCCAAGTTGGAGGTCATGATAATCAAGGTATTGCGGAAGTCCACCGTCCTGCCGTGGCCGTCGGTCAGTCGACCGTCCTCCAAAATCTGGAGTAGGACGTTGAACACGTCCGGGTGAGCCTTCTCGATTTCGTCGAACAGCACCACGCGGAAGGGGCGACGACGCACAGCCTCGGTTAGCTGTCCACCTTCCTCGAATCCCACATATCCAGGAGGCGCTCCGATGAGCCTGGAAACCGTATGCTTCTCTTGGTATTCGGACATATCTATACGCACCATGTTCGACTCGTCATCGAACAGATAGTCGGCTAACGACCGCGCAAGCTCGGTCTTGCCAACGCCGGTCGGCCCCAGGAATATGAAGCTCCCAATGGGACGCTTCGGGTCCTTCAGGCTGGCCCTGGCGCGACGCACCGCGTCGGACACGACCACGATTGCCGCCTCCTGACCGATCACGCGATCGTGCAGCCGTTCTTCCATGTGCAGCAGCTTTTCAGCTTCGCTCTCCAGCAGTCGGTCGACGGGGATGCCTGTCCAGGTGGCGATCAGACTGCCTATACTTTCGGATGTGACCTCGGTTTCTCCGGCGTTGCCAGTCGAATCCGCGCAGGCCTGTTCATATTCGAACTGCATCCGCAGACGCTCGGAGCGTAACTCGGCTGCCTGCTCGTAGTCCGCCCGCTGAGACGCAGAACGCTCCTCACTCTGTAGACGGTCCAACTCGGCCTCTTGCTCTCGAATCTCCCCGGAGGGCAACGCCTGTGCGTCCATCCTAAGCTTGCTTGCCGCCTCGTCGATGAGGTCAACAGCCTTGTCCGGCAGGAGGCGGTCTGAGATGTAACGCTGACTCAGGCGCACTGCCGACTCTAAGGCATCGTCCAGGATTTTCACATTGTGGTGGGCCTCGTACTTGGGTCGCAAAGCCTTGAGCATGTCCACGGCTGTTTCATTATCCGGCTCCTCTACCAGAATCGGCTGGAACCTGCGCTCCAGCGCCGCGTCCTTCTCAATATATCGGCGGTACTCGTCCTCGGTAGTGGCTCCCAGGCACTGAAGCTCGCCCCTGGAAAGGGCAGGCTTCATCAGGTTGGAGGCGTCGATAGCCCCTTCAGCAGCGCCCGCGCCGACCACGGTATGTATCTCGTCAATGAACAGGATTATCTCGCCCTGAGCCTGTTTGATCTCGTCCATCACGGCCTTGAGACGCTCTTCGAACTCGCCACGGAACTTGGCGCCCGCAACCAGCGATCCCATGTCCAGAGCCAACAGCCGGCGGCCCGCCAACTCTTCGGGCACGTTTCCGGCAACAATGGCCTGGGCCAACCCTTCAGCAATGGCAGTCTTGCCAACGCCGGCCCCGCCGATCATGACAGGGTTGTTCTTGGTGCGACGGATCAGAGTCTGCATGGCGCGGGCGACTTCCATTTCGCGCCCGACCACCGGGTCCAGCTTCCCATCCCTGGCGAGTTGGGTCAGATCGATGCTGAAGCGCTCCAGCGAGCGGTACCGGTTCTCGGCGCGAGGATCGTCCAAACGGTGGTCGCCTCTGATNTTCTGGAGGGCCTGATAGACNCNCTCGGTGTCGACGTTGTGCTGCTTCANAACCTCGGCCACNCCGCCCTGNTCTTCCTGAGTGAGGGCGATNAATAGATGCTCGGTGCCNATGAAATCNTCGCCGAGCCGGNCTGCTTCAACCTTCGAGCGGTTCAGCAGCGCTTCGACCCTNGGAGTCNCAAATATCTGGTTGGTNTGGGACGNCACNTTGGGNNCCTTACCAAGAATTGCGGTGAGCTTGGTTTTGATCCCGTCCACGTAGACGCCCATCTCGGTCATAATGTCGATTGCAACGCCCTTGTCCTGATCCAGAAGCGCCATTAAAATGTGTTCAGAATCCCATTGGCTATGCTGTAGTTGACGCAAGATTTCCTGAGAAGCTCCTATGGCTTCTCGCGCCTGTTCCGTGAAGTTTTCTGGCCTTAATACCATCTCGTATTCACCTTGATCTATACGTTGAGATCGCGACGTGTTCTGTGTTAGCGACTGAATATTACTGCCTATAGAGTATCAGTATTATTGATACGATACAACTCAAGTATAGTCTTCACTTGACTTTGGATTTTCAAAGCGCCAAACTATGGCGAATCTCAATTTGATGAGGCCCGGAGAACCACGTTTGATAATAGACATACACACACACACGTTTCCAACATCGGTTGACAGTTTTATCACGGCGGACGAGTTGATAGAGGAGGCAAAGCGAATCGGCCTCGACGGCGTTTGCATAACCGACCACGACGGGTTCTGGGATCACACCGAAGTCGACGACCTGTCCAAGCGACACGATTTTCTCGTAATCCCAGGTTGCGAAGTAACTACTGAAGATGGTCACTTGTTAGTTTATGGTCTTAAGCACTACATATTCGGGATGCACCGTGCGTCCTTTGTCCAACGGCACGTTGAGCAAGAAGGCGGCGCGATGGTGGTCGCCCACCCCTATCGACGCACCTATCGAAAGCAGGCTGACACAGACCAGGCAGCCTACTATGAGATGCTAGAACGCGCATCTCGAAACACCATTTTCGACATTATCGACGGAGTGGAAGTGCTGAACAGCAGAGGCTCCGAGGAGGAAAACGCCTTCTCTTTTGAGATGGCGAAGTGGTTCGACCTTCCTGGCACAGGAGCCAGTGATGCCCACCGCCTGGAAGACCTAGGAACCTTCGCAACTGAGTTTGAACGCGACATCACCGGACTGGATGACATGATCGAAGAATTGAAGTCCGGGCGGTTCAGTCCCATCGTACTTAGTAATCGAACTAGCGCTCATAAACACTGAGCGTCCAGCCAAACTCCTGGCTCAGGACCAATTGTCACCATATGAGACTGCCCATCAACCGTCCCACAGGTTGAGGAGAGGGCAACATGCCAGCCCTGCTTGAAATTGAAGACATCCACACTTATTTCTCTACGAACGAAGGAATAGTTAAAGCTGTCAATGGCATCTCGCTGTCTCTCCACGAGAACCGAGTGTTAGGGGTCGTGGGCGAAAGCGGCTCTGGGAAGACAATGACGGCGCTTTCCATTCTCCAATTAGTGCCCTTTCCGGGGGACGTGGTCAAAGGAAAGATCACATACGATGGAAAAGACCTTCTCAATATGCCTGTCTCCCAGCTTCGACAAATCCGNGGCAAAGAGATTTCGCTGATTTTCCAGGACGCCGGCNCNGCNNTGAATCCGGTNATTTCAGTTGGCAAACAGGTCGAGGAATTGATGNTTGAGCATACCGATATGTCCAAACGTCANGCGAGGGCATTTGCANCCGAACTGCTGTCCGAGATGGGCATTCCCGATGCAAACAAGATNCTGGACCGCTACCCTTTCCAGCTAAGNGGCGGCATGGCCCAGCGCGTCCTGCTGGCAATCGGAGTCGCTCTGAAGCCTCGCATTCTGATCGCTGACGAGCCAACATCCAACCTGGATGTCACTCTGCAAGCCGAAATTCTCCACCGGCTCAGACGACTACGGGAGGAGAACGGCACCGCNATCATGCTGATCACCCACGACCTGGGTGTCATCGCACAGATGGCCGAGATGGTGGCCGTCATGTACGGCGGTTCAATCGTAGAATACGCGGACACTTTGACGCTGTACCGGCGACACATGCACCCCTACACCTGGGGACTGTTCCAAGCTCTGCCTAGGATTGACTCACCCGACCAATCCCTGAAGCCGCTGCCAGGCGCGCCTCCAATAATGCTGGATCCGCCCGATCAATGCCCGTTCCTGCACAGATGCCTGAAAGCCACAGCAGAGTGCCGCACCAGCCCTCGCCCCAAGCTGCTCGAAGTCGAAGAGCGGCACTTGCTGGCCTGCTATAACCCGATGGAGCTTGAACAGCCGGGCTAAGTTGTCAGGCGTTCAGGTGTCGGATTAAGCGGTCCGGGTCAACCCCAGACTAAAGTGGAGAACTCACGATGCTCTCTGATTTCAACCTGGAAGGCAAAACGGCGCTGGTGACCGGAGCGTCCAGCGGCATCGGGAAAGAGATCGCCCTCGTGCTTGCCGAGGCAGGCGCGGATGTGGCAGTCGCCGCTCGACGGCTCGACCGCATCGAGGAGACCGCCGACGAGATCAGGGGGCTGGGCCGTCGCGCAGTCCCGATACAGGCCGACGTCTCCGACTCCCAGCAGGTTGACGACATGGTGTCTCAGGCAACTGAATCGTTGGCCCGCATCGACATCCTGGTCAACAACGCCGGAATCTCCGGAGGCGGGCCACTCGTGCCGCTGCCCGACGGCGAAGCAAATTCGCAAGCCTCTCGAAGGCTAGCCGACGATACTTGGCACAGGGTCATCGACACCAACTTGAGTAGTTGCATGTACGTCAGCCGCGCCGTCGCGCCTCAGATGTTGGAGCGGCGTTCAGGCAAGATCATCAACATATCTTCCACGAGCGCCATCCTCGCCGAGCCTTACGGTTCGGCCTATCAGGTCAGCAAGGCCGGCATGAAGATGCTGACAAAAACGCTTGCCAATGAGTGGGGCCAGTTCAATATCAACGTAAATGCCATAGGTCCTGGATGGTTCGTAACCGAGATGACAGAGGACGGCCTGGACGTTCCAGGAAAGTACCAAGAAGCGGTATCAAACATCCCTCTGGGAAGACTGACCAACCTGCGAGACCTCGGGTTGCTGGCCGTCTACCTGGCCAGCCCGGCATCCGACTGGATGACCGGCCAGATCATCTACCTCGATGGCGGCGAGACTGCAATCTATAACTGAAAGTGAACGAACGGCGGCATCATCTCATCCGTCGGCATTTTCAGATCACAGCGACCGCAGCGTGTAGGTTGGCCTCATAAACTCAGGCGCCCAGGACAGGTCGAGCGCCGCGATTCCCGTGCCCACCAGAACCGAGTCCAGGCCAAAGTCATTTGCTCCTTTGATGTCGGTTTCCAATTGGTCTCCAATCATCACCATATCGCGAGTCCCTGAGCGTCGAAGGGCTTCGGCGAAGATCGCTTCGTGGGGCTTGCCTAAGCGGATGAAATGCAGGTCATCTCGCTCTGGATATCGGAGCTTCAGAGCCGACTCCAACAGCATAGCAATGCTGGCGCTGGCGAAACCGAAACCGTCGCCGTCGGGATAGATGAGGTCCGGGTTGGGAAGTATTAGACGGACGTTCTCGCCATTGTCGGTCTTACGAAACAGGTCGGTCATCACCTGATCCATCGTCTCCAAAAATGGGAACCCCGACTGGTCTCCGATGACCACCGCGTCGAAATCCGCTCCGATTGGCACGACTTCGCCGCCTGCAATCTGGACGTAACGGACGCTGTCCTCCGGCCCCAGAATTACGCATCGCAATCCCTGAAGATGCTCGTCGGCGAAATACCGACTTAGCAGGCTCCCGGAGGTGATAATCTGCTCCGGTTTGATGTTCAGGGCGAGCTTGGCGTAATTCTCAGACCTGGACTCCGGCAGGGCCGAGGCGTCGTTCGTAAGCACGAAGTACGTTTTGCCGGTCGCGTTCAGGTTGGCGATAAGCTCCACGGCTCCGGGCAGCACGGCGTTGGAGCTTGCCAGCACTCCGAACGAATCGAAGAGAATCACCGGATAGCGGGCGATTAATTCTTGCATCGTGGTGTCTTTGATTGGCGTCATAACTTCCTGTCGGTTTGAAAGCTGATTGCTGACATCCGACAGCTACTGAGCGGTGTAGCCGCCGTCAACCACAATCTCGGATCCAGTCACGTAGGACGCCTCGTCTGAGGCAAGGAACAGCACTGCGTTGGCGACCTCTTCGGGTTCGCCGTACCTGCCCAAAGGCGTCCGCTCAGCAGTCAGCGCGACTCGTTCGGGATCGGCCCTGCCTTCTGCGGTCATGGGCGTCGCAATTGGGCCCGGATGTATGGAGTTGACCCTGATGTTCTCTTTCGCGTACTGAACAGCGGCGGCTTTCGTGAATATCCGAACCGCGCCTTTAGAGGCGTTGTATCCGGCGTTCACGTTGTCCTGACCGACAATGCCGCTGATGGATGATATGTTGACTATCGAGCCGCCGCCCGCCTCTTTCATGTGAGGTATCGCGGTCTTTGTGCCCAAGAACACGCCTTTGGCGTTCACGTCCATCACTTTGTCCCACAACTCGACAGTCATGTCCTCGATGGTTGACTGCACGATGATGCCTGCGTTATTAACGAGAATATCCAATTTGCCGAAGCGTTCGATCGCCGTGTTNACAGCATTTTCCCATTCGTNCTGGCTNGTAACATCCAGCTTGACGAACACCGCGTCGCCGCCGACTTCGTTGATTTCGGCCTCGGTCTGTCGGCCTTCGTCTTCCAGAACGTCACAAATGATGACTTTTGCGCCCTCGCGAGCGAACAATTTGGCCTCTGCCGCGCCCATCCCTCGCGCCCCGCCGCTGATAATCGCCACTTTGCCTTCGAGTCTCATTTCTCAGCCTCCGTCACTAAGCTTNATCTTCAGGTTTTTTAGCATATCGTCGCTCATAGAGTCCAGGTCGTATGAGGGGGTCCAGCCCCANTCCTCTCGCGCNGCNGTGTCGTCCAAAGAGTCCGGCCACGAGTCGGCGATGGCCTGTCGCATNGGGTCGATCTNGTAGTCCATCTCGAATCCCTCGACTCTGGCAGCCACCGCCTCGGCAATCTCCGATGGAGTGAAACTGACCGCTCCGACNTTGAAGTCGGCGTGATGTTTGAGGCCCGAACCGTCGGCCTNNGCCAGATCNATTATGGACTTGATGCAGTCAGGCATATACATCATGGGCAGGCGCGTNTGTGGTCCCAGGTAGCAGGTGTACTTTTTCTCTCGAATGGCCCCNTAGAAGATGGCAACGGCGTANTCNGTGGTGCCTGCCGTCGGTTCGGTNTTCCAGCTTATGATTCCCGGCAGGCGCAGGCCGCGAACGTCGAGTCCCAGCTTCTCATGATAGTAGTTGCCAAGATGCTCGCCAAACACCTTGGATATGCCATAAAGAGTGTTGGGACGCTGAATGGTCTCGTTCGGCGTGTTCTCCTGGGGGGTGTCCGGGCCAAAAGCGGCGATGGAACTTGGGATGATAACTTNCCCGACGTTATGAGAGACTGCCGCCTCCAGAATGTTGTACGTTCCGTTGATGTTAACCGCGTAGGCAATCTGGCGGTTCGATTCAGCAAGCGCGGACAGGATGCTGCTCATGTGATAGATGGTTTCAATACCGAGTTCGCCCACGGCCTTCATTACTTCGGCAGCGCTGGTCACATCCAGCTTNATGGACGGGCCGGACTCCTGAACGTCGGCAGGCAGGGCCGTCCTGTGTCCGGCCGCGATGACATTCTCGCCNCCGTGCCNCTCTCGGAGGGCTGGGACCAACTCNGAGCCTATCTGCCCAGCCGCGCCGGTCACNAGTATCTTTTTCATTTTGGGGTTCCTCTGGGGATCGGTTGTCAGGGATCAAGTGTCAGGACTTGTCATTNTGAATCCGCAGATGACGANTCTCGTCGTCTGTGACATAAGAGTCGCACTGGACTCGGCCAGATGCTTCACTTCGGCTCGGCATCGTGAACCGCGTGGTCACTCCTCCACGCGTTGTCCGCTGAGTTGGAAATCCGCCTGGGTCATATCTGCGAATCTATCTGGCAGGAACGGGTTCATATCGAAATCGACGTCAGGCTGTCCCTGGAGGATCCAATTGGATATGATGCGTCCGGTTATCGGCCCCAGATGGATGCCTTTNGTCGTGTGGCCCGTCGCCAACATTATCCCATCCCAGCCAGGGACCGGNCCGAGTATCGGCAATCTATCAGGACTCAGNGGACGGGAGCCTGCAAGTTGCTGCACCAGTTCCGCNTCCTGCAAAGCCGGAAACACATCGATGGCTCTCTGAAGCAGTTCCAGCTTCGCTGCCTCGGTAGGGCGGATGTGGGACTCTCTGGTCGCGAACATGGCCGTTTGGTCGTAATCTCGCCCTCCGGTGCTTCCTACACTCAACAGGCCGTCCAGACGGCTGATCATGTGTCCCCTCATTGGGGAGCTTATCAGGACAGGCAACGGCGGCCCGTCGTATCGAAGCATCAACCTCTCGCCCTTCAGAGGCCGCACCGGCACCGGAAAACCCAGCCAACCTCCGAACACCGAACTCCATTCTCCGGCAGCCACGACGACCATGTCAGCAGATATGTCGACTCCGGTTGTTCGCACTCCATTGACTCGGTTGTTGTGAGTCAACAGGCCCACGACCTCCCGAAGGGCTATCTCTGCGCCGCGACGTTCCGCGCCCTGGGCCAGCGCGAGGTTGAGGCGGTAGCTATCCAATTGCGCGGATTCATCTTCATTTGCCGCCCCTCGAATGTCAGGCGACAAACGCGGTTCGATGCGTCTAACCTCATCGCCGTCGATCCATCTGATACGCGCCGACTGCTGCTGCCACTCCATCATCGCTTTGATGAGGACTACTTCGTCCTCGTCAAGCGCGAGTCTCAGAGATGCGCGACGTTGGTAGAGCAGATTTGCGCCGGTCTCTGACTCCAAACTAGGAACCAGGTCGATGAACTGACGGTACCCTGCAAGCGCAAGCTCGAAGGACGCGCCGGGCGAGAACTCCGCGCCCAGGATGCTGAGGGAGCCTGTGGCNTGGGCGGACGCTCCGCTGCCTATGGCCTCACGCTCCACCAACGCGACTTTCGCGCCGCTGGAGGCGAGATAGTAGGCGACAGAGCATCCNACCACGCCGGCTCCGACGACAATTACGTCTGCCGTTTGATTCATTGCGCTGTTACTCGAACCGTGACGGCTATTCGCCTTCCAAAGCTCTGAGTATCTTCTCGCCCTCTGTGCGCCANAATGAGTAGAGAATGGAAATATCTGTGCCTACCGANAAGTGCCTAACGCCCCAGTCCAGATATTTTTTAGTTTCGTCAGCCGATCCAATTTCTGCCCTCGCAGGCACGCCCATCTTGATGGAAGTCTTGAAAGTCTTCTCTTGTGCCGCGACCACCTCAGGATGCGTCGTCTCGCGTGGACGGCCAATGTTCANTGAGAAATCGGCTCCGCCCCACTGCACCATCTCGACTGCCGGATGCTCCAAGATTTCTTCAAGATTATCGACTGCGCCCTTCTTCTCGATCATGAAAGCCAGCACCGTGCCTGCCACAGACTCGACGTATTCCGGCGACCCGCCGTAGCCCATGAAAGAGTTGCGGCGGGNAGCGACGCCGTAGAGTCCGCCGTGATCNGGGTGATCAGGTCGCGCGGCCTGGATGCACTCAAGCACCTCGTCCATGCTTCGAACATCGGTGAACAGCACGCTTTCAAANCCGGCCCCGATGCCTCGCTGTGCCAGGAATGGCATGANGCTCTGGTCGATTTTGATCATGCTGCCCATATTGTGAAGCTCGGCGGCCCGACACAAGTTGTCCAGGTCGTGCAGGTCNGAAGGNCCGTACTCGGCCACGAACTCAACATAGTCGTACATTCCGGTGTGGCCGAGGGCTTCTACCTCAGAGGGCCATACGCTGTGGATATGAGTACTGAGGGTGGGTTCTCCGGCTTCCAGTTTCTGTCGAATCAGGTTGGTTCTCATTGCTCTGTCGCCTCCGTGATTTAGTTGCCGCTTAGGGTATCAGATATGCATGGANANGAGTTGATCAAGAACATATGGATTCTGCGCCACATCACATATCTTAAATTTCAACGCAGGCGCCTGGGCGTGCGCGGCGACGAGAAGGCCGAAATTACGAACCGTCGAAAAACCTTTTGAAAATCTCAAGAAATTTGTCTGTCTGGCGGTTGTGGGGCTCGTGACCTGACCCNGGCATTTTCACNAAGGTGCAGTCTCTCAGTAGAGACTGCATTCGCTGAGCTTCGGAGTCGTTTAGNAGGCCGCCTCTTTCAGGGTCGCCTTGTATCATCAAAACGGGAGCCGATATTCGAGGCAGCAAGTCTTCGGTATCGTAGCCGTCCGTGTGATGTCCCTCGACAATTAGNGANAGAACGTCAGGATCGAGAATCGACAGGCATTCGGCNTTCTCCCTGATCAGCGACTCCGGCCAGTTGGGCCTGAGGCGTGTCAGTTCGCTCGTTATGTCCCGCGCTGAACCTTGAGTCGAAATCGCGGCCTGAAACGCTAGTAGGCTTGGGTACACCGCGAACTCTTTTATCCGAGTGCCATTGTGCGAATACAGGGGTTCTTCCAGCACTGCCGCCCGAACCGTATCGGGAGCCTCTGCGGCTATCCACAGAGACGAATCAGCGCCCATGGAGTGCCCCAACAGAGTTGCAGGCTCGCCGACGTGGTTTCTGAGAAAGGAAACGATGTCGGACGCATATTGTGGAATTCGGTATGCTCCCGGAACCCTGCCCGATTTACCGTGACCCCGGAAATCCAGCGCATAAATGTGCCATTCCTCACTCAACGCGGGAATAACCGACTCGAATGCAGCCCACCGATCGGTGCCGCCGTGGAGCAATACCAACGGAGACCCATTTGCAGGCCCTTGCGCATAATTTATCGTCACCTCGCCGGCATCAAACGAGCGTTCAGTTAACATGAAAGATTATGACCTGGTATTTCGCTCTGGCGATCATGACACACACTCGCAGCAGCTAATGACCAAGACGGAGGCCGATCGNCGCGCGTAACTGCAAGAATCACGCGCAACAATCTTCACTATGCTTCATTTCGCATCGAAGACAGCCTGTGAACGCGCGGGTAAAGTTGGTCGCAGGCTGATCGACTAATCTCGGTAGCGTTGGCCCAAATCGGTGGCGTCGTTTAGGTGGCCGTCGCGGATTTCTTTTACTTCGTCCGCCATTGCCAGCAGAGTCGAATCATGGGTCGCCGACAGGACGCTGATGCCCTGTTTTAGCACCATCTCTTTGAATAGCCCGAAGATTGCNCTTGCATTGGTCGAGTCCAACTCGCCGGTTGGCTCGTCAGCAAGAATGAGGGGGGGATTGTTGACTATCGCCCTGGCGATGGCAACCCTCTGCTGCTCTCCACCTGAAAGCTCATAGGGCCGATGTTTCGCACGACCCCACAGTCCGACAATCTCCAGCGCCTCCCTGGTGCGTTCCTCTCGCTCCCGCGTCCGGACGCCGGCTATCCGCAAAGGAAGCTCCACGTTCTCGAAAGCAGACAACAGAGGGAGCAGTCCAAAGCTCTGGAACACGAACCCTATTTTGTGCCGCCGTATCTCAGTCAGGTCGTGTTCGTTCATTGCGGCGATGTCACGGTTCTCGAACAGCACCTGACCGGAAGTAGGTTTGTCCAGTCCCGCCAAGATGTTCAACAGCGTGGTTTTACCCGAGCCTGACCTGCCGACAACAGCGATGAACTGGCCGGGCATGACGGTCATATTGACCCCTCGAAGCGCGTTAATTTCCTCGGAGCCTAACTGGTAGGTGCGCCAGAGGTCAATGGTGGAAATCAGTGGTAGGACTCTNCTCAATAGTTTACTCCTCTGGCCGCAATGTGACGGTCCCGTCCTCGATCTGGACTCTAGCCCGTTCTCCAATTTTGATCTGATCCAGGTAATCTTGAGGAATCTGGATTCTGCCACTGGCATCCACCAGGACGAACTCCTCCAATGTCGCGTCGGTGTCGGCTTCGCTCTGAATACGCTCGAAGGTCACTTTGCGGCGAATCTCCGTGGACATCTTGCCGTCCCGNATCATNACCACCCGGCCAACCTTGTAGGCGATGTCCGGGTCNTGAGTGACGATGAGGATAGTGGTCCCCATGTCCTGGTTGACCGAGCCAAACANGTCCAGGATCTCGGCGGCGGTTGCATCATCCAGTTCCCCNGTTGGTTCATCGGCCAAAAGCAAGGGCGGTTTGTTCGCCAGCGCCACCGCAATGGCAACGCGCTGCTGCTCGCCNCCGGACAGTTTTTCAGGCGTGTGGTCAAGNCGATGCCCAAGCCCGACCAGTTCCAACAGGTCACGGGCGCGCTCGGATCGCTCTCTNCCTGGNGTGTTGGTCAGCATCATNGGAAGCGTCACGTTCTCCATCGCTGTCAGGTATGGGAACATATTTCGGCTGGTCTGNTGCCAGATGAATCCGACGTCGATGCGTCGATACTCCTCGACCTCTCTGGAACTCATCTGAAGCAGGTCTTTGCCTCCAACGCTGACGCGNCCTGCCGATGGAGCGTCNTATCCAGCCAGGATATTCAATAGCGTGCTCTTGCCGCTGCCGCTGGCTCCAACGATTGCGACGACCTCGCCGTTTTGAACGGCCAGATCCAGCCCNCGCAGGGCGACNACCTCCAGGTCGGCGATCTTGTATATCTTGAACAGATCCTCACACATCACGTAAGGGCTGTTGTCCATGTATGTCATTATTACCTCAGTTTTGCAGGCATGTGATCAGACATCTGGGTTTGATTGGGCGNTCGATATCCAAAACGCGAATCACATCTCTCCGAGGCGAAGGATGCGTTGCAGTGAAATTCTGCGAACAAACAATATCACACCGAATATGATTAAGGCGAACAGCACGGCCATCGCCGCGTATGTTATGGCCAACGTCCCCCAATTGATCTCGATTACAAACGGCGGCAGGATTTGGACGCCTTGATCATCGTGGCTGAGGAATGGCATCATTGTCGCGCCGAGCCGNTGCCCCATCCAGGTGCCCAGAGCCAATCCGACTCCGATGACCAGCGCCTGCTCCAGAAACACCAGCGTGATTAGCTGTTTCATTGTGAATCCGATGGTTCGCATCAACGCGAATTGCACCTCTCGACCTTTGAAAGACACGTAGGCATGCACCAGGAAACCCAACCCACTCAGAATAAAGACCGCTGCAAATGCCACGAACAGCAAGGCGTTCCATCCAGCCTCCACCAGCGGGTCGACCTTTGACNACGCCATCACCTCGACCCTGTCGTGGATGACCCGCGTCATGTAGGGCAAATTTTCNGCCAGCATGCCGACCAATTCTGCCCGCTCGACGCCATTTGTGGTTGGGTCCGTGGAAATCCAAATTTCGTTGGGCCTCAATTCACCGTTGTTAGCCTCCAGATTAGCGTAGCTGGACACAGCTTCAAAATTGCTTATTAGGAAAGTCTTGTTGAAGGTGTCCAGTGTCGGAAAGTAGTCCACTTCGTCCACCAAAGTGACGACCAGTCTGTGACCTTGCACTGAAACCTCGAAGGTGTCGCCCAGCCGATGCTCGTTGTTCTTCAAGAATGACTTGCTGGCCAACACAGGCAAGGCAGCCATCGGCGGGCCTCGGAACAGGCCACGGCTAACCAGAGGACTGCCTTCGACCCAGATAAAGTTGGCCGCGGTTTTGTCGTCGAGAGTAGTGGGTTGCATTACGTCCGAGGTGGATTCGGGAACCGTCTTGAGTATGCTCCAGTCATCCAAAGTGTCGAAATCCTCCAACACCTGCACATCGCCGTTATTCATTCGCACATATATATCATCAACTGACACGGAGCCTGCCCGAAGGCGGTTGCGCCCGTTTGTCTCGTAAATCGTGAGAGACACCAGAGTCAGTGGCTTTGCGGGTTGGAGAGCAGTCTGATTCCTGAATCTGCTTATACGTTCGAATCCACTCTCTAATTCAAGCCAACTGTTGGAGGTCAGATTTCCGAGACCGTAGGTGAAGTACCGCTGATTTGTGTCTTTGATGCGCGCAGCGACGACGACGCCCAAATGAGGCCTGTCTGCCTTGACGTTTACGCCTATCGCGGCAGCATCCTCCGGCAAGTCCAAGCCAACAGGAGGCGTCAGATTCGAGAGGGAGGTCACCATAGTAGCCATTGGCTTTGTTGAGAAATCGTCCCGGAACCAACCGAGGTCCATCATCTTGTCGCCGTCGATCGCGAACATTGTGTACGAATCTGCCAACAACTTGGAAAGGTCAGAGCCAAATCCTCGGAAGTTGAGGCTGACCTGATCCACCGTCGGAAGCGCTTCGTAGCTGGCGGCGATGGGCTTGGATTCTCCGGTGGTGTTAATCAGGACGCCCTCAAGGCGCAGGTCAGAACCTGTGGAGTACAGCGCTCGTTCGGTGAAACTGAGTTTCAATGTGCCGCCGAAACTGGCGGCGAAAATTCCCAGACCGGCCATAAGTATCAGCAGCAAGGACAATCGAGCGTAGTGGGTAGGATTCCTGGACATCTGCCACAATCCTATCACCAGACCCGCCGGCAGGAAGTTGGATAACAACCAACTGGCGGCCCGCATGACCAGAGGGAAGAGCCTCAGCAGCAGCAGGGCCGACGCCACGAGAATGACGGCAGGGACAGCCAACAGCATTTGGTCCACAGCCACATTGCCAAACACGCCGACAGCCACTACAGAACCCTGAGACGATAGCTGTCTGAAGAGCAGTATTCCTATGACCAGAAGGAGAATGTCCAGATAGTACCGCTGATAGAATGGTTGGCTAGTCGGGCGAGCTGATTCCTGCCTGTGAGTTGTCACCCCCAACCTCGACGCCTGAATAGCCGGAACCATCAATGCGGCGAAACTCAAGATTCCGCCAACTCCGCTCATCAGAAACGTTCCGGATGTCAGGCTCACGGACAGCCTGCTCGTCCCGCTGAGGTCGGAGAATGCCGGAGTGTAGCCCAGGAAGCTTATAACAGCCGACGCAAGGAACGGCGCGATGATGACCGCCATCAGCGCAATGGTCAAGCCCTCCATCGCGAAAACTGCCAATACCTGGACGGAACTCGCGCCACGGCTCCTGAGAAGAACGATCTCCCCTTTCTGCTGTTCTACAACCAACGACGAAAGCGTTATGACGTAGTAGAGAATGACCACAGATATCAGGATCATTATCACGAACATCGGTATCTTGGAAAAAAACAGCCGAGTGTCGTAATCTTCCAACGCATCGCTCAGCGATGATAGCTGCCGGTAGCTGAACAAATTCGCCGCAAGCCGGTCCTCCACGAGGTCAATGCTGAATCTGGCAAGCGTGGAATTATTGGCGTTGAGCTTAGACCGGTCGACGTACAGCAGTCTGCCGTAAGTGCTGTCCATCTGTCTGAATGTGGCGCCCAGAACCCCGAAGTAGGCCTCCTCAGTCACCATAAATGGCACAGTTCGGAAGTTGCCGGTCGTGGACCCCTGGAATATCCTGTCGTTAAGGTGCCAGAACTCGTGATCTGGATCGTTGCGCTGGTACAGTCCGGTAATCACGACGGTTGCGTGGGTGGCAAAATCTGACCAATATGGAACGATGGACAGGGCGTCGCCCACGCCCACGTTGTGCCGGGCAGCGGCATCCGTGGGAGCCAGAGCTTCTAGAGCCACAACCTCGCCGGGAGCGGTCAATGCCGCGTCGCCCGGTTTGCGGCCTCCTGGCAGGATGGTTATGTGGTCGTGCAGATCNGGAAGATATCCAACGTAACCCCGCGAGTTGTCAGTNCCTGCGACCGACTCGTTGCCTGGCTGTGTCAGGAAGAACGTTGCGGTTTTGACGCCTGTGACCTGGTCCCGCAGAAACCACTGGACCCTGCGATTTACCTCGGCGCCCATCACNCCGACTACTTTGGCGGCTTCCTCACGGGTGGTNGGGCCNCGGTCCGACTTCATNACGATGTTNGTATCGTTGGTAGTGAGCTGGTNCAGGGAGTTTTCCAGCGCCAACTCCCTAAGAGCATTGAAGTATATGACCGTCCCGGCCATGATCGCNGAAGCCAACAACACGCCTATGACAACGGNGGACAATAGCNTCCAGTTGGTCANACTGCGCCTTGCCACCAATGGCCAGGCNCTGGTTAATTTGGGGATTATTCCAAGCATAATCGCTCTCAGCTGACGGNTANCTCGTCACTCCCCCTCGATNCTGGAAATTTCGTACAGATCAACGTTGGATGACGTCNGAACCAGCCAGTACAGAGATCCNGTGAATATCAAGACCAACGCANCGTAAACTGGCCCCATNNTAGACCAGTCGGTGGTCAGCACGAAAGGCGGCAGCACAGGCGTTCCCTGTTCAGTGACCGCCACTGAGGCCACCATTATGTCACTCATGGCGAATCCTGCCGCTGTCCCAATCAGCAGTCCCAGGGCCGCAATGACCAGATGCTCTGCGCTCAACAGCCAACCCATCTGGCGTTTCGATAGACCCAGAGCCTGCAAGAATCCCATTTCACTGCGGCTCTGAGCCGAGAATGAAATCAGATAAGTCACGTAACCGAGCGTGGCGGCGAACAGGACAACCCCGATAGCCAACAGCGCCATTGCCTTCCAACCTGCCGTAATCAGAGGGTCGAGACGCACAGATTCCACCAGGCTAGCCCGATCGTGAACCTGATTACGGGACAGCACCAGCGACAACGCGACCTTGTGGACTTCCTCCTCGGCGCCCGGAACCTCTGACATGAAAATTTCGTTGGGCCGAACTGTCGTGATCGGGCTGAGTATGTTCAGATGCCTGAGCGCGTTGTCCANNTCCATCAGCAAAAATCCGTTGCGCGACGGGTCCATCGTNGGGAAGTAATCGACTGTGTCCATGATNCNTATGGGCACAAGCCTGCCCATNAGATTCACGATAATCGNGTCTCCGACGCCAGCNCCGGTNGNTTTGGAGAAGGAGGCGCTNCTNACAACCGGAACCGGNCCGCCACTGGGACTGCGATAGAACCCNCGAATGCCCTGATCAGTGTCCTTNCCGAACTTGAACACTCCTGCTCGTNGACCCGTGACGTGAGCNTNGTCNGTGACACCGACGACATCTGAAGANATCAAGGAAGTCGCCAGAGTAGTCCACTTNCTGCTCCCTTCGAAGTCGTCGAGAATCTGAGGTTCACGGCCGTTGCCAAACTCGACGTGTATNTCATCGAGATACATCTNTCCCACCGTNCCGGAAGGGCCGAAAACCGGTTCGTAAATCTGAACCGACACAAGNCTGAGAGGCCATTCAAGATGCTGGGGTATGGTAGTCTCCATCAAGGTCCATCCGGGCTCAGGCATAGGNCCAAGCGTTAAGGTGTNCAAGACGCCTCGCCGGTCTTGGACAACCATCCACATGAACATGTTCGGGTAGTAATCCTCGGCGTCTGCCCAAACCTTCAATTTCTGCGCGCCNTCGGGAATGTCTATTGGCTCGNNGTGGACGCCTGATTGTAGGGCGCGCATAACGCCAGTGAGCGACCGTTCCGAGAAATCATCGCGATACCAGGCGATGTACGGAAACTCCTCGGCCTCAATTGCCAAAACGCTGAAGTTATTTCCCGAATAGGTGGTCCCAACGATTCCGCCGCCGCGCAGGCCCAGTGATATGGAACTCACACCAGGAATCGTCAGAAACCTTTCTTTGGTCTCATCATTCCCTATTGCAAAGAAAGTCGGAACGCCGGTCATGCGCAGGTCTGATCCTACTTCATACAGTATCCGTTCCTCGTAACTTCGATCCAGTGTCCCTCCAACTGTGGTGGCCAATATTCCAAGCCCTGTCACCATGACCAACAGCAACACGAGCCAGCTATATTGCAAGGGATTCCGCCCCATATGCCAGATCGCCATCGAAGCCCAAACCGGATAAAAGCGATTCAGCCTGCGTAGGACGTTGAAGAGAACCTGAAACGGAACGATCAGGGCAAAGGCAAGAGTAGGCAAGTACAGAATGTCGTCCCTGGCTGGCATATCAGCGTAGATCAANAGCGCAATCAGGCCGCCCTGTGTCACNAGTCCNGCAGTTCGATTCCAGACGCTCTCNGNCCGGTTGGTCCCGTAGTATAAAGCNGCGACGACGCCTATCAGCGNCNCTTCCCAAATCCATTCCACGCTNGTGTCGACNCTTAACTCTCGGATCATNATNAACAGCGTCAGCGTCACGAAAGAAGCAACGGCCATTAGATGAATCAACGCNGAGGANTCGCCGCTGATAAACCTCACCAGTAGCGGGAANAACCGNGTGAACAACAGAGCGACCACCGTGAGCAACAACACNGGGGCNAATAGCNNAGCCTCGTTCACCTGAACNTCAGAGAACANGCCTCCGGATATCAACTGGNCTCTTGACTGAAGCTCCCAAAATATCANTCCTCCTACCACCAACAGACCGACATCCAGATAGAATTTNTGGAAGAACGGGACCGAAGGNGGGCGTGAAGATCGCATCTTATGAGCCACAAGTCCNGACCTTGCGCCGATCACAGCNGGCAGAACGAACATNGCCAGACCCANCAGTCCGGTCCCTGCGGCCACGGCGAAGGGCATCCAGTGAAAAGCCACTGGAAGCGTTTCCCCAAAAGTGANGTCGCGAAAGTACCCCANCTTCCCTGCATATGCNACCGCTCCCAAAGCCAGGAACGGCGCGATCACTGAAGCCGTGACGACCAAAGCCAACCCCTCCAGAGCGTAAAGGCGGCCCAGTTGCCAGGTGGTTACGCCACGGCTTCTGAGNAGCGCCACATCNTCCTCACGACTCTGCACTAGGTAGGACACCATCATCGANACGTAGTACAAAANGGTCATGACCATCACGACCAGCAATAGAAGCAACGGAACGCNGGAGAAGAAACTGCGCCTCTCAAAGTCGTTGAGCAATTTATCTATGCCGGTCAGAACTGCGGCGCCTCGCATNGCGCTGGTTACGTCGGCCTCCAACCTGGCNAATCGCTCTCGNNCGAACTCTTTGGACCAGAGNNTGAGGCCNTTTTTGTCGACGGAAATGTACCATGTGGAGCTNACGAAGCTGCCTGGATAAGCTTTGCCCACCCCTTCAACNAACGCTTCGNGAGAGATGAACAGTGCCAGNGGAGGCTCATCGGGGTCGATTTCGANTCCCANGTCAGGNAGTTCNTGAAGGGGCTGGGGCTGGAGGAAGAGATTGGNGTTCTGCTGCCAAAACTCTTCTCCAGGGTCGGCNGGTTCNAGGACGCCTACGATCTCCATCGTGACACGAATCGGGTCATTCAANGAAGGAGCGAAAGTTACGACATCGCCGGTCCAGATATCGAACACATTGGCAGTGACGTCGCCAATGACCGCCTCAAGGCGCGGTCCNNCANGCGTTTGAACAACTTCATCNGACGCCATTCGTCCGCTGAGCCAGGTGACGTGATNATTAAGGTTCGACATGTTTTGCATGTANCCTCGTGAAACACGNGTGNCCTGCTCCGGAGTCANAGGGTTTTGCGGNGTGCCAACCAGGTAGGTCGGAGTTTTCAGATACCGTTCGCGGCCCCGGTAAATGTCGGAAATTTGGTCATCAATGGAGCCACCAATGGCGGCTTCGGTCGAATTTAGTTCGTCCTTGNTCAGAGTNATATACGGCGCGTAGGTGAAGATATTGAGNTAGGATTGGTCCGCCCGCTCAATAGCGGTGTTGATGCCCTGACGCTCCAGGGTGCGGATGTACACTGGCGCNCCGGCCAACAGGCTGGCGGCAACCGTTATACCGACGAAGATGCTCAAGAGGAGTTTCCAGTCGTCGGTGATGCGCTTAAGTACGAGCTTAAAGGTCGTCANTGGACGCATTCAGACCCCATGCCAGACANNACCCNTCCACCGCTNNAAGAATGNAGNGAACTCAGNAGTCGTCCNAAATACNGNCTGGATAGTGTTCTGTCCAGACGGTTAAGACNCAATGGTACGCGAAATNTCCTAAATCTCGAAATTTCCCTANTGCAGCCGACTTTGNGAGCCACCCAGACCTGTTCGGCTCCNNGCGTATAGGAGCCTNGCATGAAATTGCCGTAAAGCGCNTCGACCTCAAATCCGCAGAGTTCCAGCAAATGCTCCANNTCATAGCGNTAGACCCACCGCAAAACTAGAGNCGTGTAGGTCTTTTTCACCACTNCNCCATCTGGATTTAACTCCTAAAATNTCCGGTATTCGGTTACAATCTGGCNTTCANGNTCGTATCGTCNACTGNCCCATACGACAATTTNNCGNCNNGTCTCGNGTGTCNCAAACTCNGTCANCCGCGTGAGNGCATCCCCNATGTCCGATGAACGCTCCACGATCATCTCCAGGTCTGGGTCAAAGATGTTGAACGCTAGCCTNCCACCGTCCTCCAGGTGTTCGTGAATGCTGGCTAGAGCGNCCCTNTGATNCTGGAACNGTCANCNGGNGCAGGAACNCTCGNTAAGGAATTATCGCCAGNTTAAACTGNCGGTTCAGAGCGNTGGCGCGCATATCGCCATCGACGATCTCGATNAGCGCGCTGACGTCGGGCGGCNNCANGGCANNCTCGGCTCTGGCAATCTTCAACATCGAGGGNGCTCTATCCAGCNCCACGACGTTGAACCCTTCTCTGGCAATAAGCTCTAGCAATCTACCCGTCCCGCAACCTAGTTCAAGTACGGGAGAACCGGCTCGCCGGATTTCCTCCAGGTAGAACTCAACATCGCCGGGCATGCCTCTGGACAAAAANCGTAGNATNCGGCGTCATTCCGGTCGTACTTTTGCAGGGGTCGCTCCTCAGGAGAGCATTAGGGTTTCACAATCCGAGGGCGTTAGATTCACAAACCGATGGACTTGGCAACNGTTTCAAGGTGCAAATCGCTGTCGCCGAACATAAGCTCTGCGGCTTTGGCCCTGCGAGAGTATAACTGCATGCTGTGCTCTTTGGTGAATCCGATAGCGCCGTGGCACTGGTGTCCCAAAGCGCAAACCCTGCGGTAGGCGTCGCTGACCCATGCTTTAGCCATCGCAACCTCNTTCTCAGCNGGCAGGTTCTCTGACAACCGCCANGCCGCCTGGTATGTGATGTACCTGGAGCCTTCGACATCGGTTGCCATATTGGCGCAGTGGTGTTGGATCGCCTGGAAACTCCCGATTGGCCGCCCGAACTGCACTCTTTGTTTGGCGTATTCAACCGTCATGTCCAGCACCTGTTGTCCACCTCCCACCATCTCGGCGCACTTGCCCACTGCGCCCCAAGCTAGCNCCTTCTCGATGNCNGCCCACCCCTGATTCAATTCTCCCAGCANGGCCGACGAGGGCACGNTGACATTATTGANCACCAACTCGGACTGTCGGTCAGACGCGATCGTTTTTAGTAACGTCTGTTGGATTCCGGGAGTGTCGCGGCCCACGATGAAAAGGCTGATGTCCCGATCTCCTTCGCCAGTACGAGCGACGACGATGATGTAATCGGAAACGTGGGCGTTCGGAACGAAGAGTTTTGTCCCGTTGATGGNAAATCCAGCNTCGGTGGCTCTGGCGACCGTTTGGACTCCCTNNGCGTCCCATCTGGCGCTGGGTTCAGTGAGCGCAAGCGTCATGATGATTCCACCCTCGGCAATTCGAGGCAGGAATTCTTGCTTCTGCTCGTCGGAACCAGCCTCCTGAAGGCACAACCCGGCCATCACAACTGTCGAAAAGTACGGCCCAGGAAGCAGCGCTCTGCCCATCTCTTCCAACAGAATGGATAGATCGACGAAATCCAATCCAACGCCGCCNTATTGCTCTGGGAAGGTCAGTCCCAACCACCCTTGTTCAGCAATCTGCTGCCACAACTCGGGGGTGAAACCACGCTCGTCCTCCTCCATCGCCCGAACGTAGGTCTCGGGGCACTCGGTCTCAAGGAACGCCCGCGCGCTGTTCTTGAGCATCTGTTGAGCTTCGGTCAAACCCAGGTCCATCTNTTAGCCTCCGGCATTTGAGTGCCAATATATGCGTGCCTATATAAGGGTTGTAAGAGGTTAGCACGGGGCAGAGGGGCGGACAAGTCCCCGCGTTAGGCTGGCATAACGCGGGCGAAGACCCAGAATTGCGTCCTGAAATCACTGGCGTTCCGTATATAATGGGGCGATGCTCAACGTACTGTGGTGGCTGATAACGGTCGAAGCTCTGGGGCTGGCGGTGTTCCCGTTGGCCTTTTATCTGCTGAGACGACTGCCGGATCGGGGATTCAGCGTTACCAAACCGCTGGGAATCCTCCTNGTGGGCTACATCGCGTGGATTCTGGGCGCGCTGAACATNGTGCCTGCTATNCGTGTTTCTCTCATCGTCATCNTGCTTCTGGTCGCTTCTGTGTCNGCATGGGTGGCGTGGACNCATCGAGTTGAACTCAAAAAATTCGTGATGGCCGAGCGCAGAACGCTGATCGCCGCTGAGATCATCTTCCTGGTCATGTTCCTCGGNTGGGCGATGTTCCGATCTTACGACCCGGCCATCGACCATACCGAACAGCCGATGGACTTTGCCTTCTTCAACGCCTCCATCGAGGCCACATCAGGCCAGCCTGAAGACCCGTGGTTGAGGGGCGAGACGATCAGCTACTACTACTTCGGCTACTGGATGCTCGGCGCNGTCAGCGAGATTTCGGGCGTGCCTTCTAACTATTCGTATAACCTGTCGCTGGCGTTGATTCCCGCGCTGGGAGCAATGGGCCTGTTTGGGTTGGTGTTCGCGATGGCGCGGAGCGAGGGCGCAAGGTGGAAGTTCGCAGTCTTCACGGGTGTGGCTGCAGGCGTCGTGTTGGGCATTATTGGCAACCTGGAAGGCGTGTTGGAGTTCATGCGCGCCAACGCAATTGGCAGTCAGGGCTTATACGACTGGATAAGTATTGACGGCCTGAGCGGCCCGGCNGAGACNCCTACGGATTCCTGGACTCCCGATGAGTTCTGGTGGTGGTTCCGCGCCACCAGGGTAATCAACACNTTCCAGGCCGGAGTGGGAATCGACTACACGATCCANGAATTTCCCTCGTTCAGCTTCATTTTGGGCGATCTGCACCCGCATGTCTCAGCGATTCCGTTCGCGCTCCTGTTTTTGGGGTTCGCNTGGAATTTCTANCGCTCNCCNTTNNCGAACTTCAGTCGTNTGGAACTTCGCACTTACATTATGGCCGGAGCGATGGCGCTNTCCCTGGGCGGGCTGGCCTTCACGAATATGTGGGACCTCCCGACCTATGCGATTTTGCTGCTAGGAGTCGTGGCCCTCAAAGCTTACCCAGTCTATCAGGGCCGNATCGTGCCAATTTTAGGCGCGATGGCCCAGTTTCCCATGATAGTCATTGCGCTGGCATTCATCCTCTTTATGCCCTATTACGTGTCCTTTGCCAGCTCGGTGGAGGGCATCGGAGCCGTGGNGACGACCACGCGCTACCCCCATATGTTTATCGTTTGGGGGGCGCCTATGGCTCTGGTTGGCCCCTTCATTGTGGCATCGTTNTGGCAGACAGTGGTCGGCCCTGACTGGCGACGAATGACNCTNTACTCNCTGATAATCGGGTTCCTGCCCTTTGCCGCCTGGATGGTGGTGCGGCTCCAGTCTGTTGAGATAGCTGACGGGCCTGTGGGGCGGCTCATCCACATATTGCCGATGGCTCTGCTGATCGTCATGGGCGTNTACTCAGCGATCACCNTCGCCAAACANCGAGAGTCCAGCGGCAAGGCGTTCGCGCTGTTGTTGGCGACTCTGGGTCTTNTGTTAATTATGGGACCTGAACTGCTTTTNGTGGACGACTTCTTCGGNCCCCCCAGCGAGCGGATGAACACAATTTTCAAGCTTTACTATCAGGCGTGGCTACTGCTTGCNGCTGCTTCNGGATTCGCAATATACTACTGGNGATCCGGCAGGGACTCTCTGACAGGTTGGAGACGTTCGCTCTCGACCCTCTGGGCCGTGGGCGCTATCGCGCTGATCATCGGCGCTCTCTACTATCCGGCCGCCGCCTCGACCAGCAAAGCNGGAACGTTCACNGACGCAACGCTCAACGGATTGAATTTTTTNAAGCGAAGNANCAGTGCAGAATACGATGCCATCCAGTTCGTCCGCNCNGAGATTGACCGGGACGGCGCGATTCTGGAGGCAGTGGGCGAGTGGTTCGATTCGGGCCTGATCTCCCGAAGCACGGGAGNGCCCACGATTTTCAACTGGCCGGGCCACCAGATTCAATGGCGCGGCTCGGATGATTCATTTGNCGGCAGAGAGNAGGACGTCGCGCGCATCTACGAGACAACNNATCCGCTGGANGCTAGAAACCTGCTAGCAAAATATGACGTAGATTATGTGTACGTTGGNCCTCGCGAAAGGTCAAAACACGGAGAAGACGGGCTNGCCAAATTCCCGGATTTCATGGACTCAGTATTCANCCAAGACAACGTGGAGATATATCGGGTGCGCCAGTAGAGCGGTCCGGTTTNCAACGAGACCAANCAGCATATGGCCACAAAACAANCGACAATAGAAGCCAATCAANCAGAGCCNTCAAGCCGCATGGAGACCGTNNTTNATCGTCTCCGAGTCGGNGGTTTTGATCCAACCGTCANATGGTGGGAGTTTGCGGGNTTCGGCTCTCTGATCGTGATCGCCCTGGTCATGAGACTGTGGGACGTTGGCGTTCGCGCAATGCACCATGACGAGAGCCTCCACGCACTCTACTCTTGGAACCTGTTCAACGATNTGAACTATCAGCACAACCCGATGATGCACGGCCCATTCCAATTCGAGGCCAACGCCGCCATATTCTTCATCCTCGGAGACAGCGACGTAACCGCTCGANTNCTGTACGTGGTGATGGGAACGGNCCTGGTCGCCATGCCTTTCCTNTTGAGGAAGCGAATAGGCCGACTGGGGGCTATATTCACAGCGGCGGCGCTGACCTTCTCGCCTACGCTGCTCTACTTCAGCCGATTCGCAAGAAACGACATATTGATGGCTGTGTGGGCATTCGGTCTNGTCATCTCCATGTGGNGGTANCTGGACGAGGGGAAGAACCGCTATCTGTATTTNTCTGCTGCCNTGATGGCTCTGGCNNTNGGCACAAANGAATCCGCATANCTCGTAATAGCCACGTTGGGACTGTTCCTGGCATTGCAGGTCGGAGCGCCCACGCTGTCCCGATTGCTGCGTCCGGTGGAGATCGAAGGCGTGTCGCCGCCAGTCGCGGTNGGTCGCGTGGCGAAAACGCTGTGGGGTTCATACTCTCAGGGTTTCGATNTTGCGATCATATCGCGGCCCACAGCGTACCTCCTTTTGCTTGTCACNCTGACGCTNCCCNTGTGGTCAGCCTTCGCAGCGATCTTCCAGGACANNCTNCTGTNGAGTTGGACGAATCTGGTGCTTGCGGCNCCNGAGGGCANCCCNATCATCGGTTCTCCCATCGGCGGCGGAAAGGTTATCGCGTTCCTGATTATCGTCGCTTTAGGGGGACTGGGCGGTCTGGCNGGATACCGTTGGAACTGGGGCATCTGGTGGCGATGCGCCCTGATATTNTGGATNATNTGGATTCTGCTCTACACCACATTCGGGACCAACTTCTTTCCCGGGATACGTAGCGGCGTCTGGAATTCGCTGGGATACTGGGTCGTCCAACANGGAGAAGCGCGAGGCGGCCAGCCCTGGTATTACTACTTCGTCATAACGTCTGTTTATGAATACCTGCCNCTGCTCGTGGGCGTAATTGCCGGAGNNTTCTNCTTCANAAAGCGCGACCANTTCANCTTGTTCNTNGTGTATTGGCCGGCCNTGACCTTCGCNCTGTANACCATAGCCAGNGAGAAGATGCCNTGGCTGTTGGTCAACATCACTCTGCCTTTGATCGTCCTGAGTGGCAAATTTATGGCAGNCATTGTCGAGCGNATCGAATGGCGNANCNTGNCTNGAAATGGCGNCNTGCTGGTNATCGCCGCCNTCCCGATTTTCGTATTGTTGCTGTGGCAATTGGCTTTCTTCGAGCCGACCCAACGGAACGTGATTAATATCGTTCTTCCGCTGGCGTTGGCGGCTATGCTGTTGGGCATGGCGGCCTCGGGATTCTACGTGGCGCGACGAATGGGGCAGCAAGCCTTCGGAGCAGTGGCGCTCGTGGGCCTTGTTGCGATGCTGGCCGTGCTGACAGTCCGCACCGGTTGGATCGCCTCCTACCAGAACGGCGACACGCCAGTGGAGATGATCGTATACCCTCAGACCTCACCCGACATCACTCGACTGCTAGA
>PAIW01000023.1 GCA_002710885.1 Chloroflexota bacterium | reverse complement strand
GAGCCGTTGGACGCCCACTCGATAGACGTGGTTATTCCTCAACTCGAAGCAGCAGGGGTAAAAGTTCAATTCTGAAGGAAATATACGAAGATGGGCACTTATATAGTCAGAAGGTTACTCCTAGTCATACCTACCCTATTGATAGTGACTGCGTTGACCACCATTTCCATCCGCCTTATCCCGGGGGATGCGGTAGACGTACTAGTAGGTCAGATGGATCTCTCTGGGAAAGAAGACCGGGGGGAGTTGCGGGCTCAGCTTGAAAAACAACTCGGGCTGGATGCGCCCATCCCCGTCCAATATGTGCGATGGTGGAAGGATGTCCTCCTCCACGGTGACCTTGGAGATTCGATATTTATGGGTGTGTCCGTAAAATCCCAGATAATACAAAGGCTTCCGGTAACCCTTGAAATTGGCGTACTGGCATTAATAATAGCAATGTTAATCTCGTTCCCAATCGCCATTTATTCGGCAATTCGGCAGGATACTATTGGTGACTACGCATTACGAGGCCTAGCTATAATACTTATCAGCCTGCCGGAGTTCTGGGTTGGAATCATGGTCGTGGTCTTCCCCTCAATCTGGTGGGGGTGGTCACCACCCATACTTAACATTTCTCTCTGGGACGACCCAATCGGAAACCTGAAAATGTACATACTTCCAGCAGCCATCTTGGGTATGGGTATTAATGGTGTCAACATGAGGTTGATGAGAACCATGATGCTTGAGGTGGTAAGGGAAGATTACATCAGGACAGCCTATGCTAAGGGGTTAACTGAGAGGGTAGTCATATTCAGGCATGCCGTCAAGAATGCGCTGATCCCAGTGGTCACGGTAATAGGACTGAACGTGCCTGTCGTGATCGGAGGCTCGATAATAATCGAGCAGATATTTGGTCTACCGGGAATGGGTCGTCTGGCGGTGGAGGCTGCTTTTATTCGGGATTACCCGACGATTATTGGGGTAACGCTTGTTTACTCCGTTGTCGTCCTATTAATCATTCTGATAACTGACTTGAGCTATGCGTTCTTAGACCCTAGGATTCGCTATAAATAGCTAAGTTAAAGAGGAACGAGAAGAATGGCTGAACCCAAAGCTGGCGTCCCAGAGATTAGGGCTAGTACAAAGCCACGGAACCAACTGCAAGATTTCTTTGCCAGGCTGTTCAGGACAAA
The DNA here is from genome assembly GCA_002710885.1 of Chloroflexota bacterium. The sequence continues at coordinate 27,466 of PAIW01000023.1, read as the reverse complement.
GCCACTGGGCACCGTCTGCGGGGTTATCGTCGGGATATTCTTCATTGCAGGCATTCTTGCCGGGCTCCTAGCCCCTTACGGATTCAACGAACAGTTCCGGACGGAATTCCTTGACCCGCCCTCACTCAGCCACTGGTTTGGCACTGATAATATAGGGCGAGACATCTTCAGCCGCATCCTCTACGGGGCTCGTATCACTATGCTTGTTGGTGTAGTCGGCAGTGCGACTTCCCTCGTTGTCTCCGTTATTATAGGCCTTCCTTCGGGGTATTTTGGCGGTAAATTCGACATAATATTGCAAAGGTTTATTGATGCTTGGCTTGTCTTTCCAGGCCTGATCCTTCTCATACTATTGGTAGCTATACTGGGGCCGGGTCTCTGGAATATAGTATTTATTTTGGGATTATCATACGGTCTCGGCGGTTCAAGGTCAGTGAGAGGCGCCGTTATCGGCATCAGACAGAATGCGTATGTAGACGCTGCAGAGGCTACTGGCGCCTCGACAATAAGAATACTTTTGCGGCATTTGCTTCCCAACGTTGCCCCCTTCCTGCTGGTCTTGGTTACCACACGTATGCCGGGGATGATGTTAGCGGAGGCTGGTCTGAGCTTTCTCGGGCTCGGTGTCCCTCCTCCAACGCCAAGCTGGGGGGGTATGCTCAGTGGAGCCGCGATCAACTACATGTATGCAGCTCCTATGCTGGCGATATATCCTGGAGCTGCCCTGAGTATCGTCGTATTTAGCTCAAATATGTTCGGGGACGCATTGAGAGATCTATTAGACCCACGGTTGAGGAGCGCGTAGCGAGGCTACCGAGGAGCGGTGTAAGTGTTCAGCCCCCTTGGGGGGACTCGTCTTACCGCGGCACAACTTGATAGGCGTCTATTCAAACGGAGAATCGGTTTCGAACTGAGAGGGCGTCAAAAGCAAGTTGGATAAGAACGGCTTCGTGCTCTAAATGCCATACGAAAAGCGGAATCTAGCACTTCCTTCCGACGATTGGCGTTACCAGTACCGTTCGTGGTGAGCTTGTCGAACCATCGACCCTTGTCCTTCAACCAGCTCAGGACGAACTGACCATCCTAGTGGCTATTTCCAAAAGTGGATAATAGTACGCCCGTCGTCCATGGCTCACTGCCTCTGTTGGTTCAAAAAAAGAACAAAGAGATACCATTATTTTATGGCGTATAGTTTCCCGTTTCCGGTGGCAACGTAAAGCATGTCATTCGCCACGATTGGGGCGGAAGTTATGGGCCCGTCTACTTCGAACTGCTCTGCTGGTTCACCTGTGTCTGCGTCGATGATGTGAACTCTTCCTTTGGCATCACCTACAAGGACATAATGAGGGGTCACCGAAACTGTTTTTGATGTAGGCGCCCCGGCATCGAACGTCCAGACCGGTTTTCCATCGGATTCCTCCACTTTGAAAACCTTGCCCGATGCGGACGATACATAGACCATCCCGTTGGCCACTGCGGGGGTGCCCAGAAACGGTTCGTTTGGTTGCCTGACGTTCCATACAGAACCTTTCCTGATGGGAAAGTTCCTAATCAACCCCAGGGCGAATAGGTTACCGCGAATCGCTCGGATCTTCTCTTCAAAAGGGAAGTGTTTCTTAGTCCAGTTTATGGCCCTGAGACCACCTTTAATGTCGGCGACATAAACCCTTTCTCCATTAAGCGCAACGGAACCGAGTGCTTGTGACGTACGAAACTCAAGCCTCTGATTGCCCCCGCGAGCATCGAGGATATAGACAAAGTTATCCGCCGCGTTGAACGCTATTATTTGATCATTTACCACAAGACTGGCCGTTACTCTACCGCCTAACGTACGATCCCAGAGCAATCTTCCCGTAGCAGCGTCGAGTGCAAATAATTTCTTGTGGAAGGTGCCTATGTAAACGGTCCCACGATATACAGTTGGAGACCCATAAAGCGGTGCGCCTGAGGCAAATTCCCAGTGAATAGTTCCGTCAGACGTATTCAAGGCACGAAGCCTTCCGTCCCTGGTTGTGACAAACACAAGACCACCCGTTACCGCCAATGACGAGTCGATAGGCGCGGCGGTTGAACGTTCCCACAAAAGCCTGCCGGTTTCAGCNTCCAGCGCCAAAATTATTCGGTCGACCTGGTTGTCCGTGCTCAGATAGACTGCACCATCCACAACGACGGGTGGGCTAGCGATCTGCCCATCTGCTTCGAAGATCCAATGTATTTTTCCTTCAGGATTGAATGAAGCATCTGGTGTAAATCCGCTGTGCGTGGGATCACGCTGGTACATCGGCCAGTCGCCTGAAGCAGNCTCAACGCTGATCCGAGTACTAGGNGANTCAGGAAGATTCAGGAAATNGTAGGCAATGTAACTCACCCATGTAGCTACGNCGACAATCACAANCGCCAGAAGAGCATANTTCCTAAATCGGAGTTTGAGCGCACGGTCNGCACGGGTTTTCGTTACNTGTNGNGCTTCATTCCCTGAAACCNGTCTTCCTCGTTCAAGAGANGNCCTACANTNGAAACAGAACGCTCTACTGANAGNGTTCTGGGTCCCGCAACCNGGACATAACNTTACANCATTCATAGTTAGCAAGCCTAATAACCGAANTTCGGGTTACTGGGGTGTCTCCGACNAGNGANAGAAGTATTCTCGCAGGTAATACAAGATAGGAGTGCCTCAGCAATAGTTCATTAACCTGAATTTGCCANATGGANCCNGGTCTTTTCACCGACACGAAATACCAGNATGGCACATACTGTATTCGCCGTCGCCGTTAGTGTCAAAGGCCCCATTACGTGCTTAATCTCATCCAGAGGTGCCATTCAACCACGAGATAAGATCGAACGTGGTTTGCCGAGAGGATGAGNGAGGTGGCGTATCGNGCTGGATGAGCAAACAAACACAATGCAGCAAGGAGGATACGCCATGAGCAAGGACACGGTGATGGAACCCCTAAATCCAGAGAATGGAACACGGAACGATCTAACAGATTTGCTTCGTGAAGGCACAAAGGGTTTGATCGCTGAGGCAGTGGATGCAGAGTTGTCTGCCACGCTAGCCCAGTTCGCCGACTACAAGGACGAGGCATGTCACAGGCACGTGGTTCGCAATGGCTACTTGCCCGAACGAGAAGGGCTGACAGGTATTGGGCCGGTGTCGGTGCGAGCGCCTAAGATCAGAGATCGCAACGACGCACGGATCTAGTTCACCTCGGCCCTTCTGCCACCGTATTTTAGGCGACCTTAGGCCCACTCGGAGTGTTGAGGAAGTATTGTCCTGGCTGTGCCTGAAGGGGATATCCACAGGCGACATGCAAGATGCGCTAGAAGCGTTGTTGGGACCAGAAGCCAAAGGTCTGTCTCCGGCGTTTACAGAATTTACTTTGGAAGCTCCTCCCAGATGAGGCTGTAGCTGTGCGCGCGAGACTCGGGGATCAGGCCAGCTTCCTCAGCGGCCTGGACCGCGCAGTCCGGCTCTGTGATATGAGAGCAGTTGCTGAACCGACAGCCAGGCGCAAAGGCCAGAATATCTGGGAAGTAGTCCTGAAGCTCGATTCGCGTCAACCCTCCGAGACCAAACTCCTTGATGCCCGGGGTGTCGGCCACGTAGCCGCCAACATCCAGCTGCAGTAAGGTTGATTGAGTGGTCGTGTGCTGGCCCTGTCCGTTGACTTCGCTGACCTCTTTGGTGCGTAGTTTCAGCTCTGGCTGGACGGCCGAAAGAAGGGAGCTTTTGCCTGTTCCCGACATCCCCACAACAGCAGTGGTGCGGTCTCGGAGCGCTTCTCGAAGTTCTTCCACACCGACGCCGTTGGTGGCGCTGGTGCGAAGGACCCGTTTCCCCAGGTCGTAGTAAGGCTGGACGGTAGCCTCGTAATCGTCGTCCTCGGTCATAAGGTCGACCTTGTTGATGCAGATGAGCGGCTCGATTCCAGTGCGTTGGGCAACGACCAGATAGCGGTCAATCAATTCCAGCCATATAGTCGGGTTCCACCACGCGGACACGATCAGCAGAAGGTCAACATTGGCGGCGATCACTTGCTGTTTAGGCGCGAGGAACGGGTCTGGGCGGGCAAGGATCATCTGTCGAGGCAGGACTTCTTCGATCACCAAACCGTTGGCGCCGTCCTCGGTCACCATCACATGGTCCCCCACGGCAACGGGGTTGATGAAGCCTGTCTCGATCTCGGTGAGAATGCCGCGCACGGTGCAGTTGAACTCTTTACCGTCCATCAGCACGCGGGCCTGCAACCCACCTGCGGCGATCACAAGCGCCTGCTGTCCTGTCGAGGTTTTCGCGACTGAAACGGCCTGTTCACGCTGCCGGGCGTCAGTCTGTAGCACGGCTTTCTCGACCTCGCGGCGTCGGTCGTGCTCGTCTCGGGACATCACCCGCTCTAACGGGTCGTAGTCCAATTCGTCCTCGCCTCGGAACGCTTCGTCGGCCCAGTCCTTGCGCCGGACACGCCTGCGCCTGCCCTTTCCACCGGTCCTGAATCGTTTGCTTGTTTCGCTTTCTTTGGCCAGTTGCTTTCTCCGGTCTGATTTGGCCACGTCAACATGGTGTTGTTCGACCCTCCTGGCGTGTTCAGGAGGCAGATTATTCTCGGACGTCCATTTTGATTTCTTCGTGCAGGATGGTTGGTCATCAGTGTTCACACTCGACCAACGATTAGTAACACGTGCCCAACAATGAAAGCCACGAATCTCACGGACTCATAGCCCTTGTCGGTTCTTACTCCCTGCTCGACCAACGAATAATTCGATGTCGGGACTTGGGAGAGAAAGTCTCTGTAACTAAAGAGCCATGAGATCGGGCGTCGGCCCATCAGGTTGGCGAGTCTTTCGGCACGAGGATGTTCGTTGATGCCTCTTGGATGCCTGCGCCGGTTTATTCTGGATCGAGTCACGCTCGCATTTTACCACCGATCGGCCCGATTCGAGAAAGCACGCACGCGGAAATTTGGCGCTCACAATATGAAGGTCGTCATGCCAGGCAATCCAGCGCTAATAACGCGGGCTGAAACCAGTATGTGACGATCGGTCCGAAGAACTGGGTTGGCAATTCAATGTCTGTAGCCTGCTTGGCTAGTTTCTGCGTGGCCTGCCTCGCCGTTTTGGTGTTTCAGATTCCCAGAAATAAATGTCATCATCTACTCGCTTGACGACAAGCCGTTTTTGCCTTTCATTTTTGCTGCTGTTCCCAGACGCTGTTTGTCAGCGGCTGAAGTGTCGCCTTCCACCAGGCTCAGTTTCCCTGCTTTGGCTGGCTTCAATTGACTGACGTACCCGAAATATTCCTCCATGATCTCGCCACGTTTCCCAGTCAGGGCGGACCGGACCACTTCGTCCTGCATAGGGATTAGGCCGAACACCGGCATTCTTGTTCCCTCTCATTGAAGTCTCGGCCTACCCGCTCACACAGATCGGTGACTTGCGCCAATAATACTATTAACGACTCGAATTGGCGAGCGTATTGCTTACGAATTAACGATAGTGGTTGCAATGCCTGGTTAACTAGAATGTTACGGATGATTGCGATCGGATTTTAAGCTACAAGAGAATCGGATGACTTTTACGAATCAGGCTGTCGATAATTACAGGAATCATTTGTTGTCAGAGGCCGAATTTAACCGGTTCGCGATGCAATCTGCGTGAGCGGGGAGACGCGGGTTGCGTTTCGTGCACGAAACGCCATAATGTAGGACAATTAAGCTAACGGACGGTCCAAGGAGTAACGGTCGGTGAGATTTGGCATATTTTCGCAAACGCCCGGATATGAAGGTTCTTCTGTGGCCCGACGTCACTGGGAGACGGTTGAAGAGGTCGTGCTTGGAGAAGAACTGGGTTTTGAGACGGCGTGGCTGGCGGAGTCGGTGTTCTACCCGACGCGACCCATGTCCAACCCTCTGATGGTGGCGATTGCCGCCGCTCAAAAAACCGAACGCATCCGATTCGGCACACTGGCGGCTCAGGCTCCGCTGCATCATCCCTTCCACATGGCAACTCAGGCCGCGACATGCGACATACTGACCAATGGTCGACTCGACCTGTGCCTCGGCGGACGCTGGGGGGCGCCTGCCGGAGTCCCGCTGGGCAATCCCTCGGAGGTGTTGGGCCAGGAGAGCCGCGACCGCGTCGCCGAGGCCATCGAGCTTATCAAGCTGGCGTGGACTGAGGAATCTGTTAATTTTCAGGGCGAATACTGGAGCGCAGAGAATCTGGCCGTTTTGCCGAAACCCGTGCAGCAGCCCCATGTCCCCGTGCAGTTGGCCGCGAATAGCAACGACACCTTCCCGTATGTTGCCAAGTTAGGTCTAGGCGTAATAGGGACACACCTGAGCCAACCCGATTTTCGGCTGGTTGACCGCCTCGCCGAGTTCGAGGCGGCGAAAAACCCCGATGCTCCGAACCCACAGAATGCCTACGTCATGGTCTCGCTGTTCGTGGCCGAAACCCGTGAAGAGGCCCATCGCCTCACCAATCAGAACTGGCTAGAAAGCGACTTGCAGGACGGGCTGGCGCTGATGAAGCGAATGGGCGTCGATCCCTCTCGGTCGGACTTTGCCACTGGCGCGGTGGGTTGGCAAACATGGGACTTCGAGCGTGCCAAAGAGGTCTGCATCTATGATGACGTGTCAGGCTGTATCGAGCGATTACAGGAGCTTCAGGAGCGCATGCCCACCATGTACGAATGCATCCTGGAATTCAACCGCCGCGCCCGCATACCCAGCGAGCGAGTGCAGGAATCAATGAGGCTGTTCGCTGAGAAAGTGATGCCGGCGTTGGAGGCCGTGCCTTCGGCGAGATAGTCGTGTTTGATCCAACTATTCAGGTTTTCTGCCGATAGGTATGTTGGAAGGGCTGACGCACATCATCGAGCACTCGTGTTCCACGGAACGGACGAGTTCCAACANCAGCGNTCGGCGTTCCGGGTTGGCCCATCGGCTCTCGAAGTCGTTGGCGAGCCATCCAGGTCCCTGAATCGCAGCCGTTTCGATCAAGCCAAACCCGCTNTCTGCGATTTCAGCTTTCAACTGGTCGGGAGTGTGCATGAAAANCGTCGTGAAGAAATCGCNACGCCCCCGGGGTTGCGGTGCTGGCCGTTGTTTAGATTCCCTCAGAGGATATTTACGAAGTACGGATTGTCGATTGTTACATCGGCAANGNCGCCCATAACAGNGGCGCATCTGCAAACCACCGACACGAACATNAGGCTATCTGGACCCAGAGCCTACGAGCTTNTTGGAGGGCGATAATCNGGTCGCTTCGTTCACTAAGGCGGTATAGTGGCCCCATCAACAATACTGTGTCAAAAGATGCGTCCTCTTGTGTCAACGCACATGCGTCACCGATGTTAAATGATGCGATGGGATTTCCGGGTTGGTTCCTGGAAGCATCCATAGCCTGAAGGACGTGTTTTTGCACTGGGTCTATCAGACGNACTTCGTGTCCTAAAGATGCCAGCCATAGAGAGTAAACGCCCGGGCTCCCTCCCACGTCTAACACTTTTTGAGGCCGGGTTTGCATGTGCATTAGGTTAAGTTTCTGGGATCGCAGAAATTCGAGAGCGCCAGAGCGTGTATTTGATAGTCGGCTCTACTCATCATAATCTGCGTAATGCACGAGGATTTCCCGGGGAACAGGCGCTGGGTNCTGTTCCATAGTGAGATACTTCGTTCAGCCGTTAAAGATAGCGGTCAAACCAGCGAAGAATGTGGCCGAGNCTGGCGACGCGCCGGTCTGTTCTTCCGTCACGCGAGAGGCCATGGGACTCTTCGGGAAAGCGGATAAATTCCGTGTCCACTCCCAGGCGTTTCAGCGCNACAAAAACCTGCTCGCCTTGTTCAATAGGACAGCGCATGTCGTTCTCGCTGTGGATGACCAGCGTTGGAGTCTTGGCGTTGCCGATAGCCTTGAGCGGAGACTGGCTCAGGTAGTTGTCAGGGTTGACCCACGGCGGCTCGTCGCCGAAAGGCTCTTCGCGTATCCAGTTCATGTCGCTGGTGCCGTAGTTGCTAAACCGATTGATTATGCTCCGCAGAGACACCGTGGCCTTGAATCGGTCGGTGTGCCCGATGATCCAATTGACCAGGAAACCGCCGTAACTTCCGCCGGTGACGCCCATGCGGTCGGCGTCGATGTAGGGTTGGTTCTCAACGAAGTCGGCCCAAGCCATCACATCGGCATAATCGGCGGTGCCCGCCGCGTTCCAAATGGCCTTGGCGTGTTCCTCCCCGTACCCGGAGCCGCCGCGCGGGTTGGAGAAATAGACCACGTAGTCGTGGGCAGCCAGGTAGTAGAACTCGTGCATGAACATATTGCCGTACTGGCCGCTCGGTCCGCCGTGTATCTCGAGGATCGATGGGTATTTGTTCGATGGATCGAAGTCGGGAGGCTTCAAAATCCAGCCCTGCAGGTCGTTGCCTGCCGCCCCCTCGAACCATACTTCCTCAATCTCGCCTAATTCTACGGACTTCANAAGGTTCTGATTTGCGCGGGTGAGTTTGCGNGGGCGTCCGTTGTCGATGTCTTGCGCCCAGACCTGGCCGATATCTGTGAAGTCGCCGTGGAAATAGGCGACCCTGGCGCCCGCCGAATCCAGACTCCACGTGCCAACGACACCGGGTTCGTCAATAATTGTCTTAAGCTTGCCTCCATTTAGACGCAGTGAATTCAGTGTGACGTCCCCGTGGCGGCTGACCTGAAAGTATAGTGTCTGGCCGTCGGCGCTCCACCTGGGAGGCACAGTGTCTGCCCCGCCTAGATCGCTCATTCCGGCGTTGGAGACCTCGATGTCGAACTCTCCGGTGAGGTTTCGGGGTTCGGCGTCGCCGCCGAAAGGCGCCACGAAAAGATTCTCGTTCTGCCACCAGTCAGATCGTTTATCCTTGCCGACATAGGAGACCCATTTGCCGTCGGGAGACACGCTGACGCTGCTCTTTCGGCTTATGTTGGAAGTTATGCGCCGCAGGTCGCCGCCTTCGGCTGGAACAGCCCACAGGTCGATGGTGTCGGGGTTGAAGTCCGGGTCGTCGCTGCGGTTAGACTTGAAAACTATTGATTCGCCATCGGGTGTCCAGCGAGGCTCTCTCTCGTCGAACACTTCGCTGTCCGTAGTCTGGGTTGCTCTGCCATTGCGAGCGTTGACCGTCCAGATATGCCATCGTTCATCGGNCAGGAATCCAACGCCGTCGGTCTTGTAATTCACNCGGGTGATGTGACGATAGACGATGCCGAGGCGGCCCTTGTCTCCATCCTCATCGCGCTCTATAGCGTCGGTGTCCTTCTTCTGGAACTCGCACAGCAGATGGCGCCCATCGGGAGACCACTCGNTGGTCCCNAACTTGCCCTTTAAGCTGGTCAGAGACCGAGCCTCGCCGCCGAGGAAAGGGATAAGGTGTATCTGAGGTTGGCTCGAATCGCCTCGATTGGAGAGGAACGAGATTTCCTGTCCGTCGGGTGACCANTGGGGCTGGGTGTCGGTCTGGTCTCCGTAGGTGAACTGCCGCTCTCGCCCACCGTCCGTCGGAACTATCCATAGGTTNGCGTATTTCTTCTCGGTTTTGCTGTCCACCCTCGACAGGCTGTACACGACGTGTTTGCCGTCGGGAGAAATTTCGGGGCCGGATATTTGCTGGATGCGGTACAGGTCTTCGGCGGTGATACGTCGTTTTGTTTGAGTTGGCATGATTCCTCGTAGNCCAGAGGTTCAGATGGTTAATGTTGCACCGCACGNCAAGCAGGATTATTCCAGTAGTCGTGTGCCTTCCGTGTATCCCACACTGACCAGCGACACGCGAGGTTCGACTCTGGCCAGCTCATCGCGGACAGGAGCCAGAGCCTCNTCGGAAGACATATCTCGAGTGCGGGGAGGCATCCAGTCGTCATGGTGTCCCAGGTACATCTGCTTAGGTCGGAGCATAGAAGCCATCCGCCCGACGAACTGCGTCAGCGAGCCTTGAATCGGCTCTCCGTCGATGTTGGGACGGCCTGCCATCGCGANTAAAGCAATGTCGGGACGGAGGTCAGAGATCACACGAGTCCAGCAACCCGACGTGTCGTGATAGAAGATCGACCCCTGCGGAGTCTCGATGACGTAGGCTAACGCGCCGCCAGTGTCGCTGCTGCCGATGCAGGAGTTCAGATGCTCGGCCATCTCTAGAACCTCTGGCGGGTCGTCGCTGGATGGCTGAGGCCGCACTCGTGGAGACGGCCAGCGCTGGTCCTCGGTCAATCCGTAGTCACCCACCACCACCTCTCCCGGGATGCTTGATGCCGTGGACCAGATACACGAGTGCAGGCTTGGATACACTCGCACGGTCACATCGTCGGATAACCTGAAATGCTCGCCGCCTTGAGCGCGCAACAACTGGTCGTTAGGAATCCCCGATTCGATCAGAACTCTTGCGGTCTCGTTGGACCCGATGACCTTCGCGCCCGTGTTGGCGGCGATGACTTCGGCCCCGGCGATGTGGTCAAAGTGGCTGTGACCTATGAACACGTAATCTGCGCGGTCGACCTCAGCGGCGGCGATTCCCACTGGCGGAGCCGACGGGACCCGGTCTATGTATGCGTCGAGAAAAATCACCAGATCACCCACGGTCAACCTGAAGGTGGCGCATCCTAGCCAGTCGAGGGTCACAGTCATAAAGGGTTCCTTTGGGGGCAGATTTCAGTGGTCTACCTTCAGATTTTTCAATAGCCACATGGTCAAAATTTGGGAGACTTCTGACTTGTGTTCGGAGAGTCCGTGGGACGCGCCGTAGATGAAGCGAAGCTCCTTTGGTCTCTTGGCCCAAGAGTATATCTGCTCCGAGCAGTAAGGGGAAAGCCGGGTGTCTCCGGTGCCATGTATCAACAAGAGAGAGCGGGGCGCAAGGTGGCCCGCCGTCACAGCGCCAAAGGTCTGGCTGGCAAGAGCCGCCACAGCGACCACGGCATCGTATTTTGTGCCTGCGGATATTACGACGGCCCCACTGAAAGAGTGCCCCACCAGAGCGATACGCTCGAATCTCTGGTTGATCAGGTGAGTGGCCGCGGCCTGGGTGTCTCGAATAGAGGCGGGCAACTCATGGGGTTTTCTGTATTTGAGCAGGAGGGAGGTTACACCCTCTGAAGCCAGAGAGTTGGCGACATCCAACGCTACTGGGTGAATCTGCTTTTCTGAGAACAAGGCCCCGGCCCAAAGCATCGCGACATTGGAGCCTTCGGCCCTTCTCAGGAGGGCGGTCGTCTCGTCATCTTCGACAGTGATAATTGTTGGATTGAACTCATAGCGGCCCAGAATATCAGCCATCACAAAATCGCTACGACCCNGCAATGAACGGCGGGTCTTCTTCCACAACNCGCAAATTGAATCNNACGNACAACGACTCCCAGACCTCAGTCTGGGAGTCGCGAAGGTAGATTACGTAGCCTTCANNCTCGCGNGTGTANTCGATGCCTGCGTCCTCCAGAGCGTCCATTAGCGCCATGCGCTGTTGGAACTCTGGAGNCTCNACCANGTATGTGGGAATNTTCTTGGTCTGCCCAGCTTAACTTTGATTCGCCAGATTCATCATTTTAGCCATGCGGGCTTTGTGGTATGTGTGGTCTCCCAGGTAGTGCTGGAGGGTGCGGGCGCGNTTGGTGTACTGGGTCAGGCCGTACTCNAGGTCAGCTCCGATNCCGGCGTGGACGTGGTGAGCGGCGTCGCATGCCCTGGCAAATCCNCGGCTGGCGACGGCCTTTGCCGTTGAGACTCCGAGCGAAGCATCGGACGCTCCCTGGTCCAATTTCCAAAGCGCCTCGAAGGCNGTCCACTTGGACGAATCGGCGTCGGTNACGGCGTCGATTACGTGGTCCTGCACTCNCTGGAATGTGCCNATGGGCACTCCGAAAGCAATTCGAGTCTGACTGTACTCGCGGGTCATGTCGTAAACTCGCTGGGCTCCGCCAGCCATGTAGGCGCAGAGGACAGCAGTTGCGCGGTCGTGGGCGTTCTCGATGGCTCCCCACGCTTGGCCTTCTTCGCCCAGCAGGTTGCTGGCGTCGACCGAGACGTTCTCGAAGTTGATTTCGCAGACCTTTGGCCCGATCCACCCGGTCATGGTGCGGACCGAAACGCCGGGGGCGTTGCGGTCGACAACCAGCATCGAAAGTCCGTCCTCTGGATTCGAGCCGTTGGAGGTCCGGGCCACGACGATGATCTGGTCGGCGACGTTCGCGTCGGGAACGAAAAGCTTGGTCCCGTTGAGAGTGTAGCTTCCGCCGTTTTTGGTTGCCTGAAGCTGGACAGCCTTGGGCGACCAGTTGTAGTCAGGCTCGGTGTACGCGAAGGCGAAAATCTGCTGGCCTGTTGCGATAGGCTCAAGCAGCGCTTTTTTCTGCTCGTCGCTTCCCGCTCCCAGAATTGCCTCGGCAGACAGCACCGCAGAGGACAGGTGAGGGCTGGGGCAAGCGTAGTTGCCCATGACCTCGTAGATTACTCCCAGGTCAACCCACCCCTGGCCGAGTCCGCCGTACTCTTCTGGGATCGTCAGGCCGGGCCACCCGAGATTGGACATCTGTTCCCAAAGGTCCGGGTCGTATCCGTTCTCGCTGTCGTCGATTTCCAGAACGCGGGCCTTGGATACCTGGTCTTCCATGAACTCGCGGGCCGAAGACTGCAACATAGTTTGAATTTCGTTGAGCGTCAGATCCATTTGTAAAACCTCTGTGGGAAAATTTTTGACGTTTTATTTGTGGGCGAGATGCCCATCTCGCACCGCCATAATTATATCGTGCTGTGCAGGAATGCGCCAATCGTGAGAGGGTGAGCCATTTCGGCGCGACTAAATGTGATTTCGCAATCTTTTGGTTGACAATGCTTTGATTGACTTTTAGAGTTTTGCCTACTTTAGAAGTTGGACATATTACGAATGGGGGGCGATATGGTTGACTTGAAAGTGAAGACTCTCAACGGAATGGATGCATCGCTGAGCGAAAACGCGGTCGAGGAGTTCCGAGGCGGACTCAGCGGCGCGGTGATCCAACCGGACGATGAAACCTACGATGAGTCGCGAAGCGTTTGGAACGGGAACATAGTTAAACACCCGGAGCTGATTGTTCAGTGCCGTGGTGTCGCAGACGTGATCGACGCAGTGAATTTTGCCCGTTAAAACGACTTGCTGGCCGCGCTCAGGAGCGGCGGTCACAACGCGGCGGGACATGGCACATACGATGGAGGAGTCGTGATCGACATGTCTGCGATGAATGCGGTGCATGTTGACCCGACGAACATGTTCCGTCTGAATACCAACATCCAACCCGGTTAACTGGGCTATCTACGGAACTTGCTACGTTGCCATTCTGAGACAGCACTCGAAGAATCTGACCCTCCGGCGCAACCATTGGGTTATAGCCACTAGATACTTCGCTGCGCTCAGTATGGCAACGGGAAGTTGTGTTTGCTCAAAGCTAAACGCCATCTCACCGTTCTTCTTGGTTGGCACAGCGACCGTCCCACATGCCGAGGCTGTTGGCGTTGAACCTCACCGGAATGCTGGATATAGCGGAAGCTCGCGAGTTTCTACCGGCCATCGAGCGCCCAATTTATGAAACAACGACCTAGCAAAGGCGGACAGAGTGGGAAGGTATTCGTAATGCTCCGAGACACCGACGCAGGCCCCTAGTCGCACCATGATGCGCTGTCTGACAGTCGATATGCCCCAGTTGGGATCACTGGTGATCACACGCTTGAGATACCAGCCGAGCGCCATGATAAGCCAATATGCTGAGGCTTCCACGACCCCATTGTGAAAGTGGATGTCGTCAGCGGCGTCAGGGTATCCTCTAATCAAATCCGTCCGATAAGCCAGTTCCATACTTGCCGCGCATGAATCTGGGATTCAATTGGCGCACCAGCAGCTTGGAAACATCAAGCGACCATAGACGCCCTCGATGAGGGCATGCTTGAAACCCGCATTTTCGAAATCGATTAGTCGAATGCCGGAACCTGATATCAAGACGTTGTCAGGACAAGGGTCGCCATGCACGAATGATAGAAACGGGCCTGTGTTGAGCATTGCGTCCAACACAGGCTCCACTTCATCATAAAAACTAGGTGTCGGTGACAATTCCAGATGATCAAGAACCGATTTCAGATTCGCGAGAATCAGTCGGCGATACTCGCCGTAGTTTGGTCCTGGTTCTCCAACGTGTGATAGATGCCGCTAAAAGTCCTGGGATTTACTCGCCGTTGTCGCGTGCATTTTTCCAAGGAAGCGAGCAAAAGAGATCAAGGATTGTTCTGCCTTGTCAGAATCTTCACCGAGTATCGGCTCCACGAGACTCTCTGCGTTCGCTATCTCTTCGGTGACGATTAACCTGCTGTCGATATCTCCACAGATAACGTTCGGAGCAAATGTTGTCTCAGTATCCAAGTCGCCCAAAAATCTCGGGCTCGCCCACTCGTTGAGGAGCATATCGGAAGATATAAAGCCGCCGACTTGGATGTCGTTTTTGTGCTGTTGCGCGCATTTGACGATCATAGCCCGAGGCGCATTGTTGGGCTTATGCGTCAATTCACATCTTAGAACCAGATGACGTTCGCCTTCGGGCCTCGGAGCGCTAATCACGCCCAGTTTGACGTCGGCGTCATAGGTTTCGGATAGGAGACGCTCGGTTAACTTCAGAGTGGAATTGCGTTGTTCTCCATTCATCCGTGTTGGCGCTCCAAGATAGGCTAGTGAAGGACAACTCCCTTAGCTTGAATATCGTATCTTAGCTGCTTGCATCGTCGTCTGATTCAGGCGTCCGATCCCCTTGAGGCGTGCCAGTTCCCATGCCGAGGCTGTTGGCGATGCTCTCGGCGTTGACGCCTCCAGAGGCGCCGGGGTCGCGATTCGAAAGCTCTCGGCGTTGGAGGCGGTCGAAGCGTCCGCTGGCCGGGGACCGAGGATCAGAGGCGTCGAGCATCGCGTAGATGCCAACGACATCCTGNGTTGTCNCAGAGAGTTGCTGTGNCGCCTGATCCTNCCAGAGGNCGGACTGGGCATCCTCGTGGCCCTCGNCTTGNTCCGTTTCANGCAGCCATGCGGACCGCATCCTCAACAGGCGCATCACNCGGCTGGNGATGTAGGCTTCGACCAGGAGTTGTTGGNGAATTGGCTCTGCGCTTAGAGGCTCGCCGCNGCTTTGCGTANTGCGNGTGTATTCCAGCAGGGCNTCGGTNTCNGACTCCAGCAGGGTCGGCAGGTCGGCNCGTGGGTCTNTTTGGANTCGGCCNGTTATGACGGCGNCTCCGTCNCCCTCTGCCCCNANCANGTCGAACCTCGGAACCCAGACGTCGTCAAACGCGACGTTGTGGANGGNTCCTGNCACCAGATTTCGAGGTGTCGATATGCTCAGGCCGCCAAGGTCTGGNGAAACAAGCAGCGACACAGGGGCAGGAGCNTAGTCAGAATCAGNCTCGATCAGCGCAANCGCCCAGATTCGCGANGGTCGGTCTCCGNGNCCCGAAAAGCTGGCATGGCCATTNAGGATGTACCCGTCGCCGTCGGGAGTCGCGGTGACCCCCACGCTGTCGGGGTCAAGAAAATCGCTNCCAGCGACTACCTGCTTCCAGACNGCAATCATTCCCTGCGCGATAGGGCGGACCAGATCGTCGTTTTGGTTTTCGTCGCCCCACTGGAGGACAGCGGANCGCAGGGTCGCCGCTTCATCTTCCAGAAGAAACAACAGNCCNAGGCGGTTNAACTCCTCAAGGATTACGACNTTGTGGTCAGGCGTCAGTCCCGCGCCGCCCATATCGGGTGAGTCTGTGGCGGCCAACCATCCCTTCTCGCCCAGTNGTTTGCGGAACTTTTCAGGCGTGGTTAGGTCGTCGGAAGTTACGTCACTTAGCCATTCCGTGACTTGCTGTCGGAACTGCTGTTGCCCCTCGGTGTAGTGGTACGAAAAATCCACTANGGTTGCTCTGAGCGTTGGTCTTTCAGGTAGGTGTAGATGCTCTCGATGGTTCCGTCTTCNCTGAGACGGAAGGCTGCGCCNCCGCGCTCGGCCTCAATGATGGAGTAGGCGATTTCCCAGCCTTGNAATGGCGGCCCNATGAGGCAATCGTCAGGCACGAATACATTGTCGAAAAACACCCTGCGCTCGCTGCCCATCAGCATACGCATGGTCTTGATTTCGATACCCGGCANAGTGGCGTCAATCATGAAGACGCCCAGGTTATATCGTCGGGGTCGTTCAGGGTCGGTGACGGCCAGGGTCACGAGGTAGTCNGGGTCGAAGCGNCCGGTGATGAAGGCTTTCGTGCCGGTGATTCGGTATCCGNCTTCTTCTGGAACTGCCGTGGTGTGGACGGTGGCGAAGTCGGAACCGGAGTCCGGCTCGTTGAAAGTCTGCCACGTTATCGTCTCCCCGCGGAGCGACGGGGTGATGAAGCGTTTCTTCTGTTCGTCGGTGCCCCAGACCATCATGGCGGGGACCCAGCGGGTATTGTCGCCCATGCTGGGCATGTCGAACCGGCGCATCTCCTCCATAAGCACGACATCGAAGCTGGCGCTTAGACCGCCGCCGCCTATCTCGCGAGGCCACGAGGGGGCCAGCCAGCCCTTCTCGCCCAGCTTGAGCCGGAATTCCTTTACGATGGCCTGTGTCTCGGCATTGAGAGGCGAACCGTCAGGCGGGAACCTCAGGTTTTTGGGGGCATGCTCATCCAGCCACCCGCCGATCGCAATTCGGAATGCCTGCTGTTCCGGCGTGTAGTTCGTGTTGAAGTCCATATTCTCTCCTTCGGAGAGGGTGTCAGCCGTCAGCTTTTAGATTAATTACGGGTAGTTGGCGGTTCGTCCAACTCTATTCTACATGGCGGGGATGAATTCCAAAAATCCGCCCGACCATTTACGATAACTTGCCTCGTCACGACAATATATGACGCCTGGAAGCAGGCACAAAAACAGGGCCTTCTGCAATAGAAGGCCCTGTCGCGAATTCAGATTTGCCGATGCCGGAGGCTAGACGCCGCTGACGCCTGCCGTGGACGGAGTGGCGGCGGCGCGCTCTCGTGTGCGGCTGATGCCAATACGTCGGGCGATGATGACCTTCTGAATCTCGATGGTCCCAGCGGGGTGGGCTCCGACCAGGCTGGAGCGCTGGTAGACCTCAGGCGCGCCGGCGTATGGAGCACGAGGCTCATCAATGCCGCACATCGCGTACATGCCCATGATGTCTCGTGAGCGGTCGGCGTTCTCAATTCGGTACTCTTTGCCGAACATGGAGGTCTGGGAGCCCTGGTAGCTCATTTCCTGCCGAGCCATGTACATGCCATAGTTTCGCAGAGACAGCAGGCTGAACACGTGGGAGTCGATGTATGCTTCCACAGCGGTCTGTTGAATCAGCGGGTCGGCTCCTAGAGCTTCGCCCGCGGACTCGGTGTTCTCGACGTAACCGAGAAGGTGCTCGAGAGCTTCGTCCTGAGGCATGGCCGTTCCACGACCGCCGTGCTCGATTTCCAGCGTGGTCTGAGTGACCTGCCAGCCCTGCTGTTCGCCGCCGATCAGGTGGTCGCCGGGGACTCGAACGTTGTCGAAGAAGAAAACGCTCTGGTCGTCGCCGGAGAGCAGGTTCATGCGCTCCTGGTCAAGGCCTTCGCTTGGGAACGGGACCATGAAATAGCCCAGGTTCCTGTGTCGGGGAGCGTCGGGGTCTGTCACCATCGGGCCAAACAGAANGTCGGGCTTGCGCTGGCCGCTGATCCAAATCTTCTGNCCGGTGATGAGCCAGTCNTCGCCGTCTCGGATTGCTCGGGCTTGAAGGGAAGCAAGGTCGGAGCCTGCGTTAGGCTCGGAGAAGTTCTGGAATGCGACTTTCTCCGCGCTCAACAGAGGNTTTAGGAACAGTTCTTTCTGACTGTCGTCTGCCCACACCAAAAGTGTGGGGAACACGAGGCTGTTGGTGAAGCCGTTCACGACGCGAGCGATTCGGAACTCTTCCTGNAGAATGGTCTCATGCTCNCCGCTCAGNCCACCTCCACCGTACTCTTTGGGATAGGTGGGATACAGCCAGCCCTTCTCGGCCAGNGTCTGGTGCATGTCGCGCCACCAGGCGTACATCTCGTCGGACAGTTCGTTGCGGTCCACTGGCGCGCGCTTGTCGTCGGGAATATTCTCCTGTAACCANGATCGAACTTCCNTCCGGAACTCTTCCTGCTCTTCCGTGTACTGGTACGTAAAATCCATTCATGCCTCCTGGGCAAGGGTAATAACGCCCGATTGCCTANTTCTNNTACNATCCNGGNATGGTATGGCCTTCNAGGAGTGTCTGTCAACCGGANAAGTAGGACGGACTTGGTCNNCTTCNATNGTATTTCANACNGGTCGCNCTCNGTTANGCAATGCATAAGAACCACTGTGACAGCNTCTCNTCTTGACCTGGCACGCCGGTTTCTGTNACGATGTGGGNCGTTGGNNTTGACCAGATCACGCGATTTATAGCAACAATANNTTAGGAGAACCTGAACGCCNTGCCATCGNTATTTGACCTCCACGTGCACACAAACCAGGGTAGNCCCGACAGCGCGCTGACTCCCGAAGAGATGGTATCTGAGGTCAAGCGTCTGGGATTGACTGGAGCGATGGTCACCGAGCATGATGGTTGGCAGAAGGCGGAATTTCAGGCTTTCGCCAGCGAACAAGATATCGTATTGGTCCGCGCTCACGAGGTGTACACTCCTTTGGGCCACGTCATCACGATGGGTCTGGAAGGCCATGTGGCCGGCTACGGCGACAGTATTGAGACGATCCGCGTTCTCAGAAAAGCTGTTGATAACGCAGGCGGATTTATGATCCTGGCCCATCCATTCCGATTCCTATTCGACCTGCCNCACTACACGCAGAACATGCTGTTNCAGGAGGCCGACAACCTCCCTGAGTCCGCGGATGAGGCATCGAAGCATCCCATATTTGAGATCGTNGACGAGATTGAGGTTGTCAACGGAGGCAATATCGANNTCGAAAACCGGTACGCTCAGGAAGTCGCGGCAGTGCTGGGAAAGTGGGGAACCGGCGGNAGCGANGCCCACTCGACTGACGGNTTCGCCCGAGGCACAACAGCCTTCAACGGAGANATACGCAANGAGCGNGANCTGNTGGACGCNNTGAGAGCCGGAGACTTCNCTCCGGTGGAGGGCTTCCACATAGGNAAGCCAGCCAACTACGGGAGGNCCGCATGGCTAAAGCCGGAAATGCTCAACGGNCACAGCCATGAAAGTTTTAGTAGCTGATAGATTCTCCGAGACCGCCCAGGCCCNAATCGCCGAGNCTGGNATGNANGTCATCAACGCCCCCGATCTGCGNGACGGNGCCCTCACCCAGGCAGTAGCTGAATCCGAGGCCACGATACTGATTGTGCGCTCCACTCTGGTCGAANCTGCCACCCTCAACGCCGGAGCCGAAAGCCTGCGCCTGATAATCAGGGCAGGAGCGGGATTCAACACAATCGACGTTGTGACNGCCTCCAAGCTNGGGATCCAGGTCGCCAACTGCCCNGGAATGAACGCCCGTGCCGTCGCAGAAATCGCCTTCGGACTAATCCTCTCGTTAGATCGAAGCATTCACGACAACGTTATCGACCTTCGCAACGGACGCTACGACAAGGCCGGTTACAGCGACGCTCCCGGACTCTATGGCAAGACGCTNGGNATCATNGGGCTAGGCTACACAGGCCGNGCGATGCTCCCNCTCGCTACAGCGTTAGGCATGNACGTAATGGCGTGGAGCCGTTCGCTGACTCCCGACCGAGCCTNGGAGTTTGGAGTCCGGCGCATGGAGACTCCGCTGGNTGTTGCGTCGGNCTCCGACNTCGTAAGCGTCCACGTNGCCCTGAACGACNACACNCGCCTCATGATCGACGAGACGTTTCTAAACGCCATGAAACCCGGAGCCTACCTCATNAACACNGCCCGCTCCGAGGTCGTGGACGAGACNGCGCTGGCNNAAGCTGTGCGGTTGAANGGCATCAAGGTNGGAGTGGACGTCTTCGAAGGCGAGCCATCTACCGGAACCGGAACCGTGGANAATNCCCTGTTCGCGCTCCCNGGAGTCATCGGNACCCACCACATCGGAGGCGCCACCCTCCAGGCTCACCANGCTATCGCAGACGAGACGGTGCGCATCGNGNTGGAGTTCGCGTCGTCNGGGNTAGTTCTGAACTNGGTGGAGTGAATCAATCCCTTTCGGAATTGTTGTGACTCCATACGGAGCTTAAANNAATCCCACACTAGACGCCNCAACCCNCCGACGCCTATAATCGGAAGCGAATTTCGAGTATNCGATTACACTCTTGGAGGGTCTCTTTATTATGGCTNACGATACTATTCGTGTTGGATTTGTGGGCGCGGGCGCGAACACNGAACTCAGGCACCTGCCGGGGCTTCAGGCCATCGAGGGCGTGGAGNTGGTNAGCGTTGCCAACCGCTCCGTNGAGTCGGGTCAGCGTATTGCNGATAAGTGGGGTCTCCCGACNGTTTACGACAACTGGATTGATCTTATTGACGCCGATGACACCGATGCAATCGTCATCGGCACATGGCCTTACACCCACAAGACCATGGTTATCGCGGCGCTGGCTGCTGGAAAGCACGTCCAGACCGAGGCNCGCATGACCCTGAACTCCGATGACGCNCGGGAGATGCTGGAGGCGGCGCAGGACAGCCCTGGTCTCATCGCCCAGATCGTTCCTGCTCCCATGACTCTGCCTGTGGACTCCACAATCTTGGAGATGATCGCCGACGGTTATCTGGGCGACATCCTGTCCATCGACATGAACTTNTCAGGGAGCGGTTTCGTGGATGGCAGCGGCCCATTCCACTGGCGACACGACCGCGATATGAGCGGCAACAACATCATGCAGATGGGTATCTGGTACGAAGGCATGATGCGCTGGGTTGGNCCNGCCGAGGCGGTGTCCGCCGTAGGCAGAGTCCACGTCAAGCATCGCACGGACGGCAGCGGNGCCCGTCGCCACATCACGGTTCCNGATCATGTGGAAATCCTGGCTGAGATGGCCTCTGGCCCTGTGGCTCGAATCAAGCTCAGCACCGTGACGGGCCATGCTCCCAGNGCNGGAGTCTGGNTTTTCGGCTCCGAAGGGACNCTGCACCTCGATACCGCGAGCATGACTCTAAGCGGCGGACGGCGCGGCGACGACGGATTGTCGGTCATCGATATTCCCGACGACAAGAAGGGCGGCTGGCGCGTCGAAGAGGAGTTCATCAACGCCATTCGAGGNATCGAGCCAATCACCCATACCAACTTCTATGACGGNGTGAGATACATGGAGTTCACCGACGCGGTGACCATGAGCATTCAGACAGGCGAGAGGATNCAGCTTCCGCTTTAGCGGCGAGGATTCNNGGATCAGGNTTTNAGNTGTCAGGAAAATAGNACNAANTAGGGCANCACNTAACTACTGACGATCANATGNTTCGGCTCGGCTNAGAATANCGCGTTAAGNAATCCCGCTGACCTTGAAACCTGAATCCTAACCAACGAATGTCGGGCAGTGGAGGGACTGCTGNCGGATGGGCGGAAGTTCATAGCATCGTGAGGAAATGAATGGACTANACNAANCTTGTAAGTCGGAATATGCCTGCCGAAACGCGGTCTCACCCAGGGATCGGNGCCGAGACCGACTACGTTTTCTCAGTTACATATTCAGACGCGGACATGATGCCGACNACCGAGCTGGCTGACGCTCTGAAGGCGCTCATGCCCTCNGAAGGNAAATCGTTGGCAATGTATCCGCCNCCGCAGGGCCANATCGGACTGCGAGAGTTGATAGCTCAGCGGCTNCTCGAAAACCGNGGTATCGACGTGCCTATCGANAGCATCTTTCTGAGTTCTGGCGCCGGCGGAGCNATCGGAACGATTGTTGACGGATTTATCGACCCNGGCGACACTGTGCTGGTCGAGGAGTTCACGTACTCTGGCACGCTCAACATGATGCTGAGTCATCGCGCCAACGTCNTCCATGTCCCCACTGACGAGGACGGCATGGANCCTGACGCCCTGGAAGCCGCCATCAAAGNCCTGAACGCCNAAGGNGTCCAGCCCAANTTGATNTACACGATCTCAGTGTTTCAGAACCCTATGGGCATCACCATGAGTGAAGAGCGCAAGAAACGCATGGTCGAGATTTCCCAACGATACGGCATCCCGATTTTCGAGAACGAATCTTACGCCGACTTTCACATCGACGGCGACCCGCTTCCGCCTGCCATGATGGGCATGGACGACCAGGACGGAGTGATGTANGTATCGGCGTACACAAAACTGTTAGGCTGCGGACTGCGCCTGGGATATGGAGTCGCTCCAGAGCCAGTCATGGACACTCTCCGCAAATTGAAGTTCGGAACGTCGCCCAGTCACCTGACCGCGATGGCTGTTTATGGCTTCCTCAGCGAACACGCCGACGAGTACGTTCCCTCGGTGGCTGACTCTCTCAAGACCAAGCGGGACACAATGCTGGCCGCGCTGGGCGAGCATTTCCCTCCAAACTGCAAGTGGACCCACCCCAACGGNGGGATGATGCTCTGGGGNGAGCTTCCAGAAGGCGCGGACACATGGAACGCNCTTGACGCCGCANTCGAAGCNGGGGTCAAGTACAATCCCGGCTCCATGTATCGCGCTGACGGCGAAGGCAACAACAAGATGCGGNTGACCTTCAGCTACCACAANCCTGACCAGATTCGAGAGGGCATCGCCATCCTGGCNGGCGTGTTTGAAAAGCAGGGCTTGTTTGACAACGCGTAAGANTGAATCTGNNCCTAGGGAAGTCTCATTTCCNAAGTGGACAGGCAGGCTTTACNCGTTNCNAAAGNGTGTACAATTGACGAAAATTTNCNNCCCANTGGGNCGCACAACCNAAGGAGTGTATTGAATGGCCGATTCNAAACAGTTCAGNTACGACGGNCTGTTCGCAAAGAGNGCCCCGGNGCCGCGAGCGAGCGGAGGNGCAGNAAAACGAGGGAAGTACGATTTCGCAGTGGCCTACCCAGANCCAGATTCCATCCCATTTGATGGCCTNATGGAAGGCCTGAAACAGGGNCTGGANGAAGAGGGCCGAGACCTGGCGCTTTATGCNCCGCCGCAGGGATACGGGCCTCTGCGCGAGTTCATCACCGAGAAGATGGCCCGCGACCGCGACATCCACGTCACGCCGGACGACATCGTGATAGGCGACGGCTCCGGCCAGCCCATTCACATGCTTCTTGAGGTTCTGGTGGACCCNGGCGANGTCCTGTTGACCGACGACTTCGTTTACACNGGCACTCTCTCCCAGATGCGCCGGTTCCAGGGAGACATCCGAGGCGTCGAGACTGACGGCGACGGCATGGTTCCCGACGCTNTGGAAAGCGCGATTCAGCAGGCCAGCGGCGAAGGCAAGAAGCCCAAGCTAATCTACCTGATTCCGACATTCCAGAACCCNCAAGGCTGGACGATGCCGTTGGAGCGCAGGCAGGCGGTGCTGGACATATCACAAAAGCANGGCATCCCCATCATGGAGGANGACTGCTACGTCGACCTGCGCTACGAGGGCGACGATGTGGCATCTTTCCACGCGATGGATGACACCAACAGCGTGATGTACGTGGCGTCATTTTCTAAGATCATCGCTCCGGGCATGAGGCTGGGCTACCTGACGGCGCCTCCTGAGCTTCTCAGTCGCGCCCTGGCCGTCAAGAGTGGTGGCTCTGCCAACTACTTCGCCAGCTTCGCGATTCACAGGTATGTCACAGGCCACCTTGACGGCCACATCGAGGAGATCAACGACATTCAGCGGGCCAAGCGCGACTCTATGCTGGCTGGTCTCGGCGAGAACTTTGGCGACAAAGCCGAGTGGAGCAGCCCCGAAGGTGGCTTGTTCTTGTGGCTCAAGATGCGAGAGGAAGCCGACCTGCTGACCATCCGAGACGATGTGCTGGAATCCCACGACGTTGGATATCTGCCCGGCCCCAACTTCGCTCCAGACGGCGTTTCGGGCCGCAACTGCGCCCGGTTGTGCTTCGGATACAACACGCCCGACGAGATTTACGATGGCATAGCCGCTCTTGCTCAGGCCTTNGAGCAGCAGGGCCTTCTCTAGNTTTCAGCCTTTAGCCANCAGATATTTCTGGTGGCTAAAGGCATGGCGTTCTCCTGACACTTGAAACCCGGACACTAGGTGCCTGACCAATGCGAATTTGCTCATTTTTGCCCAGCGCCACGGAGATTGTTTACGCTCTTGGATTGGGCGCTGACCTGCACGGGGTCAGCCACGAGTGTGATTATCCGCACGACGCTCTGACGAAGGCGCATGTCGTTCGCAGCCGTTTTGACCCGTCGGCAATGACCAGCGCCGAGATTGATCAGACCGTTACCGATCTGATGTCCCGGGGCGAACCAATCTACGAAATCGACCTCGACGTTCTCAAGTCAGCGAAACCCGACCTGGTGATTACCCAGGAGCTTTGCGAGGTCTGCGCCGTCTCGTTCGAGGATGTGCAAGATGCCGTGTTGCAGTTGGACATGCCCCCTCAGGTTATTTCACTCGACCCCCACAGCTTGGACGACGTGCTTCAGACTATCCGACAGATGGGCGAATACACGGGCGAGACGGGCAGGGCGTCGGAATATATTGGCGGTCTCAACAAGCGAATAGCGTTGGTCAAATCACGGGTTGCTTCTATTGATTCTAGGCCGACAGTGGCGTGCATTGAGTGGCTTGATCCTCTGATAACGGCAGGCCATTGGGTCCCTGAGATGGTTCAGATGGCCGGAGGCGATGACGTGCTGGCCGAACCGGGAGGCCCGTCCCTTCGCATCGAGTTCCAGCAGTTGGCGGACGCCTCNCCGGACATTCTCGTGTTGATGCCCTGTGGAATGACCGCCGATGCCGCGCAATCGCAATTCGACGGGTTGAAGGACTCGGATCGGTGGCGCGAGTTATCCGCGTTCAAAACTGGGCAGGTCTATGTGGTGGACTCCGGCGCTCTGTATAGCCGTAGCGGCCCGAGGTTAGTTGACGGCCTGGAGATTTTCGCTCAGATGTTTCATGCTGAAACGGTTTCGGGCGGGCCATCGTCTGACCTCGCGCGTCTTCTGACCTTGTGACGATCAGCGTTAATTCCCACACACTAGGCGCCTGAAAATCTGACCACTCGGCGTCACTGCCTGCCGAAACGGCTCATCATTTCCACAAAGAGACGTTGACTCATTTTTTCTGCGTCGCGTCTCAAAATGTCCAACTCAGCCTCCAACCGTCTGGGTGCCGACGGCTCTTCCAGTAGAGCCTGTTTTTCGTCCAGGTCTACCAAAAGGGTCTCCGCGATGTGGTAGGAGAGCGCCACCGGATCATTCGGGCCACGCGAGCGCCGAGTCCAGCCACCAGACAGCCCCGAAACCAGGCTAGCGTACTTGGTGAACGCCTGTCGGATGACCTCCATTTCGGTGTTGGGCAGCCAGGGGTCCTGATCCTCGGCCAGTAGTTCGACGCGAGCCGAGATGTATGGTCGACGTTGCAGAACCTCGCTAATTTCAAACCGCTGAACGCCGGTGGCCGAAACCAGAAACCGCCCGCCGTCGATCTCGGTGGACTGGACGATCTGTGCGACAGTTCCCGTGTTGTGAGGCTCGGCAGGACTGCCGACTTCTCGACCGCTCTTGATCAGGACAATTCCGAATCTTGAGTCAGCATTAAGGCAGTCCTTGAGCATCTGTTTGTATCGGTCCTCGAAAATCTGAAGCGGAATAGATTCGCCCGGAAATAACACCGAGTTCAGCGGAAATAGAGGCAGGATGCGTTCAGCAGACGGCATTAGTGAGCCTTGCGATAATGGCAATTGAGAGCATAGTATCTGAAATCCCAGAGGACATGAGCAGCCCTCACAACCGCAAGAGTTTCTCCAACCGTTTGCGGCCACGGCAGGGGCCGACAACTGCCATGTTCAATCTGTTGGTGTCCAGTATCTCTCCGGCCACCTGCTGGACCTCTTCCGGGGTGACCAGATTGACCTGATGCACAACTTCGTCCACTGACATCATGTCGACCATCAGGGCCTCCTGACTTCCCATCCAGCTTGAAACCGCTCTGGTGTCCTCCATCCTCAACATGAGACGTCCGGCGACCAGTTGTTTGGCCCGTTCCAATTCATCAGCAGGAATCCCGTCGCGAACTTCACGGACTTGATCCATGATGGTCTCCACAGCGTCGTAGATTCGTTTGGGGTCAACCCCTGCTGAGATGATGAAGGCGCCGGTGTCCTGGAAATGCGACACCCCGGAGTGAACGTCGTATGCAAGGCCGCGCTTTTCTCGAAGCTCCACAAAAAGCCGACTGCTCATGCCCTCGCCAAGAGCGACACTCAAGAGGTCAAGCGCATAGCGGCCGGGGTCTTGAAGGCCCAGNCCTGGAAGCGCGACGGTCAGGTGGACCTGTTCGGTCTTACGATACTCCAACCTTAGCTGCGACTCCGATTGGGTGTGAGTCACAGGGTTCCAGCCGTTGGACGAAGCCGTGGGCCAGTCAGCGCACAGCTCTTCGACCTTCGCGACCACCTCTGCCGGCGGGATGTTGCCGGCTATGCTAATCACGACGTTGGACGGGCTGTANTACGTGTCCATGTGGTCCAGTATCATTTGGCGGGTTATGGCTGTGACCGACTCTTTCGTCCCGCCGATGTCCCGGCCCAAGGGATGNTCAGGCCATAGCATTTCGTCGATGAGTGANTCAACGCGNGCGCCCGGATAGTCGTTAATCATGGCTAACTCTTCGAGAATGACCATGCGCTCTTTGTCGATGCTGTCTTNTTCGAANAGCGAGTTTCTGAGCATATCAACNAGCAGATCGAGGCTCTCGTNGAAGTGGGGTTGTGCGACCTTGCACCAGTAGACTGTAAGCTCTTGCTCGGTGCCTGCGTTCAGCGTGCCGCCAGTTCCTTCGATAGCGCCGCTTATCTGCACCGGGTCGGGCCTGTTCTNGGTCCCTTTGAACAGCAGATGTTCGAGGAAGTGGGATAGNCCCGCCTCCTCGCCTTCCTCGTATCGCGAGCCTACGCNTATGAAGATCGANATGGAAACTGAGCGAGTGTGCGGCATCTCACAGGCCACGACGCGCAGTCCGTTGGGCAGGGTCGTCTTCNGATATTCCTGNGGAGTGTNCGTAATTGTTGNCATGCTCTGATTCTATGTTGGAGTCGTGTTGGTCGTCAATTGAAATAGCCGTCAGCTTGGAGTATTGCATGCTTGTGNNCGTTTTTTGACTNACTNATCNTCAGTGATTTTCCCGTTGGCTGCGAGGNGNAGCCAACGGCNCGCTGGCGTTNNNCTAAAGGTATNGGNTTTTACNTGGCAGCATTTCGACCAGGCCCNGTTGCCGCNCAGATAATGGCNCCTCGGTCTTTGAGTCGCGTGATGTCGTCCCAAGAGCATCCCAGGTCTAGCAGGACAGTCTCGGCGTGCTGGCC
>PAIW01000022.1 GCA_002710885.1 Chloroflexota bacterium | reverse complement strand
TTCGATGGGCTGGATGATAGCGGTATTGTACGAATATGCCAAGCGCCGGCGGATCGCTGTAGTGTGTTAGGCATTCAATCGAGCGGTCGTTGACCGACTTGTGCCTGGGTCATACAATGTCGGAGGTTCTGCATGTTTGAATGCGCTACGTGTCTTAATAGGAGGACACGCTTTTTGGGAGGTTATGTCTTACAAATATACCCTGGTTGAGAAAGTCGATGGAGTTGGAATCCTGACCCTCAACCGACCAGAGGTGCTGAATGCCATGAATCATGGCCTTAGCTCCGAATTGCATGACGCTGTCGAGACCTTGAACTCTGAGGAAGAGATCGGCTGCATTGTGATTACCGGATCAGGACGACGGGCCTTTTCTGCCGGAGGCGATATCCACGAGCAACGCGTCCACGCTAAGGAGCTTACCGACGAGGAACGGGACCGGAACAGCCACGTTCGGTCTCTGTATACCTATGATATTTCCGCCTCTCCCAAGCCAGTGATCGGTATGATGAACGGCTTGGCCTACGGCGGTGGGGCTGTGCTGGCTTCTTCTCTCGATTTTCGCCTGGGTTGCGAGCACGCAAGATTCCGGTTTCTTGCGGCTGCATACGGGCGCATCAACTCCACCTGGACTCTGCCCAATCAGGTCGGTTGGCCGATGGCGAAAGAGTTGTTGTTCTCAGGGCGGGTTGTCGAAGCTGACGAAGCGAGTCGTATTGGTTTGCTTAATCACCTTGTTCCCTGCGACGAGCTTCGCGAAAAAACTCTTGAGATCGCGACGACTATCGCTGGAAACCGGCACGAGTCTGTAATGGGCATCAAAGAATTACTGCTCCAGGACAAAGGGGCAGACATGCAACAGATGTGGGCCAACGAGCGAGATTTTACGACCAAAAAGGTAATCGGGTACGGAGTGGAAGAAGCCTTCCCGGTTTTTCTATCGCGAAAAGGCAGGGACTAGTCCTGGCGATCTNTTCTTGGCANGTCAATTGGTTTGTGACCCACACNTGNATGTACTAGATGGAGCTTGANTAATGTATGNGCTTGCGGTGGCGATACGGGCTGGATNTGCCATCGTTTTTGGTGTTCTNTTTGGGATCNTAGGNTTGCTCGTTTCCGATTGGACGTATCCGGGGCTNGTGGCGCCNATGTNGCTGATGGTGATGATGGTTGGCGTGTNCAGNGNGAGCGCCGCTTTCATAGGCTACCTGAAGCCAGAAGCGCGTCGATCAGTGATATTGGCGGGATTTTTCTTTGCCGTAGCAGGCGGGTTNNTCGGGGCGTGGTTAGGTTTCTGGTATGGGGAAANCCAGTATCCTGANGGAGTGCGGAACGTGAGATTCGTGTTCTCTCCCAGTCTCAANACTCCTCCGGTGTTCGCCTTTATCAACGGCGCCACGTTGGGCAGCACGTTNAGTGGCGGAGTGTACTATGCCCTGCGNCTNTGNAGATTCCGAGANCTATAGNGGNTAGNTGAATAAACGGACAAGAATAATTGACCATGANTATGCNCCGGCCCACAAATATTGAGGNGANAACGTGTTAAACGNAAATNGCNACGGCCCCTTGNCAGGCATTCGGGTTATCGACTTGGGCCGACATCAGGCTGGCCCCAGATGCGCGCAGGTATTGGCCCGCATGGGNGCTGAGGTAATNAAANTNGAACGGCTCGGCGGCGAAGANACCCGNTANCACGCGCCGTTTGTGCGCGGNCAGAGCGCGTACTGGGTNCAGTACAANACAGGCAAGAAAAGCTTGAGCATGGATCTGCGGAAAGAAGAAGGCAANNAGGCNCTNCGGNANCTTGTCAAAAAGTCNGACGTTTTGTTGCAGAATTTCCGCCCTGGCACCATCGACGTCATGGGATTTGGGTACGATGTGTTGAAGGAACTCAACCCTCGAATTGTCATGGTGAACGTGTCGGCTTATGGGCAGTTCGGCCCGTATCGCGAGAAGATCGGTTACGANCCGATNGGCCAGACNATGTCGGGAATCGCCATGATTACNGGAGAATCGGACGCGCCGCCCACNCGGGCCGGAGTGCCAATTATCGACCGCACCACCGCATTGCACGCCGCTCTGGGCACGATGGCCGCTCTCTACGAACGAGTCGAGTCCGGAGAGGGCCAGAGCATAGATGTATGCCTGGCGGACACTGGTTACAGCTACACCGAGATACCAATATCGGCGTACCATGGCACGGGCAAACAACCGACCCGTGGCAAAGGGCCGGAAGGCGCTCCAGGGGGCATCTATCCCTGCAAAGATGGCTGGGTTCTGATTACCGCTGGAGACCAACACCAGTGGCACCGGGTATGCAACGCCTTGAACAAACCCGATTGGCTAGAAGACCCTCGGTTCACAAGCAGGCCGGAGCGAACTAAAAACAAGGACATTGTCAACGCACGGATGGATGAAGTGTTGTCAACACTGACGACGACGGAAGCGATCGACCACTTCACCAAGCACGACGTCACGGCGGCGCCAGTGAACACGATCGCAGAGGCCGCCGAAGACCCGCACCCCTGGGAGCGCCGAGCAATGGTTGAGGTTGATGACTTCCAGGCCGGATCCATCGCAGTGTCGGGCGACTTCTGGCATTTCAGTCGCACGCCTGTGGTCATCGGATCGGCGCCGAGAGTTGGAGAGCATAATGAGGATGTTCTAGGTGACGTGTTAGGCTATTCGGCAGAGGAAATTTCCGATCTGTACGCTAAAAAAGTCATCGCGAATTTCGACCTCTACAACGAAATCCCTGACTAATTGACGCCTTGTCGTGCCGAAGCGCATATCTGCATGATCTTCCTTGAGATTGGAAGGGAGCCATATCAGGGTTTCGGCGCGACCGCCTTCGTGGAGCTGTTACGGACGAAGTGCGTCGAAGTTACAATAGCCAGCAACCGCCCCTCGTCGGTGGTTACTCTGGTGTCCACCGTAACCAACGTTCGGCCCCCATGAGATACTGTGGATTCTGCGCGGATGGCTCCATGCTGTGTGTTGCTGACGATCTGGCTTGAGATGCCAATCGTCACCGGGAATCGATCCAGTTCAACATAGCTGCCTTTGATGAACGCAACAGCTACAAAGGTTGCGGTGCTGTCGGCCAGCCATATCATAGCTCCGGCGTGGATGTGGCCTGTCAACGTCATTACGTCGGGAAGCGCTTCCATCTCGGCGATAGCACGCTCAGGGCCCACCTCCAACATCTTGATGCCTATCTGTCCCATCAGTGTACCGTTGAATCACTCATTGAGCCAGGCGACCACGTCTTCGGGCGCCATTTAATTATGCGGCGAGTGTTGAGACATCTGAATTCTCCTTCTCATGTTCAGAATAGATACAGGCTGATAGCTGTCATGCTACATTGCCGTTGAGGAATGTTCTATCCAGAACTTGCGGGCGCAATTTTCGCGTGTTAATTGTGTTTCATTTACCGGTTTGGGATCGAATTCCCAGGAGATTTAGGGATCGGGACGTCGGCAATGAACAACAAAGGAATTTGAATGCACATCAGCGGATCGGAACTTGCCCAATTCGAGTTGAGAGAAGTGTTGGGCGAAGGCGCAGACTTTCAGGTGTTCGCAGGCAGGCATTTGGACACAGGCGCTGACGTTGTGTTCAAGCGTCCGCATCCGACGCTGGTTTCTCGAAATCAGCATCAGGAAGTTGAGGCCGCGATTCACGACCTGGCTAGGATCAGGTCCGAGTTGAACGGCGAGATACCTCACACGCCTGTTCCGTTGAGTTTGTCTGGGCCCGCAATTCACGATTCGTTGTTCGGGGACTCGTTGGGTCATGAGTACACCGTCATCGTGGAGTCGCGAGCGCGGGGCGTTCCTCTAGTTGGCTCGGTGGTTGATGGAGTGAGGAAACATCCCATAGGACTGCCCATGAACCTCTTCTGTCTCAATCCGTTGCGCCCCCACACGTCTCACGGAGAGTCGCAAGTTTTCTTGGACATTCTCGAGACGGTTGAAGCATTCTTTCAGATCGGCTATCTGTCGATGGATGTGCGCCCGCAGAATGTTTTCATTTCTCCGAGAACTGACGAGGTTTCGATAATCGACGTTAGCGATTTTCGGCAACCTCGTGAAGCGACGCGGCGACATCCTCCACTGGACATCAACGATATGCTGCTCGATCTGTTCAGGTGGTATGTCCCTGCCAACGATCCGCCGCCGGATCTCGATTCGTGGGCTCAATACACCGAGCCTCTCAGGTCTCCGCATTTTGAACGCGGGGTGGATGATACGCGGAGCCTGTTCTCCATCGAGGAGCTCACCGACGACCGGGAGTTGGCGATGAGTGTTCTGGACCGAATCAANGCTCGTGATTTTTCCGNGGTCTCAGATTTCANNGCGTGCGTCGANGNTATTATTGAATTGCGTAAACAACGGATAGTGTCATCGCCCGCCNACCTNGANCAGATNGAACTCTGGAGACAGGGCATCGCGATGATGCGGTGTGATTACTGGGGNAAGTTTTTGTTCTCTAGTGAGCCTGACCTCNTGGCTTATNCCGGCACAGACTGATGCGAGGNTAGACCTGCTCCTNTGGATCGACTTCTAAAGGGGTAAATTGCGGCACAGACGATGCTCCGGCTTGAATAGNGGTCNTGGNGGAGGACAANCTNGACACATGCCTGCGCAGGTCATCTCTTGAGTTTCCCNACATTGTAATTGCGCGGCTCAAGCGCATTTCGATCTCTGAATNGGCTTCCCTTAAACNCCTGCCCAATCGCCTGCANGTGGGCATNGAGTTTTTCGANGTCGNNATTCTGCGTGTTGCGGAGNGCGGATTGGAACACCAAAAGCAAATANGGCATAAACANGCTGTGGNTTACCAGAGCCACGTTCATCTGAATCACTTTCGCCNGAANCCNCCCNCATAGCNCTGTAAACCGCGTCTGGGACGGCAGCGATGCCAAACCCATAAGCCCGCTCAGGGTCGATGTATTTTCGGACTTCTATCACTTTGTTGCGGACTGCGCCCTGGGCCTGCTCATTCGGATCGTCGGATGCCGCCAGCCCGTCTAACAGGTCAACTGCCGGCCATTTGTGGTCGATTGGCAGAACCAAATTATTGGGCGACCGCAGTCCGAATTCGACCACACGGCCTGCAACCCGAAAATCGTACACTTGCCAGTCGGCGGGGAGCCCGGAGAACATCGCTTTAATTATGTTCTCGCCGGCTGCGCCCCTTGTGTTCGTGCCTGCGATAATTGCCTCGACGCGCCGGATCGACTTAGGCGTCTCTAATTCGACATCTTGTCGCGCGGCTGCCGACGAGCGCAATTCGGTCAACCCTTTGCTAGCTTCAGCTAATTGATCGCGAATCGCGTTGGCCGATTCCACCAGTGTTTCTGTCCGCGCTCCGGTGCCTGCCAAGCTGACAGCCAATGGTTCCCGCAGCATCTTGGCCGCGTTCAAGAGCGCCGATCCGCTCTACCAGCGCCCCGATATCACGCGACTTATTGTTTGCCGCCGACCCCGACTTCGCCCTGAGTAGAATGAATGGGAGCGCTCCAACCAAGACGCCCACCGCGACGGCAATGACCGTCGAGGCAAATAGCGTTGAGTTTTCCATAACTTTCCCGCGCTACACGAAAATGTCCTCCGGCAGGAACGCCGACACGGTCACGTTCGGCAGGTCCACGATGTTGCTGACCTTCAGGTCCACCGCGACGCTGCATATCACGTATGCCTGGACGCCGGAGTATCCTCGCTCCTGAAGAAGCTGGATCATGTTGATGAGGGCGTGTCGGGCCGCAAGAGTCAGATCTTCGCTCTCGTTTGTGCCGTCTTCTCGCAGGGGGAAGCCCATCGTCGCGATGAAGTTTCGGGGCGCAGCCCATTCAGGCGGCAGAAAGTAACCCGGATGCGAGAACCGCGGGAATCGGATGTTTTTGGCCGCCGCCTCGCCCTTGTGGAGGTGGTACTTGACGATTGCGGTTGCGCCCATCTCAATGGCCGTGATACAGCACTCGGAGTCTCCTTGTGCGAAGTGGCCGTCTCCTACCGAGTATAGTCCACCCTCCACATTGACCGGAATGAACAAGTGTGAGCCTTTTGTGAGTTGCTTCGCGTCGGCATTGCCGCAGTTTTCCCGAGGCGGCGCGGTGCGAAGTCCGTTGATTGCCACTTCGCCGTCTGGAGGCACTGCGTCTTCGGGGTCTGGAGGCAGCGCGGAGCCGCCGCGAGACACCAGGTCCGCCTCGCGTCGAGTCCAATCGGCAAGCTGTTCGTGGGAGGGGGCCAGCCCTGCGGTTCCCATGAAAGAGCCGTCAGGAATGCGAACACCAGGAATCTGAGGAGAGGTCGCCCAGCCTTCTTCGACCTGCCAGTGTGCCAGGTACGGCTCGGTGTAGATGTCGCGCAGAAAGCCGGAGCCAGGCCGGATGCGGGTCCAACCACTCGGTTCGGCGATGACGTCGACGTACTCAATCTCCAGCAGGTCTCCGGGTTCCGCCCCTTTGATGTAGACGGGACCGGTCAGAGGGTGGCCCACTTTCGCGTCCATGCCCTCGAAATCGTCGATTGTGGTGTCCGGTTTGATCTGTCCGTCGGAGGCGTCGCGAGTTTCAAGAAGAAGCTCTTCGCCCGGTTCAACCTCGATTATCGGCACAACGTCCGGGTGCCAGCGGTTGTGGCCCTTGCCTGGGTCGTCGCGTAAGCGTTTGTTGCGATCTATGGTGACCTGTTTCATGTTATTGAAGCTGTCCTCCCAACGCTCTTAGGCAACGTAGAAATTGTCGTCCGCCGATTCCTGCGGCTCGTATCCCAGAACCTCTTTCGGATGGGACAGGTCGCGGTAGTTCCACTTGTTGTTAGACACGGCGAAGAACACGTCGTATTTGACCGACTCCGCGGCGTCGATGCACAGGCGGAGCATGTTGGCGATGTCACGATGGCCCAGGTATATGGCGTTTTCTCTGACGCTCATAGGGCGGTTTTCACGATGAACCGAGCCGATGCGAACGCAGATGATCGACATATCATAATCGTCGGAGAAGTGACGCCCCAGGGCTTCGCCCCACACCTTTGCCGCACCGTAGAGCGCTTCGGGACGAATCTGCTCGTGGGTTATCATCGGAAAGTTGTCGGGAACGTCGTCGTACTTTCCTGACGCAATTTCCTTGTACGGGGACACGAACTCGAAGCCACGAATGGCATTGCCGCTAGAAGCGAAGATCACCCGCTTTACGCCTGCCTGTCGGGCGGCTTCGAAGACGTTGTATGTTCCAACCACGTTGCCTGCGTGCTGGCCTTCCCAATCCTGAGCACCGAGGTAGGCGGCGAGATGCACCACAACGTCCTGACCATCAAACGCGGGCCTGATGGCGTCGAAGTCCGCGATGTCAGCCGGNTGATTTCTCACGCCNTCCACCTGACTGCGATTCAGGGCGGTAAGCTCGTATCCGCCGAGTTCTTGCAGGTGGTCTTTCAGCAATCCGCCTATTANGCCGCTCATTCCGGTGATTAACACTTTGGTTGGCATTCGGTCATTCTCCTGATTTTGTGTTCGTCAGAACGCTGATTCCGATTTTTGGCGGGCATAACTGTGGGACGATTAATTCGTTGTACATTTTGGAGCCTTCCGGCCACCGTATTCAAAGGCCGGGATTCATGGCTCAATCCNTGGATTTCNGCCCNNANCGANATGAGAGCCTGCGCTGGAAAGTTACTTGGCCNNNGATNGGTTGTCAAGATTGTGGATTTATCATTTATAATGTANNGGANGGNTCNTAGCAGTTTGTTCTGTGGNGNNTGCGGACAAGGTNGCCTACCCTGTCCTCTCNCGATCCCAAATCCTTAACGGTNATNGCTGACGTATCTTCACTGGCTGTCATTGANTGACGCGCCCAAATTNGGAATGATGAACGATGGTACGTGTGACGTCTACATTGAGGATTTTGTAACTANGTTGAAACAGCAGAACGCCTCTGTTANTGTTGCTGAGGCATCGNCCTGCCCAAGTTTTTGAGAAGGCGGAGATGATTAATCGCGAAGANCCCCTAGACGCAACNGAAAACCAGGAAGANCGGCAAGGAACGACTCGCTTCGTGAGCGAATCGGTTGACNTCCCTGTTGCCCCAGAANGAGAACTCGGCGACGAGCCGACCGACACGGTGCGCGAGTATCTGAGGTCGATAGGCCAGCACGNCNTGCTCACNGCCCCCCAGGAATTAGACCTTGGACTTACAGTGGAGCGATGGGTGCTGTTGAAGANGATGCGGAAAAAATTCGAGGAAGAAGAGGGCAGGCCAGCCTCTCAGACTGATATCGTCACGAAGATTTTTGACGAAGTGACGTCGGAAGAGGAACTGCTGAAGATTCTCGTCGAAANNGTCGGGCAGGGCCCGAATGGTCACGCTGTNTGGNAACTGCTCACCAGNGCCGANATTCGAAGCACGTTGGATGATCCTCTGAAGGAACCGACGCGGGATAGCGTTGCCGAGACAATGGACATTGAAGTGACCGAGGCGGCGTCGCGAATATCGTCGCTCTCCCGGCATGTGTCCCTTCTTCCGGATTCGACAGTCAAGACCTTTAGCGAGATTACGCAGATTGAAAAAACTGAGACAGCAGCTGACTCAGAAGCTGTTTCCGAGGCCATCAGAGACGCCGACCGTGAGGTTGAGCGCTGGTGGGACGACATCGAAGCTGGTGGGAAAGTGGCTTCCGANCGGCTCACCAACTCCAACTTGCGNCTTGTCGTCTCCGTGGCNCGTCGATACCTTCGCCGCGGACTTCCACTTTTGGANCTGATTCAGGAAGGNAACCTN
This sequence comes from Chloroflexota bacterium, assembly GCA_002710885.1. The sequence goes on along the minus strand of PAIW01000022.1, from coordinate 6,955 downwards.
GGCCTCATGCGAGCCGTGGAAAAGTACGATCCGCACCGCGGNTACAANTTCAGCACNTACGCGACNTGGTGGATTCGACAGGCTGTGACTCGCGCTNTNGCNGACCAGGGNCGGACCATTAGANTGCCGGTTCACGTCGTAGAGCGGCTCCAGCAATTGAACGCCGCCGAACGAAAGCTCACCAGGGCGAATGACCGTGATCCGACTCACCAGGAGTTGGCGGACGAGTTGGAATGGCCCGTCGAGAACGTCGAAAATCTGATGCGCCAGCGACAGAACACTGTTTCGCTTGGCACNCCNGTNGGCGAGGAAGAGTCGACGCTTGAAGACTTCATCCGCGACGACAGCGGCTGGACCCCCGACGAAGTGGCGATGCGTATGCTCACACGCGAGGATGTCATTCAGGCGCTGGAGGACTTGCCTCCTCGACTGAGGATGGTTCTCGCCTTGAGATTCGGTTTCGTGGACGACCGCCCTCGGACTCTTGAAGAAGTTGGACGGGAGCTTGGCGTCACCCGTGAGCGCGTGAGGCAGTTGGAGAAGCAGGCTCTTAACCTGCTCAGGTCATCAGGCAAGATGCCGAAGCTCGCGGAATTGGATCGCGAGACGTAATTCGTTCATATCGCAGTGGACATATACTGGCTTAGGGGCGGGTTTCAAACTCGCCCCTACTTGTGTCTGGCGATTGATCAGTGCGTATCTTAGTTCTGGTTGTCGCTTTCCACGCTGATTTATTCTCGGGCCTGGACGATCCTGGGGTCGACGATGATTCTGAACATACCCTCGGCAAGGGATTCAACAACGTCGGGGAGGTTAGACCCGGTGGCGAAGACGGTCACATCGGATTTGTGTTCGCTAAAGCGGAAGCGGGTCATGCGGCGGCCGTCAATCGCTGGCGGCCATTTGCTCGATGCCGGATTCTATNGGCTNGGAATCTCGGAATATGTCAGCGACCATCTNGAAGGACCGGGTCCGATGCTCGAAGTAGTAGCAGTTGGTCACGATGGCAAGCTCNCCTGTCTGGTAACGCTCGGCGGCCTCCATGATGCCNTCCTCGACCTGCTGAGGGTTGCCTTCGATGAAGCTTTTGGTCTGTTCTTCCTGGTAGGCGATGGCATCGTCGGGCAGGGGCCAATTGACGGCCTCCTCAGGCGGGATGATNCCTTCTGTGCTGAGACCCATAGCTCTCAAAACNTTGGCNATTGCACGNCTGGAGCCGATAAATTCGGCCTCCTCTTCNGTTGGAGCGCAAACNACNTGAAGNCCGACCCCNACTTTTGGTTCTGACAGATACTCTGAAGGGNGNAAATTCTGGCGGTAGAGTTCGCAGACCTTCGGACCGTATTCTGCCGTGTTGCCGAAGAAATCGGCGAANGAGAAGGGCAGGCCTANCTGGGATGCCAGTCTCGCGCTGTAGTCGCTGGAACCCAACAGCCACACTTCCGGGNCGGTCTCGGGCGGGCCGCCGGGTTGCGTCTTGATCGCCNCTAATTGGTGTCCCTCNGGCAACGNNCCGTGTATGAATCCCATNAGGTCCGCAACCATCTGAGGGAAGTGTTGGATGTCCATGGTNCGGCGGGGGTAGCTCAGGGCGGCNGCGGTGAGCCTGTCTGAGCCNGGAGCGCGTCCGATCCCGAGGTCTATCCTTCCCGGATAGAAGGTGTCCAGCATTCCGAACTGCTCGGCCACCTTTAGCGCCGAATAGTGAGACAGCATGACGCCCCCNCTGCCCACGCGGATTGTGCTTGTGTTGGCGGCGATCTGACCGATCAGNATTTCTGGGCTNGCGCCGCTGTAAGAGCTTGTGTTGTGATGCTCGGCTACCCAGTANCGCTTGTAGCCCCATTNTTCNGCCAGTTGNGCCAGNTTGACCGACTCGGTGAGCGCCTCTCTGGGCGTCCCGCCCTTCCGGGTTGGGGACTGNTCAACGACGCTCAGNGTGATTTCTGATTTGGATGGCATNCGTGTTACCTCATTCNTGTTCACATTAATGTATATCCCGCNCGCATCCGNCGCAACTTCGATTCGCGACCTTCACACNAGTTGGCGCNCGTGCCCTGGCGTTTGACAACATTTGAGCCTAGATNTACAGTTTGTCNNATCNTAGGAGTTGAACTCGCGAAAGTNTANGATTNTGATTCTGGNATGATCGNTCNTATGNACTGAGNCTAGNCGATTCNCGAGTTGCGCGTCCTTTCTAACANTTCGAAGNTCCNGGNATTTGTGCCATTTGTNGAGGCCNCTGAAATCGTCTCATTGCCACAGGAATGCTACTAAATGCGCTGTCGAATCTGTGAATTAATTGGGCCATTTTGGNGACCATTAGCGATCGAGACGTTGTAGGATGCATTAATGCTGCAAGGAAGAGGATAATAGCCAGAGCAATGTGTTCAGTCAGAATGATGCACCGCGACAAATGGACCGTACGACAAATTGGTCTTGCGTCCGCGGCGGCTTGCCAAGTGCCTGAAACCACAATGTAGATGAGGGTATATATATGCAGGAAATTACAGCCGAACCCGGTCAGGGCGCATACGTTATCGGCCCATATAATGAGCCGGTTGCGACGGTGACTCCGGGCGAAAGGGTTGTCATTGAAACGATGGACGCATTCGAGAACCGCATCACCTCCCCGGACGACGACATCACCCAAATTATCACGCTGCCTTTCGTAAATCCGCTGACCGGCCCAATTTACGTCGAGGGAGCCGAGAAGGGCGACACGCTGGCGGTGACGATCCATGATATTGAGGTGACTCGAAACTACGGCGTCAGCGCGTTGATACCGGACTTCGGCGGTTTGTGCGGAACGGTGTTCACTCGAACGTTGCAGCCTGCACTGCCGGCGAAGGTCATGATACATCCAATCAACGATGGACATATCACCTTCTCCGAAAACCTGCCCATTGCCTCGATACCCTATGAGCCGTTCTATGGCACGATCGGGACCGCGCCAGAAATCGAAGCTATTTCGTCGCTGGCTCCAGGGTTCCACGGCGGCAATATGGACGCCGCGGATGTGTGTCCGGGAAACACGGTGTTTTTGCCAGTCAACGTGCCAGGCGCTTTGTTCCACGTCGGAGATGGTCACGCGGCGCAGGGCGATGCTGAAGTATGCGGTGTCGCGACTGAGATACCAACACGAGGGACGTTCACATTCGAAGTTTTCAAGGGGAGCGTGATCGGAACTCCGAGGGTGGATTCCGACGAGTTCATCATGGCCATCGGAAGCGCGAGACCGATGGAAGACGCGGCGAGGATCGCCTTCTACGAGCTTGTCATGTGGTTGGAGGCGGATTACGCCATTGACAGGCTCGTTGCCTACCAACTCTGCTCTCAGGTGGCGAGGGTCAGGCTGGCGAACATGGTGGACATCCTGTACTCGGTGGTCGCCAAGTTTCCGAAGAAGTACCTTCCCACCCGATGATATCTGAAACGCCCACAGAAGGGCACTTTCTCCACGATGGACTGAGGCTTCACTACGTCGAGTGGGGAGAATCCGAAAAACCTCCACTGGTCCTCCTTCACGGCCTTCGAGATTGCGCCCGCAGTTGGGATGTGTTTTCTGTTGCCATGCAGGCTGAGTATCGAATCATCGCGTTGGACAACCGAGGCCACGGCGAGAGCGGTTGGGGAGGGAATGGGGCCTACCATTTTGAGAGCTATGTCAGCGATATTGGGGCGCTTGTCGGCCATCTGGGTCTCAAACATATCGACTTGGTAGGGCACTCGGCTGGCGGGAGATACGCATGGGCGTTCGCGGTTGAGCATCCCGAATCTGTCAACTCGATGGTAGTTGTGGACATCGACCCCGACCCCGTGAATCCGCAGACGAATCGCGATTTTGAAGCGTACCGCGCCGAGCCTAAAGTGTGGGACTCGATGGACGCCGTGCTGGAGAAATTGAGGGCACGGCAACCTCTCACCACCGAGGATATGCTGGAATTTCAGGCTGAACAACTCACAAGGCCACGGGGAAAGAAGGGCCGAATCTGGAAAAGCGATCCCCTCGTTATGGATGAATACGAGCGCCCCGACCTGTGGGAATCGTGGGGGCGGATCACGACTCCCACTCTAATATTGAGAGGACGCCAGAGCGGTCTTTTGACTCACGACACCGCGGTCAGGATGCAGGAAGTTCACGCTCGCTCCCTGGTGAAGTTGGCGGAACTTGAAGGCGGAGGCCACTGGTTTTATCAAGATTTTCCGGGAGCTTTCGAGGCCGCGGTGCGCTGGTTTTTGAATAGCCTTCAGAACGAGGAGTGACGGAATATGTCCACGATCGCGTTATCNACAATCGCCTTTGGTTGGGACTGCACCGCGAGACGCGCAATGCAATTCGCCCTNGATCACAAGATATTCGGAGTTGAGTTCGGCTCCCCNACNTTCTGGCCGGATAATATGNCCGACGACGAAAAANTCTTCGTNCGCGAGANCGCTGCATCAAACGAAATCANCCTTTCGATACATCANATCCACCGCGGTGTGGCTCCGGCGTCTCACGACNCCGATCGACGGGCCAAGCATCTGGCAGAGNTAGAGGCGACGCTGAATCTCGCTTATCAGATTGGCGCGCGGCCTATCGTGCTGCATCCTGGNCCTGTCGANGCGCCCNGNATNGACANCGATAATCCGCNTGAATCGGTCCGGTTAGAGGCTNTGAAGCATCTNACGGATTTCGTTTCCAATGCAGAAAAGACCGCCCGCGAGACCGGCACNGTCATATGCCTGGAAAACTTGGTTCACACTCCTGGGAATGTGGTGTTGAGCTATCAAGAGTTGGCCGACATAGTGGAGTCTGTGAACAGCCCTGCCGTCCGCATTACTTTGGACACCGGCCACGCCCATCTCTCCGACGGAATCAGCGAGGCGTTCGAGGTTTTTGGCTCGAATGTCCGGCACATTCACATGCACGATAGCGATGGCAANGTTGACCACTTNGAGGTTGGAGAGGGCGAAATCGACCTGGAAAGCGTCAAAAGTCAACTTTCTGATTTCCGCTTCACTTTGGCCTTGGAGACTCAACGTTCCGACGATGGAGAGGCGGGGACACTGCGGAGCCGTGACAGGCTCAAANGCCTCCTCGGCGACTCAACGAGATAGGCTTTCAAGAANCCCAAGTGAACTTCCTGTTAAGANTNGCCCCTAGTCGTGTCCTGTACATGACCATGATTCTTGGCGCCGTTATTCTTGGTGACTCCATGATCTACAACGTCTTGCCCACNGGCGTTGATTCCTTCGGAGTGTCGGTAGCGTTGGTGGGCGTGCTTCTGAGCGCCAACCGAATCGTGCGGTTCGTATCCAACACGTTAGCGGCGTGGGTGTTGGAGCGATTCGGCATCATCGTTCCGCTATCGATCAGCATATTGATAGCCATTGGCACATCAGCGACGTACGGTTTGGCACGAGGATTCGCCATCTTGTTGGTCGCAAGAGTTATGTGGGGGATCGCCTTCTCGGTATTCCGTCTGAGCGGATTCCTGCTGACCATAGAGGAGACTCAGGACTCCAATCGGGGCCGGGTCATGGGCTTCTACACGAGCGGAGCGAGAACCGGCAGTATTATCGGAGTGCTGGTGGGGGGATTGCTGTTCGACATTGTCGGCAAGACAGTCAGCTTTTTGGCTGTGGCGGCATTCGGTTTGTTGGCGATACCTGCGATAATCGCTCTGGCACGTGATTTGAAACGCGTTGGCACGGCGCTGGGCGATCTGAGATTACCAGAATCAAGCGACTGCGGCGGTGACGGCGAGCCTGNAACTTCTCNTAGAGANCTAATCAAACAAAACTGGTTTTGGAACTTTCTGGTGTCCCCGGTGCCAGAACTAACCAGATTTCAGCGTCGGCAGATTCTCACCGCCTGCATCACTTATTTCGCTTTCCACACCGTGATGAGCGGGATACTGGTCGGGTCGATGGGTTATTTCCTGAGCCAGAAACTGCCCGACGGACTGACGATTGCGGGCGTCGCCATCGGCATNGCGACTCTGAATGGNGTGATAATCTCGACTCGTTGGGCGTCTGGGCTTGCCGCNCCGTATTTCGGTTATCTGGGCGACCGATACGGGCGCGAAAAGGTCGTGTTAGTTGCCATACCGATCTGTCTCGTCTCTCTGATGCTGCTGGCGTTTCCTGCCTCACTGTTGGCGACGGTGTTGTTCTTGCCTCCGGCGTTCGCGGCCACCGGAGCGTCGATCACGGCNCTGGACGCGACAGTCGGAGGNCTGGCCCCGGCGAACCGTCGGGCAACGGTCATNAGTAGGTACGCGACATGGCAGGACGTAGGCTCGGCCATCGGTCCGCTGGTCGCCTACGCTGCGCTGGGATTCACGTCGTCGACGCTGGTGTACATNGGCGGNGCAGTCTTGATGGTGGGAGCGTGGGCGGTGTTCGCAAGCGTGTTCGCTCGGAGTGGGAGACTGTTGGGAGCGGAGGCGCGATCTGTGAATCGTTGACTTGCATTCCCGCAAGGCCGAAAATGTCATCTGCGTGCTAGTATTGCCATCAGTAGCGTCAGGATCAAGGAGGTGATCGTTGGTTAAGCAGGAAAAATTATCCGAAACTAAGAATGTAAAAGTCACGGTTTATTACGATTATATTTGACCGTGGTGCTATGTCGGCCTGGAGAGGGTTGACAGGTTGCAAGCGGATTATGAGAACGTCGAGGTGGAGGGAAAGGCGTATCTTCTTCGCCCCGACATCCCGAAAGAAGGCAAGATTAGACGGTTGAAGCCAGGCGAAACTGAGGGAGGGGAGCTTAGCGACCCCCTCAAGAGTTACGCTGACGAGGCCGGACTGATTATGCGTCGCTCGACGCTGACTCCGTACACGACCTACGCTCTGGCCGCAACGGAGTTCGCCAAAGAGCAGGGCGCGTTCGATCCGTTCCACCGCGCCATGTACAAAGCGTACTGGGAGGACTTGAAGAACATTGGCGATTTCGAGGTCATCAGAA
>PAIW01000021.1 GCA_002710885.1 Chloroflexota bacterium | reverse complement strand
GTCTCGAGAGAAGCGGGTTTTGGATTCGCGGTTATCGCTCATGCCGTGTTTTTTCTGCCGCCTACGATCATGGCCGCCGTGTTCCTGTCTCATGAAGCGTTGACCACGGCCGGCTGCCGCCGTGACATCATCGTCGACCGTCGCACCCAAAAACAGCGCAGACCCCGCTTGAATCTTTTGCATATTTTCAAATCGTCGCTGCGTCGAAACCTGATTGTTGGCGTTATGTTGCTTATGCTGATAGGTTTCGGTTGTTCAGATTCGTCCGTCGAGACAGTTGTTTCCACGCCCACACCGCCGCCAACTTCAACAATCGCAGTTCCCACGATCCCAGCCAGCCCATTCCCTACTGCAACGGTCATGGCTCCCACAGAATCCACACCGACGCCGGTCACTTCTCCTAGGGCAAACCCGCCAACGGCGACCGCCGTCCCGGAGCCGACAACCAGGCCAGTCAGCGTCACAGTTGCGACACCCGTGCCGTCCACGCCCGCTCTCCCGCGTCCGACGCCTGACGCGAGACGACGTGGAGGCACGCTGAATCTGGCGANCCGCGAAGTTATCGCTCACCAGGACGTGCATCAGGATGTGTCCCCGGCNCTNTCCACATGGGGTCCAGGCGTCGCGTATTCACGACTCATGAGATATAGGTCTGGGCCGGNCATCGAGCTTCCGAACCTGGCTGTAGAGTGCGATCTGTGCGAATCGTGGGAGATGGAGACGCCGACTTCATTCGTGTTCCGGNTTCGNGAAGGAATTAGATGGCAAAACNTGGAACCCGTCAACGGACGNGTTNTGACANCGGAGGACATCGCATTCAGCTACGTCCGTCANAGCCANCCGACTTTCGCCAACGCTCCGCTGATGCNNAATATTGACACCGTGCAGCCGATNAGCGATTNGGAGTTTCGGATCACACTGAAAGCTCAGGATGCTGATTTCTTNAGCGCGCTGGCAGACGGCCATTCCAAGATTGTAGCGAGAGAGGCGGTTGAGCAGNCNGGCGACCTTCGCNANGGCCCGACTGTGGGCACNGGGCCGTGGGTTCTCGAAAACAGCGAACCCAGATTCATCCANGANTTCGCNCGCAACTCTCAGTATTTCGAGGCGGANTTGCCATTGATCGAAAACCTGAGATTCCATGTCCTGCCAGAACAGGCGACTCGTTCGGCGTCATTCCTGGTGGGCGTGCTAGACGCCCACCAGATNGAGGGTTCAGAGGCGCGAGATTATCTTCNGCAAACACCNGCCCCAACTGCATTNATGGTGAAGCANCCTGGGAACGGGTTGGANTTCGCAATCAACACAGACCGACCTCCCTTTGACGACCCTCGGGTCCGGCTAGCGGCTTTCATGGCNCTCGANCCCTGGAAAGCCATCGAAGANCACTGGGGAGGTTTCGCCTTCGTGTCCTCTGGATTCCCGGTGACGGAACCCNGTTGGNTGATGGAAGAGCGCGAGCAACGCAGATTCCTGAACCGTCCTCGGGATGCCAAAGCTTTGCTCCAGGATGCCGGNTTCACGGCCCCGATACCAGTAACGATAAAGTTAGGAGACTTCGGTGACGAGTATTTNGCCACNGCCCACAGTATCAACATTGAATTGCGAACNGTGGGATTCGNGCCTGAGGTCGAGTTAGTGAATCGTAGGACATTTGGCGATGACGTCTGGTTGGGCGGCAACTACCAGATGTTCGTCGGGCCATCCGCGCCCATCAGCATCCCTAACGGCTATCTGTTGCCTGTCCTGCATTCCAACGGTGTGTGGAACACCACAGGCCACGCTGACAACGAACTAGACGTATTGCTTGAGGCNCAGGCTGTCTCGTTGGATGGCGCTGAACGTAGGCAACTGATTCTGAAAATTCAGGAGCACACGCTGAGCCACGCCTATCGGTTCATNCCGGCTGCGCGAACAACGCTGTGGACGTGGAATACCAAAGTTCGGGACTTTCATCCCAACTTCGCCGGGTTCGAGTACATCCACTGGTCGAGGGTGTGGATGGACGGATGATCAAGGCTGCCGCCTTTGATGNTCAGAAATCCTGTNCTCAATAGCGGACCAGGCCAGCAGAGCGCACTTGATGCGAATTGGGAATGCACGAACGCCTGTCATGGAAGTCANATCACCGAGCAATGCCGCCTGTTCTTCGGAAGGTTCANCNCCANACATNANGTCNTGGAACAAGNCAGAAATCTCTTCGACTNCCTCAAGAGTNTGGCCTTTGATGANCTCCGAGAGCATGGANCCAGCGGANCGACAGATGGCGCATCCAACGCCTTCGTAACCTACCTCCGATACGCGGCCCTGCCCGTCCAGGTTTATCTGGAAATGAGNTTCGTCGCCGCAGAAGGGGTTAACGGCGTCCGCCACCAGATCGGGNGAGNTTAGCTTGGCAGAATTNCGAGGGTTGCGGTTNTGGTCGCGGATTAAGTCGTTGCCGTAAAGNTCGTNCAGGTCATTTTGCGCCATCCGTGAAGTACCTCAGAGCGCGCTTGAGCGAATCAACAAGCGCGTCAACCTCTTCCTCAGTATTNTACAGATANAAACTCGCGCGAGCCGAGGCGATGACCCCCAACGAGCGCATCAGAGGCATGGTGCAGTGATGNCCCGTCCTGACTGCGATTCCGTCACGGTCCAGGAACGTTCCCAGATCGTGAGGATGCACGGCATCGGTATGGAAGGACAGGATNCCGCCCCGTTTTTCTGCGTCACTGGGGCCAAACATTTCCAACTCCTCNTCAAGCTCCTTGAAGGNNTCNAGNGCATAACGAGTTAGCTGGATTTCNTGNTCCCTGATGTTCNNCATTCCGATGTCCTGAAGGTAGTCAACAGCGGCGCCCAAACCGACTGCGTCNGCGATGTTTGGCGTGCCTGCCTCGAACTTCATNGGCAGGTCGTTCCAGGTTGCGCGATCGTACCANACCTCCAGCACCATCTCGCCGCCNGTCAGGAATGGGTCCATNTCCTCCAGAAGCNCTCTCCGACCGTACANCNCTCCGATTCCCGTGGGGCCAAGCATCTTATGNCCGGACANGGCCANAAAATCGCAGTCCANGTCTATCACGTCNACTGGCATGTGGGGTGCGCTCTGGGCGGCGTCCACNAGCACNGTGGCNCCCATTTTCTTGGCTTTCGCCGTCANNTCTTTNACAGGATTTATGGTNCCGACNCCGTTAGACATNTGCACCATCGCCANCAGTTTGGTGCGCGGNGTGATGTANTCGTCGATGTCACTGAGGTCGATACTAGCATCTTTGGCTAAAGGCAGAATCCGTAGGGTCGCCCCCTTGTCGGCGGCCACCTTTTGCCACGGCACCAAGTTGGAGTGGTGCTCCATCGGCGTGACGATGATCTCNTCTCCNGGNCNGATGTGTTCCTGCGCCCATGTGTGGGCCACGAGGTTGATGGANTCGGTNGTGTTCCGGGTCCAGACGATCTCCTCTGGCTCACGGGCGTTGATGAATNTNGCGACCTTCANTCGGGCNCTTTCGTACAGATCAGTCGCCTCTTGGCTAAGGTGGTGAACGCCGCGATGAACGTTGGCNTTGGANTTCTCGTAGTAGTCCACCAGCGCNTCAATGACCTGACGAGGCGTCTGGGANGTNGCGGCATTGTCCAGATAGACCAGCGGCTTTTCATAGANCTTTCTGGACAGAATTGGNAAATCTTCCCGAATTTTCTTTACGTCGTACATCACCGTTCCTTGNGGACNAGCATTCAGCGATCAGNCGTCAGCTACAGGTCCACTTCGATGTCNTCACCTTCGACGCGAACTTCNAACACTTCGATGGGAACAACNGCGGGGAGAGCCTTCACTTCACCGGTGCGGACGTCGAAGCGNGCCATGTGACGNGGGCACTCGATCTCGAACCCGTCCAAATCTCCCTNGTCGAGGGAACCTTCGTCNTGTGTGCAAAGGTCGTCGACNGCGTAGAAATTACCGCTGACNTTGCAGACAGCGACGTACCGGTCTCCCACTTCGTACACCTTGGACTTGCCCGGTTCGACCTCTGAAACTTTGCCTACTTTGACGAANGCCATTGGGTNATTCTCCCTCGCAGATTAGTTATTGGACGCTTGAATTGTTAGAGATTGGGTCTGGCCCGCCAATACTTGCTCGCGCATCATAGCCTGACTTCTCNCGACCAGATCGGAGATNGTCTTTGAGTCGAGTATCTGNTACACCGCAAGCTCGACGCTCTGCCAGACCTCCCGCTGGGCGCAGGCCGGGACGTGAACGCAGGAGCCAAGATTGTCCAGGCANGCCACCAGATTTTCTGTGNCACCCAGACANNCCATGACCATNCTGAGCCTTATGTCGTCNGGTTCCAGNGCNAAGGCGTGGCCTCCCTGAGGNCCTCTCTGGGCGCGAACAATNCCCACCTTGCCAAGNGCGTGCATGACCTGGGCCAGATAGGGTTCAGGAATCATGGTCCTACGGGCGATATCGCTGGCNCGGATCGGTTGGTCTTCTGNGTGCAGGGCGAGGTCCACCAGNGCCCGGACACCATAGTCCACTNTTACCGGAATGTGCATGTCCCCTGCCTCTCCGCTACTCCGTTGACGTTTTNTGGCCGGAGGNCTGTTTGCCNNCCAGCGCTGAGTTTAGCGTGTGCCACGATAGCGTCGCGCACTTGATTCGGGTGGGGAATTGGGAGACTCCCTGNAGAATTTCCAGGTCTCCCAATAGTTCGTAGTCGTACTCTTCCTCTGGCTTGCGGGTGAGCATGTGCCGGAAGGCCTCGAAAATCTCTTCGGCTTTGTCGACGTTCTTGCCCTTGATAGCCTCTGTCATCATCGACGCGGTGGCCTTGGATATGGCGCAACCGGCACCCTCAAATCCTATGTCTTCAATCACGCCGTCATCGTCGACGTTCAGGTAGAGGGAAATCTGGTCACCGCACAGTGGGTTGAATCCCTCGGCGGTTTGCTGGGCGTTCTCAAGCTTTTTGAAGTTGCGCGGACGCCGATTGTGATCCATCACAACTTCTTGATACAGGTCCTCGAGATCGTACATTCAGCGTTCCTATCGGGTAGGTGTCAGGTTTTTAAAATTCTGGTTAGAACTCGAAGCTGTATCGAGGGAGAGAATCTAGGAAAATTCTCTCAAGGCGGTCACTCAGGGACTTCAACTTGACGGTTTCGACGATTTCGGCGGCGAATCCGTAGATTAGCAGTCGGCTGGCTTCCTCCAGTTCGATACCACGACTGCGCATATAAAACAGCGTGTCGCGGTCGATGTTGCCAGCGGTGGCGCCGTGGCCGCATTTCACGTCATCGGCCCAGATGAACAGCGCAGGTTTGCTATCAATCTCAGCATCAGGCGACAGAAGAAGGTTCTTGTCTGACTGCAACGAATCTGTCTTAATGGCTCCATCGCGGACGTAAACCGTGCCGCCGAACACTGCCCTTGACCTGTCAGCTAAGATGCCTTTGTAGAAAAGACGACTTGTTGAGTTCGGCTTGGTGTGGTCAAGGTTTATGAAGTTGTCGACGTGCTGACGTCCTGTGGTTATGTAAAGGCCGCCCAGTTTGGTCTCGCATCCATCTCCGATGGTCACTAGGAGATCGTGACGACCTAACAGCACATTGTTGTAGAAGGCCGCCGATGAGAAGGTGCTGCCGTCGTCCTGAGACACTCTGGCGACACCGACATGATAGGCTTCGTCGCTTTCGTCCAGCAAGCGATAGTGGTCAACCTGCGCTCCCGCCTCCAAGATAATCTCGGACACGACGTTGGAGAAATACTTGCCCTCTCCGACGCCCACGTAACTTTCGATCATCGTGGCGTTGGATTCCTTTCCAGCCACAACCAATACCCTGGGATGGGTGATGAACGGAGTTTCGTTCGCTGTTGAAACGAACAGCAAATGCAGCGGAGTTTCGAGGTCCACACCCTCTGCGANATGGACGAANGCGCCGTCTTGGACAAACGCNGTGTTCAGCGCCGCGAAACCNTCATTNGCAGTNGGAGCGATAGACGTCANGTGGGATTCGAGAATGTTGCCATTGCTCCGAGTGAGNTCTGAAATGCTCCCAACGGTCACCGAAGCATCGGTCGANGGGNTGGACAAATCAGCCGAGTAGCGTCCGTTGACGAACACCAGCGTCGTCCANTCGTCGTCCCACGGNGCGGACTGTTTCAAANCCTCAAGTGTCACATCCGAGGCGGGAGCGATGTCAAATTCAGNGTTGGCGATCGCNTTNATGTTGGTGTATTTCCAGTTTTCGTTGCCCCGTCTCGCCGTTGGGAATCCCAGGGACGAGAAATCCTTNATCCCCTGNCGACGGAGNCCGTCCAACCATNCGGGCGAGGACNCNTCAACAATCCCCTTGAACTGGGACTGGTATCGTTCGTNCNTTGCCAGAGCCTGAGTCATTTTTTGTATNGGTCCCTTGANTTTNANGTATTTTTAGCGNAACTAGCTGGCTGCGGCGNCAACGTCTTTNATNATCCAGTCGTAGCCTTTGTCTTCCAGTTCCTGAGCCAACTCTTTGCCGCCTGACCTGACTATCCGCCCATCCAGCAAAACATGCACAAAGTCAGGAGTGATGTAGTTGAGTATCCTCTGGTAATGAGTCACTAGCACGATCGCGTTGCCGGGGCTTTTGAACGTGTTCACGCCCTCAGAGACGATTCTCAACGCGTCGATGTCCAGACCAGAGTCAGTCTCGTCAAGAAGGGCCAGCTTAGGGTTCAGGAGCAAAAGTTGAAGAATCTCGTTGCGCTTCTTCTCCCCGCCAGAGTAACCTTCGTTGACCGACCGGCGCACTAAATCCTCGTCGATCTGCATGATCTGGCGTTTTTCGTCCAGAAGGCGGTCAAACTGGCGAACCGAGAACTGTTCTTCGCCCCGATGCTTCCTCAGCGCGTCCACCGACGCTTTAAGAAACTGCCAAGTGCGAACGCCAGTAAGCTCTACAGGGTACTGCATCGCAAGGAAGATGCCGGCTTTGGCACGATCCTCTGGGAACATCTGGAGGATGTTTTCCCCCTCGAAAATTACTTCTCCGCTGGTCACGGTGTACTCAGGNCTGCCTGCGATGANNTTGGCNAGAGTGCTTTTGCCTGAGCCGTTNGGCCCCATGATGGCGTGGNCTTCTCCGGCNTTTANCGTCAGGCTGATCCCTTTGAGTATCTCTGTNTCATCTATCGAAACGNGAAGGTTTTTTATCTNCAGCAATTTTTGTNTATTCCTCGCCTTGNTACTTTGTTTTGTGGAGCCCATTCGTAATCNCNTAACGTCGTGATATAAGGCGCCACCCAAATTANANAGAAANTAACCGACGACTCCTTCCAGGCTCACGCGCANNAGCTGAGANGCTTCAGCGGCNAACTCGAAGGGCAGTTCCTTGAAGATGCCCCNGCAGAAGCCATTGATAATCATGTAGTTGGCCTCTTCCTGGTCGATGCCCCGCTGCTGGAGGTAGAAAAGNTGGTCGTCGTTCACCTTGGAAGTCGTGGCCTCGTGACCCATCTGGGCAGATGGGTTGCGAACCTCGATGTAAGGGACGGTGTGCGCTCCACACTCATCGCCAATNAGCAGAGAATCGCACTGGGTGAAATTCTTGGCGTTGTCAGCCGTTGGCATGATCTTGACCTGGCCGCGGTANGTGTTCTGTGCCTTGCCTGCTGAGATGCCTTTGGCGACGATNGTGCTCNTGGTGTTCTTGCCGATGTGGATCATCTTGGTTCCAGTGTCGGCCTGCTGNTAGTTNTTNACCAGNGCCACGGAGTAAAANTCACCNACCGAGTTGTCACCCTGAAGGATGACGCTCGGATACTTCCAGGTNATGGCCGAGCCGGTCTCAACCTGCGTCCAAGATATCTTGGCGTTCTTGTGGGCGNTGCCCCGTTTGGTGACGAAGTTATAAACGCCGCCGTTGCCATCCTTGTCGCCGGGATACCAGTTCTGGAGCGTAGAGTATTTTATCTCTGCGTCGTCGAGAGCGACCAACTCTACAACTGCTGCATGAAGCTGGTGGGTCTTACGCATGGGGGCTGTGCAACCCTCAAGATAGCTGACGTAACTGCCCTTGTCGGCGATTATCAGCGTGCGCTCGAACTGTCCGGTGTCNAGGGCGTTGATNCGGAAATAAGTCATNAGCTCGACGGGACAGCGCACTCCGGGGGGNACGTAGCAGAACGACCCGTCGCTAAACACAGCGGAGTTCAAAGTGGCGTAGTAGTTGTCTGAGTATGGCACCACCGAGCCGAGATACTTCTCCACCAATTCGGGATGCTCTCGGATGGCCTCACTGATGGGGCAGAAAATAACGCCTGCATCTTCCAGCAATTTCTTGTAGGTGGTAGCAACTGAAACGCTGTCCAGCACCGCATCGACCGCAACACCGGATAACATTTTCTGTTCTTGAAGAGGAATGCCCAGTTTGTTGAACGCTTCGAGGATTTCGGGGTCAACCTCATCAAGGCTCTTGGGACCGTCGCCCTGGGACTTGGGAGCGGCGTAGTATCTCATGTCCTGGAAGTCGATGGGCGGGTGTTCGATGTTGGCCCATTCAGGCTCCTCTGTGCCGAGCTTCTCCCAGTGGCGAAAGGCTTTAAGGCGCCATTCCAGCATCCACTCAGGTTCTTGCTTCTTCGCCGATATGAACCGAACGATGTCCTCGCTCAGGCCTTTGGGGGCGACGTCTGCTTCGTAATCAAAATCGAAGCCCCATTTATACTGGGACTCTTCAATGCCCGTCTCACGAGAGATGACCTTTTGTGTGGTCATAAATAGTGTCGCTCCTAGTGGTTGTTGATCTTTTTGGTCAAGAATGTCTCATCCATGATAGCGCATGGATTTCAGGACGGTCAAATAATCCGCGTGAGGGTGTTGCGAAGGAATTCAATGCGTGGAATTTATTCGTTCGAGGACAAAGGCTCGCGCTCTGTCGACGTCCACTCCAAGAGCGACTTTTACGTTGCCGTCTCCAAAGGTTGCGCGCGTCTGCCCGTAGGTCTCGGCGTCCTCTTGCTCAGCGCATACGGTGGCTGACTTGGTCTCCAAGAGGTCGGGTTCAATCGACGCGGCCACGGCCAGCGGGTCGCATAGCGGGTACTGGTCGAGGTCTGGGTGAGTCTTGGTAAACCACGTCGCCACCACATCGGCGGCCAATCGTCCGCCTGTGGTTTGACCTTCCCTCCAGTCGGGATCATCCCTGCCGAAGGCCACTTGGACGCAGACGTCCAGACCAACAAGCGTGACAGGAACGCCGGAGTCGAACACAATGTTCGCGGCGTGAGGATCATTCCAAATGTTAAATTCGGCATAGGGTGTCACGTTGCCTCTGACCTCGACCGCTCCGCCCATGACGACGATTTCCTTTATCCATGAGACCAACCGGGGCTCCCGCTGTATCGCCCGCGCCACGTTGGTCAGCGGCCCTAATGCGATAATAACGAACTCCTCTGGAAAGGAGTAACCGATGCTGTTTATATACTCTGGCGCCCGAAGCGACCGAGGCCTGGATTTCGTTGTCGCAAGTTCAACGGGCAGACCTCTGAGGCCATGATAATTGTACCCGTAGTTGAATTTCCCTCGCAACGGACGGGATGCTCCTTGAGCGACAGGCATATTCGGATGGCCCAAATGTTCCATTAGTCTCAGGGTGTTGCGTGTGGTGTGGGCCAACCGAGCGTTACCGGCCACCGATGTCATACCCTGAATATCCAACTCCGGCGAGTTCAGCGCCATGATGAGTGCCAGAGCGTCGTCGGTGCCCGGGTCGGTGTCAATTACTACTTTTTTTGTCATGAACGCTCCATTCTGCCAAGTTGCGATCAGTGAACCCGATGCGAGGCGGAAACCGATTTTCCCGTCGCGAACGACTCCCATGCCTCGCGTGACGAGTGTTGGAAGGACATTCCCAACTGGCTCCGGGCCTTCTGGGCGCTGGCCGTCCACTGGTGCCTGATGAAATCAATGCCGCACGGCGGTGAGTCGCTCTGGAGCCGCAACATCCAGCCAATCCCCGTCAGACCGTACAGGATGGGCGCCGGAACGCTCAGCAAACGCCGGCCGAAAATCCGAGCCATCTCGCTCCACCTGATCGTGCCATCACCCGTCAGGTTGAATATCCCTCTGGGTTGTTCGACGAGGCAAAACATCAGATTTTCCACGAGATCGTCCTCATGAATGAACTGCATCGGTGGGTTGTGTCCCCGCACTGCCACCAGAAAGGGTTTGGAGAAAGCGGCAGCGATGAAGTTGTCGGCGTTGGGGCCAAGGACCGGACACACACGAAGCACCGTGACCGTGCAATCAGGTGCGCGTTTAGCGTAACCGGCCAACAGCGCCTCGGCTTCGGCTTTATCCTCGGAGTATTGAAACCCTTTGATGGGGCGGACTGGCGATTCTTCTGTAAGAAAATCCGGATTGTCGTGGTGAGCGCCATACACCGATGTGCTGCTGAGGTAGCATATTTGTTTCACGTCGGAGTTGGAGCAAGCGTCGAGTAGGTTGGCGGTCCCCTGAACGTTGACCCTCCAGGCGGCGCGACGGTTGTGGCCTGGATTCATGACGTAGGCAAGGTGGACGACAGACTCGATACTATGCTCCCGAAGCAGGTCTGGAAATGGTTCGCATACATCGAGGTTCTGGAATGCAACCTTCTTGCTGGAGAATTTTGATGGGGGGGGGCGGATATCCGTCGCCAGGATTAGATCGACTCCAACCATTTTCCCCAACCGTTGAATTATACGGCCTGCCAGATAGCCGCAAGCGCCTGTAACCAATATCCTGCGCGGAGGCTCATTCATCGGCGACCACATCGGTGAAGTCGAACCTCAAAGTGCCAAGACCCGGCACGTCGAAACCCATTCCGATCTTGCGAGGCCCTGACTCCAGGGTCGTGCCCTTGGCCTTGATCGTGATTGTACGGTTCATGGCCAGCGTGAAAGTGCGTTCTTTTGACACCTTGCTAAAGGCCGTCTCTTCTCCCTCTAATTGGAACACGCTGTCTTCTGGGGGCAACTCGACGCCATCGACGGTCAGAGGCTGAAGCTTGAACGCGTAGCCTGAGCCAAGCCGGTTCCGCAACTCGAACTCGAATCCATTCTCGGTGTTTCTGAGGCTCTTTTTTACGTACAACCTTCTCAACAAAAAGGCTGGAACGGTCACCATTACTGGATACCTCCGATGTCAGGATTCCGCATGCGGTAAATCGCCATCTCCGCTTCCACAGCTTCAGCAGGCAAGTGGATTATCTGGCCCATAGCAGTTGCGTGAACGAAAATCTCCGAAACCCTTTCCACCAACGCGCAGATTTGAAGGGCTTCTTCGAGGGTTTTGCCGACACCCACGGCTCCGTGGTTGGCAATAATTGCGGCTTTTCGATCCCCCAGCGCATCGGTCACATCTTCGGCGAGGGCGGCACTGCCCGGGAACCCATACCTGGACACTCGAATTGCCCCGCCGATGTTCACGACCACTTCATCCAGCACGGGCGGGATGTCGAGACCAGACACCGCCAGCACGCTGGAGTAAACCGAGTGGGTGTGGATGACTGCTCCCACGTCCGGCCTAGCTCGATAAATGGCAACATGGAGCAGGCTTTCTGAAGATGGCGTCAAATCGCTTTCGATTGGATCAACCTCGAAATCGGTCACAACGATGTCATCGGCCTGCATTGTCGAGTAGGCGGTGCCAGCTGGCGTAACTGCCATCAGCGGCTCGCCAGTTTCGGAGGGAGAAAGGCGAACGCTGACATTGCCGCTGGTGCCCGTCACTAGACCCATCTGTGACATGACACGCGCCGTCTTGGCCACCGCTGATTTTTCAATTTGCCTTCTGCTCGTCATAGAACGATCACGCCATCAATCCCGACAGACTGTCTGCCGTCTCGATCCATTCTTCGTAAAAATCATCGTACTCCGCGGAGTCCAGGGGGTCTGATTGAATCGTGTCCAGTTGTTCCCGGACGAANTCAGAACTCTCATCAAAGTTCTGGTATTCCCCGAGCGCTATNCTTGCCGCCAGCGCCCCGCCCTGGGCCGTTGATCTGGGGTCTGCGGCCACTCGAATAGGCCTCCCGATCACGTCTCTGAGGATTTTGAGGAATGCCGCTGACCGGGCCATCCCGCCCCCGACTGATAATTGATCTGGGTGTTCGTCGGTCAAGCGTTCAATTTGTTCCAGGTTAGCTCTGACTGCGAATGCGAACCCTTCCAGCGTCGAGCGTACCAAATGCGCTTTTCCGAATCCAGTAACNGTCATCGGGACCGGAAACAGCATCCCGCCCTGCCTCATCCCCAGATTCGACATGTCCATTCTCCCCGGCCCCAAGTAACTCCTGGCTCCCTCCGAGCCTACTGGAACCGAATCTGAGAGCTCGTCCAGTTGGCTATATCCGTCACTGCCGGGACCCACGAGCATCGCCNTGAGCCATCGATAGGAGTTGCCCATATCGCCTGTCGTGCTTTCCAACACCCATCTGTTTTCGATGGGATGGAGGCCGGTCCATGTCTCTCCCATCGGAGCCAGCATTGGTTGGGATGTCACCATCTGGACAGGCGCGCTCCAGCCTGCGATCAATCCGACGTCCGAGGCTCGGACTACGCCGAGGCCGATCAGTCCTGCCTGAGTGTCCGCCCCTGCGGCCACAACCGGCGTTCCCATGTCCAACCCAGACAGCGCTGCGCTCTCGGTGGATGTTTCGCCTATTANGTCGCTGGCGGTTACCAGCATTGGTGTGTCGTGATGCAGACCGAGATGTTGATAAAGGTCGGCCAGCGGACCTCGCGACCAGATGTTCAAAAGTCCAGACTCGGCGGCCAGCGTCCGCTCTCTGGCCAACTCACCCGTGAGTTTCCAGGCGAGCCAATCGGCGAGCGTCAGGACGTTGGCAATTCTAGCATAGGCCTCCGGNCGATGAAGCTGGAACCATCGCAGCTTGCCAGCTGCCAGCATGAAGGTGGGAATGTGGCCTGTCTGAGTGTAAATCCGAGGGCCGTCGTCCTCATCGAGGGCTGCGCCTTCGAACACAGAGCGAAGGTCCATATTAGGGCCAACGTATATCTCGTTCCCCTGATTGTCTAGAAAGGCCAGTGCTTGACGCTGTGACGTCACTGAGACCGCCGCGATGTTGCGTCCGGTGACGCACTCAGCAATTGAGTCGGAAATNCCACGCCACACNGCTTCGACATCGAAGGATCGCGCGAACTCCGGTGCGTCGGGTTCTTGTGCATATGCCCACGGACTGCTGGCCGACGCCACGATTCCTACAACACTGTCGTGGACATAGCACCGCACCGTGCTGGTTCCTGCGTCGATAACCAGTATCTGGCTAGTCGCCATGTTCGACCCACGCCTCAGAGTTCACCAGATTCACGGGGCGTTGGCCGTACATGAATCGCAGAATATCATCAGCCATCATGCGTGAGTGACGCTCGACAGTCTCATCGGTTGCGCCGCCTATGTGAGGAGACAGTATCACGTTATCCAATGACAATAGAGGGTTATCAGGAGCGACGGGGTGGGTCTCGAATACGTCGAATGCGGCTCCTGCGATCTTGTGATTTCGGAGGATGTCCACCAACGATTCCAATTCTATCACTGCGGAATCAGAGCAGTTAACTAGATACGATGTGGACCGCATTTTCGCCAACATTTTTCTGTCAATGAGGCGTTCAGTGTCGGAAGTCATCGGAACGTGAACGCTAACGAAATCAGACTCAGACATCAGATCATTCAAGTCTGACATCTCCACTTCATCAGGCACTGGGGACACGAAAGGATCGTAGGCGACGACTCGCATACCGATGCCGTTGCACATCATCGCAAGATGCCTGCCGATGGCTCCAAGCCCGATGACGCCAAGCGTCTTNCCTCCGAGCTCGACTCCTCGCATCGACAGATACGGCTCGGTGGGATTTTGCCAGCGGCCTTGAGAAGTGTACTGATGTGCAGCGGGGATTTTTCTGGCGAGGGCGAACAACAAACCGAGTGCATGTTCCGCCACAGCCTGGGCGTTTCGAGCTGGAGTATTAACTACGAGGATCCCCGCTTCCGTCGCAGCGTCAATATCAACTGAGTTAGTCGAGGCTCTACAAATCCCGATGAATCTCAGGCTGGGCGATACTTTGATCGTCTCGTCGAACACAAAGTCGGCCTCGACCACGAGCACGTCAATCTCTTCAGCGATTAGTCGGGATGCCAGATCCTCTGGGGAGACCAGCGACTTAGTTTCGGTCCAACTTACGTGTATAACTCGGCCCAGCGTCTCAAGACGCAGGATATGACATTTGTCGAAGGGGGCCAGAATGAGAGCGCGCAAGCCAAATGGCCTTCGACTAACGCCGAAGTGAAGGGACCGATGGCAACAGAGTGCCAGCCCACAGCCGCCCGGTGATCATCAGTTTGTCGAATGTGCTGAGTCCGATGCGCTGAGAGAACACATCATATCCTTGTGCGTCTATCCGATCGAGTATGGACCGGTACGCATGGTGCAATACCTTGGGGCACGCTCTGGCTCCGGCGTCAATAAGAGGAAATAGTTTTTGAGAGCGCTGATAATAATCGCGAGCGCGGTTGACCTGTAGCGCCATAAGGCTTCGGAACCGCTCGTCGATAATTCCCTGCTTCAGATCATCTTCTGAGTATCCGAATCGCGCCATTTCATCCAACGGAATATAGATTCGGTCTCGCTCGGCGTCTTCTTTGATGTCTCGGAGTATATTTGTTAGCTGCATGGCGATACCCATGTCGATAGCGTACTCCCGAGCCGCTTCGTCCTCGTAGCCGAACACCTCGATGCAAATGAGTCCCACAACAGACGCAACCTGATAGCAGTAAGCCTTCAGTTCCTCAAAATTCTCGAACCTGGTCTTGACCAGATCCGATTCCACGCCTTCAATGACCTGTGTGTAGTAGTGGTGTGGTATTCCGAAGGCGGCGGTCGCGTCGCTCAGCGCCGCGAATTCAGGCGGAAGCGCATCATTGCCCACTTCGTACCCGGAGCACCGCAAACTCTCGGTGAGCCAATTTCGAGTCTCGGAAAACTGCCTGCGTTTCTCATCCAACGGCGTGTCTTCGTCGGCAATATCGTCACACATACGACAGAATGCGTAGGTTGCGTAGATAGCCCGCCGCTTCAGAATCGGCAGAGTGCGAAAAGCGTAATAGAAATTTTTCGCTTGTTTGCGCGCAACACGCTGACAATAATCGTAGGCTATTTCCAGTTGTGAAGTCATCAGCGTCGGCTCCTCTTTCTTGAGGACTGCACTACGGGGAAACTTTTCTTAGTCTTATTGATCGGATTACCCAGGCGCAACGGACGTGGACGATCACATGCCCATTATCTGGACCAGAACCTTCCGGTCGCTCTTGTCAGGATCTAGCTCAACCATGAATATCCGCTGAAACTCGCCCAGAGCCAACCTTCCGTCGATTACCGGCACTGTCTCACTGGTGCCCAGCACTAGATGCTGGCAGTGCGATTGACCGTTAGGGCACTCGTCCTCGTGCATATGCACGGTGCGAACGGCGAAATCGTTATGCCGATAGTGAGCTTTGGACGGCGCGAATCGCTCCAGAGCGGAAGCCATGTCTGTCAGGAGCAACGGTTCGTTTTCCTGGATCGTGATCGCGGCGGTGGTGTGCTTGGAAAACACCAATGCGAAAGCGTTTCGCAAGTCCGATTGTTTGACGAACTCGGCCACGCTGTCGGTAATATCGTGGAACGCCGGGGCCAAACCTGTCTTCACTTTTAGCGTGAACACGCAGGTTTTGAACGTAGCCTCGCTAATTTTCATAGGAGAACCTCACAATAAGCCGTGAACGGATTGTCTATGCAATCGCCAATGATTCACAACGCTGAACACTACCATATCTTGAGGAACCGTTGCAAACGGTTCCCTGCCCTTTTGGGACTGTATTCGACTGCCTCGCTGGCAACCGCTTCACGGTCCCCCGGCGTCGGCCAATGATCGTCGTTATTTGACAAATCTCGGAATCGGCCCAAAGCGCTGAGGGGCCAGCAGTTTCGGTACATATGATAATTTATCATGAAACCTGCCGGCATCTCGTGATCCTGATAGCCGGGTTCCCCTTCCGGGACAGGCTCATCCAATCGTTGACCGATACCATATCCGGGAAATCCTGTGCCTGTGAAATATGGCTCGTCCCATGAGCCGTCCGGCTGTTGAGTTCGAATCAGGTATTCGACGCCGTCGATAGTTGCAGGATGGTCGATTTCACCTGCTGCCAACAGAGCCAATAGCGCCCAGGCTGTCTGGGAGGCTGTGCTGGGGCCTTTGCCTCTCCATTCCGGGTCAACATAGGACACGCAACTCTCGCCCCAGCCTCCATCGTCGTTTTGATGGTCTATAACCCACCTGACCGCCCGCAGAACGTACTCAACATCCATGTCCAATCCCAATGCGTTAAGCGCGGGCAACACGGCACCGGTGCCATAGATGTAGTTAACGCCCCATCTGCCGAACCAGGGGCCGTCGTCCTCCTGGTCTGCCAAAACGTAGTCGAGACCTTTGGCAACGGCTGGATGGTCAGGACGGTAGCCCAACTGGCCCAGCATCTCCAGGATATGCGCGGTGACATCCACGCTGGGAGGGTCTATGGTTTCGCCGAAATCAGAAAACGGTATCTTCGCGACCAGCATCTTCGTGTTGTTTTTGTCGAAAGCGGCCCAGCCGCCGTTGGAACTCTGCATTCCCAGCAACCACTGTACGGCGCGGTCGACGGCTTGGTTCTTGTTTTCCGTCGATGACAGCTTCACCCGATTCAAAGCCATGACGATTTCGGAACTGTCATCAAGGTCGGGGTATGTGCTGTTGTGGAACTCGAACGCCCAACCGCCAGGGGCGACGTTTTTGGCCTTTACCTGCCAATCACCGCCGGTCAGAATCTGTTCATCCACGAGCCAGTCGCCNGCCGTCGTCAGCGCCGGATGTTCCGGGTCCACTCCGGCATCTAGCAATGCAATCATCGTCAGGCAGGTGTCCCACAAGGGTGAAACGCAAGCCTGAACCTTGAGTTTGTCGTCTTCCTCAATCGAGAACGAGCGAAATCCTTCAATTCCCTTCTGCATGACGGGGTGGTCTGGCTCGTAACCCAACTCATGCAAAGCCATCAGCGAGTACACCCACGGAGGTTGGATTCCTCCCCAACTGCCGTCGGTTTCCTGGTGGTTGAGAATCCACTGCTCAGCCTTTTTGATAGCCTGCGCCCGAGTTGGTTTCCACGGAAGACGCTCAATGTGCCGTAGAACCTGGTCGCCTGTGTAGAAGAAGGTCTCCCAGCCAATTAGTTTATTGGGGCGGCTGATGGAGTAGTCGGTCTCGCTTCGCGCCAACGGATATAGTTCATCAATCTGGGCGGATTCGGGAATCGTTTTGACGGGCTTTCGGTCGATTACTATCAATAGAGGAACGATGGTCGCTCGCGCCCAACTCGAAAAATCATAAATCGTTATAGGGAACCAGTTAGGCANGAGCATGATTTCNGGCGGCATCACCGGAACNCCNCTCCATTCNTNTTGCCCGAACATGGACAACCAGATTTTNGTGAACACCCTNGTTTCGGGCACTCCCCCNTTGGAGAGTATGAAATCCCTGGCCTTCTTCATCATCGGCTCGTCAGGAGACACCCCTGCCAATTTCAGAGCGAAATAGCACTCNGTGGACGTGCTNAGGTCTCCGGGGGCGTCATAGAATTGACCCCAAGTGCCGTCGGNACGNTGTTGGGCCAAAAGTTGTTTGCTCAACTTACGCCAGGTGTNATCGTCGCCAATTCCCAAGAAATGAGTCAAAAGCAAAAATTCTGCTTCCATCGTCGGNTTGGACTCAAGCTCGCTCCACCAATANCCTTCGGGGTATTGGAGGTGCAACAGGTATTCCGTTGCCNGNCCAATCGCCGGNTTCANTCCAGCAAATTCGCTATGNGTATGTTTGGCTGTCGAGTTCAAATCGTATCGTTCCGTCTTNNTCTGACGTTCATGATTCAGCGTNTATCGCTGATAGTTCTTGCGGCCACTATTTTGTCGAGAAACTGCGCCAGGGCGGCCCTCGCGACACTCACCTGCCTTGATAACCGAATTAACTGGGGCGCATCTGTCGGATTCGTCGCAAGATGCGCCACCGAACGAAGCGTCCTGACCGCCATGCCTTTGTCCACCGTCTCGCCTATGAATCTCGGCACCGATTGATCAACTGGGTCCAGAACCGCCTTCACAGTAAGAAATGGTATTCGAAACGACGCTGCGACTTCGCTCACCCAATAACTCTCCATGTCGATCAGCTTAACGTTGAATGTGTTACCCAGCCATTCTTTCATCGACCGATTGGACACAAACTGTGGGACAGTAATGCACGACCCCACTTGATATCCTGACCTGTCTCCGAGTATCGCTTGTCTAAAACGCTGTGCCATTTCGACGCTCGAACTTTCAAACACTTCCTCCTTCCCCCAAAGAAACGGAGGACCGTCTACTGCGACCTGTCTGTCACATAAGAAGACATCGCCTGGTGTTGCGTCTTCCGAAGCTCCTCCAGCGAATCCTACCGAGATCATCATATCTGGTTTGAAACGTTCAGCCGTTAGGCGAGCGCTCTCTTGGGAACGCTCTTTGCCGATCCCTCCTTCGGAGATCACGACTTCTGAAACCTGCATCGACTGGTATATCCGAAATCCATTGTCCTGTTCAGTTACTTGGAACCGCCCCCTTCTCAAGTATCCCGATAATTCGTCTTTGAATGCCGCAACAATTGCCAGCAATTTTTACGCCTCTGACTCAGCGGAGCGGCCTAGCCTGCTCCCACGCCGGAATTTTGCACCGCGCCTTCTTTAATCAGCTTGATGGCAGCCTTGGGACTTTTCATAGCGCTGAATATGGACGCGGATTCGAATCCACAGTGCATCAAACAGTTGGCGCATCGAGGATCATTGCCCACCCCGTATTTCTCCCATATGGCCTCTTCATAAAGATCGTTGACGTCCTGAGTGTGTCGGTCACCCAGCAGATAACAAGGTTCGCGCCACCCCATTACAGTGTAAGTCGGATTGGACCAAGCGGTGCACTGATATTCTTGCTCGCCTCGCAGGAAATCCAGGTAAAGTGGATTGTTGTAAAACCTGATTTTTCGCACTGGGTCCAAAATGTTCTTGAATACCTTGCGGGCGTTCTTCCGCGAGATAAACAGGTCTTGGTTTGGGATGGTCTCGAAGTGGTAGCCAGGGGATACCATGACACCCTCGACACCCCACTCGGTCACCATCTCGAACATTTCGATGACGTCGTCCTCATCCACGCCGTTGAACACGGTGGTGTTGGTGGTCACACGATAGCCTTTTTCCAGAGCAACCTTTATGGCTCGAGTAGCGATTTTGAACACGCCCTTGCGATAAACACTCTTGTCATGCGCCTCCTCCATCCCGTCTAGATGAACAACGAAACAGAAATATTTGGAGGGCGGAATCTTGTTCATCACTCGTTCCATGAGCAGAGCGTTCGTGCACATATACACAAACTTTTTGGTGTCGGTGATACGGTTGACGATCTCGTCAATTTGCGGATGCAGGGTCGGCTCGCCGCCGGCAATCGACACGATGGGCGCTCCAGACTCCTCGACCGCTGTAAGGCAGTGTTCCACGCTCATCACGCGGTCCAGGACGGGTTCGTACTCTCTTATCCTGCCACAGCCCTCACAAGCAAGATTGCACTTCTCCAGAGGCTCAAGCATGGTCACCAAGGGGAAGCGTTTGCGTCTGGTCACCTTCTGTTTGAAGATGTACCACCCTAGTTTGACTGCCAACTCCATTGGCCTCGCCATTTGAAATTCTCCTNGTTCCACTTGTGCCTGATACGCGCTTGGATTCATTTGGAGTAGACGGATTCGNGAACTCACACCGCCTCAGGTTGTTTTCCTGCTTATAGTTTATCTGTCTCTGACTAATAGAAAATGAGCAAGGTCTTCGAGTTCCTGCCTCGCCTCACGGGACAGTGCCACTGGGGCCAGACACTCCAAAGCCACATTTGCATACTTCTCGGCTTCTTGTTGAGCCTGATTTTTTACGTCCAGCCGATCCATGACGGCCAGTACGGAATCAACGTCAGAATCGTCTAGTTCGTCCTTCTCGTAGATTTTGTTAAGCATCTTTTGGTCCTTGTCGTTAGCTGTCCCCATCGTGTAAACGACGGGATAAGAATTTTTCTTGCGTCGGATATCCGCGCCCACGGGTTTGCCTGTGGTTTCCTCGTTGCCCCAGACGCCCAGAACATCGTCTATTATCTGGAATACGTATCCCATCGCTCGTCCGCTCTCTTTGAACGCGTCCCCGACACCCTGCTCCTGAGCGCCAACGACCGCCCCCAGGTTCAGAGAACAGCGAATCAGCGCGCCCGTTTTGCGGGATATCATGTTCAGATAATCGCTCATGGAGATATCGTGACGCCCCTCGAATTGGAGGTCAAGATATTGGCCTTCAATCATCTCCAGGTACGCCTCGGTGAGCAGGGTGCCCGCCGCCAACGCCCGGTCATAGTCAAGGCCCGAATCCAAAAGCTGATGCAAGCACTCGTCTGCCACCACTCTGAGAACGTTTCCGGCCACGAGCGCCTTAGGGTCTCCCCATACCGCCCACAGCGTCTTGCGGTTGTGGCGGGTCTCGTCTCTATCTTGGATGTCGTCATGTATAAGGGAGAAGTTATGGATGAACTCTAGCGCCACTGCTGAGGGCATTGCCATCTCAAGGNCCCCCCCGACAGCTTCACATGCGAATAGGCATAGCGTCGGGCGCAGTGCCTTGCCTTCCATAGCTTCGTGGGGCCGTCCATTCTCATCGACCCAACCCATGTAATACCGGAGCATGTCGTACACATCGGAATACTGTTGAGAGAGGCTGTCGCGCAGAGACCTACTGATGTTCACACGGTATCGCTGGAACATTTGCGGCAAAGGTATAGGTTGAATGTCAGGGGCGTTCATAGGAGCGGTGGCCAATCGCGAGACCTCTGGTCAAGGGTCAGTTCCGATTATCCGAGTTATGACGGATGAAACTTTGGCTGCCTTATTCGACAGCTAGTGACCGATGAATTCCAAGGTAATCGACTGAATATCGCCCTCCGCAAGAAGGGACTACATAGTATTACGATGGCACATGCTAGCATCACGCCAATCCGGTGTCAACGGGTTTTAAGGCGTACAAAACCCCGGCGCCTGCTCGGACCAATGCCAGCACGGTTTTTCATTCACGGAACGATGCTCTGAAACGTCAACCATTGTAAAATTTTTCACTTGCTTAATCCAAGATAGCTGTGCTATATTTCAGCCGAATTGCCGGGCCGCACGCCGGCTGTTCTACACGCAATTAATCCGGTCTGGTTGACCGCATCTCAAAGCTGGTTCACGGTTTTTACATAGATGCTTGATGACTACTTTCGCCAATACGCCTTACTAGCGATATTCGCGGCTTTCGCGGTCGCGGTGCCGACCGGGATGCTATTGATGAGTTGGATGCTGTCGATAATGAAGATTCGACCCCAAAAGCCGAGTCTCATCAAACAGGCGATTTACGAATGCGGTTTCGAGACCCTATCAGGTCGTTGGTCGCAGTTCAACTTCCGATTTTATGCCTTCGCGCTCATCTTCGTGGTGTTCGATGTGGAGGTCGTGTTCCTTTTTCCATGGGCCGCCAGTTTCGGAGTGATGTCAGCGACATTCGGGGCATTTGTTCTGTTGGAAATGGTAGTTTTTGTCGGCATCCTTGTCGTCGGCTGGCTTTATGCCTGGCGAAAAGGGGCTTTGGAGTGGAGTTGAAGCATGACCAAGCCTAATCCAGAGGTCAGCCCNGCNGAACTCTNGTTGCACACTACNACNTGGGAACTGGACCGCACCGAAGGCGATTACATAAACCNCCTTAAANAGACCCATACCGAGGCTCTCGCNGAACCGCTTATNGANGTNCCCGACGACCTCCAACGCAACGTGGCTGTNACCAGCATCGACGCTCTGATAAATTGGGGNCGNAAGTCTGCNGTTTGGCCGTTGTCTTTNGGTCTTGCATGCTGNGCNTTCGAGATGATGGCAAGNGCTATGTCGCGNTTCGACATCTCCCGTTTCGGAATGGAAGTGTTCCGNCCNTCCCCTCGNCAGGCAGACCTGATGATTATCGCCGGCACCGTGACTTGGAAGATGGCCCCGGCCATCGAGCGGGTCTACGAGCAGATGGGCGAACCGAAATGGGTCATCTCTATGGGAGTCTGCGCGACCAGCGGAGGCCCGTACTACGGCTCTTACGCTGTCGTGCCNGGAGTCAACCACATTATTCCGGTGGACGTGTATGTCCCNGGCTGCCCTCCNAGGCCCGACGCTCTGNTGTATGGAATCATGCAGCTCCATGAAAAGATCAANCGCTACTCGATCCAGAGNAGAAAGTANCGCAAGTTATGACCAGAGCGCTATCGGNCGAAGATGTTGCGCGCCGAATCAACGAGNCGCATCCAGACACGGCGATCCACAATAATGATACNGATGTGTGGATTCGCCCTGCCGCGATTCTCGAAGTGTCCGAGTTCTTGAATTCGGATCCTGACCTGAATTTCTCGTTCCTGAATGCGGTGACCGCTGTTGATTATGTGGAATACTTCGAGTTGGTGTATCATCTCGTCTCGATGCAGAACAACACCAGCGTCGTAATCAAGTCAAAAGTGTTNGGACGCGAGGAGTTGTCAGCGCCATCCGTNNTCAGCGTATGGCAGGGAGCCGATCTTCAAGAACGCGANATCTGGGACCTCATGGGGATACATTTCGAAGGTCACCCGAATATGAAACGAGTGCTGCTCTGGGAGGGTTTCCCAGGCCACCCTCTTAGAAAAGATTTTTTGGAGTGAACCGAGATACTGATGGTCCGGTCATCACACCATTAGTGGATCAAAAAGACAAAGCATGGCGGTAAAAACCGAGCCAGTCACAATAAATCTGGGTCCTCAGCACCCCAGCACCCACGGGGTATTCAGGCTTCGCGTAAAATTTGACGGCGAGGTCGTCTTAGACGTTGAGCCTGTGTTCGGTTACCTGCATCGCGGCACCGAGAAGCTGGCTGAATCGCGCACTTATGTTCAGATAGTGACCCTAACGGACCGCATGGACTACACGGCCAGTATGTCCAACAACTTGTCATACGTTCTNGCANTCGAGCANTTGGCAGGTATCGAAGCGCCGGAACGGGCGAAATACATCCGAGTCATAAGCGCGGAGCTTGCCCGAATCTCCAGCCACCTGATGGCGACAGGATTCTTGCTGAACGACCTGGGCGCGTTCGCGACGCCCCTTATGTATTGCTTCCGTGAGCGAGAGCGAATCCTCGACTTGTTCGAGATGTTGTGTGGAGCGCGCATCACAGTGAGCTACATGCGCCCCGGTGGCGTGTTGCAAGACCCGCCNGACGACTTCTGGCCCGCGCTGGAACGTAACATCGCAGACCTGCCCCAATACATCGACGAACTTGAAAGCTTGATTACCGGGAATGAAATTGTCCTGACCCGCACCAGAGAAGTCGGAACAATAACCGCCGAACATGCCATCAACTCTTCGATAACCGGCCCCATACTTCGGGCAGCAGGTGTGCAATGGGACATCCGCCGCGCCCATCCTTATGAAATTTACGACCGACTGGACTTCGACATCCCTATCGGANCAGTCGGAGACACATTTGACAGATATCTGGTCCGCATCCAGGAAATGCGCGAGAGCGTGAAGATACTTCGCCAATGCGTCGANCAGATTCCTAACGGCCCATTCAGGTCGGAGACCCCNTTNTTCATGAGAGCAGACGAGGGCGACGTCTACTCCGGCATCGAAGGGCCGAAGGGNGAGTTGGGATTCTATATGGTCAGCGACGGCGGNATCTCNCCGTACCGNTGCAAGGTTCGCGCNCCNTCCTTCATCAACCTGACCGCTCTGAGAGATATGCTGGTCGGTTGGAAGATGGGCGACCTCATCACCATTTTCGGNTCCCTCGACATNGTTNTGGGTGAGGTGGACAGGTAATGCACGAGATTCAGACCGCCGGAATCTTAGACTTCGCATCCCTCGAACGGTTCTTCCAGCGAGTCTTGCCTGACAGCCTGGATCGANTCGCGTTCTTCNTAGCCGCGTTCACTCTGGCGTTCATCGTCATAAATGTAATGGTNCAGACNACAGCNGTTTACACNTGGTTTGAACGNCGCGTGCTGGGCAGGTTCCAGGNGCGNCTCGGCCCCAACCGTTGGGGACCGTTCGGCATGCTTCAGCCAATCGCCGACCTGATAAAGCTGATGACTAAAGAGGATATGGTCCCCAAGATCGCGGATCGCTGGTCCTTCAACTTGGCCCCTATTATTCTGGTATTCCCGACGCTNNTGGTTGTGGCAGTTATTCCGTTCGGGCCTGACTCGTTCNTGGGCAGGCTGAACATCGGGATACTGTTCGTTCTTGGCGTGACNTCCGTCAACACGATCGCCATATTCATGGCAGGNTGGGGTTCGGCCAACAAGTNCGCAATGCTGGGGGCAATGCGCGGCGTCGCAATGCTGGTNAGCTACGAGGTTCCGATGGCTTTGGGCGTCGTGGGAGTGCTGATTTTATCCGGCTCCCTTGCGTTGTCCGACATCGTTATTCAGCAAAACGTGCCTTTCCTAATCGTTCAGCCGTTGGGCTTTTTGATCTTCATCGCCGCCGCATCCGCTGAGATGAGCCGGACTCCTTTCGATCAGATCGAAGCCGAATCCGAGCTTGGCTCCGGTTACAACACAGAATATTCGAGCATGAAATTCGGAATGCTGTTTCTCGGTGAGTTCATGGCTCCGCTGGTCACAGGAATGATCGTGACGACACTGTTCCTCAGCGGAACGCGAGGATTCGACCCTATTCCCGGCCAGGTATGGTTCGTCGGCAAAACCTTCGCGGTGGTGTTCGCGCTGCTGTGGGTTCGTGCGACTTGGCCTCGACTTCGGGTCGACCAGATAATGGGCTTCGCGTGGAAGGGGCTTTTCGGAATGGCTCTCGTTAATATATTCTTGATCGCCGCCGAAGTGGCAGTTTTTCAGGATGACGCCGGCAAGATTTCGACCAACTCATTATGGATCATGTCAGCCATCAACTGGGCAATCGCCATAGGCGTCATCGTCGCGGTCGCCAACATCTTGGGTCAACGAAACCTCGAACGACCAACACCAGTGCCATCACCGCTAGCCAATATGTATGCGGAGGCCGATTGATATGTATGGAGTAGGACTAATCAAGGGTCTTGGAGTCACCATCAGAAACCTGGTCCTTCCTGGAAGACAATTCACTATTCACCAGTATCCGGACCGCAAAATCGGGCCGATTGGACTGGCCCGAATGGAGGGCAAGAACCCGCTAGCGTTCGCCCTGTCCCGTCCAGGTGAGACGATGAAGGCCATCATGGGTCTGGTGTCCGTGCCGGATAAAAGACAGGACCAGCACCCACGTTTCCGAGGCGAAGAGTTCTCCTGGTACGACAACCGATGCACGGGTTGCGCCAGTTGCGCCAAGTATTGCCCACTGGGGATTATCAAGATAGTCACAAGCCCCAGCGAGACTGCAATGCAGGAGGGGGACAAGTACGCAATCGACGTGTTCGACATCGACATTGGCCGTTGCATGTTCTGTGGTCTGTGCGTCGAAGCGTGCCCTTACGATGCTCTCCACATGGGAAGTGGTTTTGAAGAAGGCACTTACACCCGCGCCGAACTGGTAATCAACGTGGACATGCTAAAAGCTGCTCCCAAAAAACCAAGTCAGTGGTTCAGGCCGCAACTTACGTCCCAGAACTACAACCCTCTTGATTCCGATGGCAAAGAGGCGAGTTCTCAAGACGTCCATCGTCACGAGAAGCCGTCTCAGAGTGACCAGGAAAAGACGTGGGGCCAACGATGATCGGTCAGGGAACCGAGGCATCGCTCCTCGTCGACATCGTATTCTGGGTTCTGGCAGTTTCAGCCATTGTTTCCGCCATTGCAGTCGTCCAAATTCGCGACCTGTTCAGGGCCGCTCTTTTCCTGATAATGACTTTGCTTTCCATCGCAGGCATGTTCATCCTGCTTCGTGCCGAATTTTTGGCGGCCGTGCAAGTGCTGATCTACGTCGGCGCAATATCCGTCCTGATCATATTCGCGATCCTTATGACAGGCGATGTCGAGGAAGGGAGCCCTTCCCATTCGATGAGGATACCAGTAACGATCTTGTCGACGCTGTTCGGCGCGTTGGCGATATTCGTCAGCGTCTCGACAGACTGGAACCTCCTTGAGCCTGCCATCGCGGCAGGACAGATCAGCGCAGACGCGGTGGAAGGCGTTTATACCAACACAATTCCGGTCATTGCCAAACTGCTGATCCGAGATTTCGTGTTGGTATTTGAAATTGTGTCAGTCCTACTGTTGGCTGCGGTCATAGGCGCTCTGGCGCTGATCAGGGAGGGCTAAGTTTTGGGTCTCGAAAACTTCTTGATAGTCTCGGCCATCCTGTTTTCCATCGGATTTTATGGCGCGTTGTCCAAACGCAACGCAATCACGGTGTTGATGTCGATCGAGTTAATGTTCAACGCAGTCAACCTCACCGCCGTTGCGTTGTCACGCTACGTCGTGCCTGAATCGTTGGCAACTGCTGGGCAGAACGCTGGACAGGACGCCGCACAGTTCCTGTTGACCGGGCACATATTCGCCATATTCATAATCACCGTGGCTGCGGCTGAGATCGCTTTAGGGTTGGCAATCGTCATTGCGATTTATCGAAACCGCGAATCCGTGTTCGTAACCGACGCAACCCAGCTGAGGAACTGAGCCTATCCATGTGGGTTGAATACATGACCGCACCAAACCTGATGATAGCCGAGATGTGGAAGGACGTTCTCGAAGGAGATGGCTTGCCTACCAAGATTCTGCCTGATGGCGACATCCTCACGTGGGGCGAACGCGTCGCGTTCAAGATTTATGTCCCCAAAGGACGCGAGCATGTCGCCGACGAAATACTTAGGAAACTGTAGATGCTACCGGAACTATCGGAACCGTTAGCCTGGCTGATTCTGTTCACGCCGCTGGCGGCATTCGTCCTCATTGGCTTCGTAATAAGGCCGCTGATGCGCCTCGTAATTCCGGTTGCTGCTCAGGAACACGGAAACGATTCCACTCACACCGCGAATGGACGAAGCATCTTGGGAGGCTCGGCAGGGATTCTCGCGATAATCGCGATCGGAGTGGCGTTCGTGCTGTCGATCGTCGCCCTGTTCGATTCGATAGACAACCACGGCGTTTCACCTTACATTGCCCACGATTGGCTGACCGTCGGCAATCTGGAATTCACCATCGGCATCCTTATGGATCCGCTGACAACGATCATGCTTGTGGTAGTCACCAGTGTCAGTCTGTTGGTGCAGATATACTCCGTCGGCTACATGAGCCACGAGGACGATAGAGGCTACGCCCGCTACTATGCCTACATGTCCCTGTTCAGCGCATCNATGATCGGGCTGGTGNTGGCAAGCAATATAGTTCAGCTTTTCGCCTTCTGGGAGTTGGTTGGGCTGTCGTCTTACTTGCTCATCGGGTTCTGGTTCACGCGTCCTTCAGCGGCNGCGGCGGCNAAAAAAGCGTTCATCGTTACCAGAATCGGCGACTTTGGACTGCTGCTGGGNATCATGTATCTGTTCTTCCATCAGGACGCATTCACAGCGGCTGGCTTGAACTCCCTCGANATTGTTGATATTTACNCTGCTGTNGACGCCAAGATAATCGCGGGCGGNGTNGCGACATGGATTGCCGCTGGAATATTCGCTGGAGCGGTTGGNAAGTCAGGCCAATTCCCGCTGCACACATGGCTCCCNGACGCGATGGAAGGCCCCACTCCAGTCAGCGCTCTGATTCACGCCGCGACTATGGTAGCCGCAGGCGTGTTCTTGGTGGCACGATTCTTCCCGGTGTTCGAGGCGTCGGAAACCATGATGAACGTGATAATTCTGATCGGCGGATTCACCGCCCTGTTCGCCGCAACNATGGGTCTTGTCGCCACAGACATAAAGCGAGTGCTNGCGTACTCCACGGTCAGCCAGCTTGGTTACATGATGCTGGCTCTGGGCGTCGGNGCATACTCGGTGGCGATATTCCACCTGTTCACCCACGCGTTCTTCAAAGCCTTGTTGTTCTTGGGTTCAGGCAGCGTCAACCACGCATCCGGGACTTTCGACATGCGTTACATGGGCGGACTCCGAAAAGTCATGCCCATCACATACGCATCCTTCGTCATTGGAGGCATTAGCCTCGCTGGAATCCTGCCATTCGCCGGAGGATGGTCCAAAGACGAGGTATTGACAGCTGCATGGAACGGCGCAGGCGCGATACCTGCCATCGGATTCTGGATGGCGTTGTTGGCCGCAGGGATGACAGGATTCTACATTTTCCGNGCCATAATATTGACCTTCCATGGCGATTTCAGGAAGGGAGCCGACGCAGAAGGCATCGAGGACACTCATGGCGCGGAGGTGCATCTGAAAGAATCACCAATCGCGATGGTCTTCCCGCTGATATTGCTGAGCATTGCGGCGGCGGGCATTGGGTTTGTCGTCAACCCGCTGTTCGATCTCGGCATAGTGCCGCAGCACTGGTTCGGTCACTTCATGGAACAGGGGCCAGTCCATGTGGAAATCGAGGATTTCAATGTCGTGCTGGCGCCAATAGCCATGCTGGTCAGCTTTTCGGGCATCGTTCTGGCATTCCTTATGTACCAGACCAAAGTCGTTTCCGCCGAGCAGTTGGGAGCGAGATTCAAGCCTGTATATACCCTGCTGGTCAGGAAATATTACTTTGATGAACTGTATGAAGACATCATCGTCAGGAGATTCTTCTACGGTGGCGTGGCAAGAACGCTGGACTGGATTGATGGGTCCATAATCAATAATATCGGCAAATTCATCGGATGGTTTAGCGCCAACATTGGAACCGCGCTCCGCCAGCTTCAGACTGGCCAGACACAGGAGTACGGGGCGGCAATATCCATCGGAATACTGACGATCGTGGGCCTGTACTTATGGTTCCTGTAATTTTTAAGTTTTCGTCGAGGGTTGGAATCGAAAATCCCTGGTTAAGGTAAGAAACAAAATTGTTTAGCGGCTGGTTGACCACAATAGTATTTCTCCCGCTCGCCGGGGCAATAATAATTGCCCTTTTCGTTCACGGCGACAAAAACGTGAGATGGTTCGCCGGCATCATTTCACTGGCAGAACTAGTGTTGTCCATCGCAGTGTTCGCGCAATACGACCTGGGGGCAGGAGCCGATCAGTTCCAACTGGTGGACAAGATCGAGGACTGGATACCAGTCGAGTCGTTCAAGGTGCAATACTTCCTTGCCATCGACGGACTGAGCGCTCCGATGGTTCTTCTGACCGGCATATTAGGCATGGTGTCAGTGTTCGCCTCATGGAGCGTCAAGGAACGACTGCCCGAATACTTCATGTGGCTGCTAATCCTCCAGTCAGCGGTCATGGGCGTGTTCACTTCCATGGATTTCTTCTTGTTTTTCATATTTTGGGAACTAGAGCTGATCCCGATGTTCTTCCTGATTTCAATTTGGGGGAGCAAACCAAACAGAGAATATTCCGCGATGAAGTTCTTGATCTTCACGCTTCTTGGCAGCGCATTCATGCTGGTCGGAATACTGGTGTTGTTCTTCTCATTTGACACCTTCGATATGACGCTTCTGCCGGACGCCATTTCCAGAGGCGGGATTCTGCTACCGGCCAGCCTGGTATTCACCATGATATTTATTGCCTTCGCGGTCAAATTGCCGATTTGGCCTCTGCACTCCTGGCTGCCCGACGCCCACACTGACGCGCCCACCGCCGCCAGCGTTATGCTGGCTGGCGTCCTGCTAAAAATGGGCGCCTACGGGATGCTGAGAATATCGGCCACTATGTTCCCGGAGGTGATGGCCGGAATTGCCTGGCTACTGGCGAGCGTTGGAGTTATCAACATCCTATACGGCGCGGCCATCGTTCTGCGACAAACCGACCTCAAGCGTCTGATAGCGTTCAGTTCCATCAGCCATATGGGATTTGTTGTTTTGGGGCTGTCTGCCGTAGTGGGCGTCAACGGACAGGTATCGACCGTCGGTATTACCGGCGCGGCGCTTCAGATGTTCACGCACGGGACCATCACAGGCCTGTTATTCCTGCTCGCCGGTTTCATTTACGAAAGAACCCACACTCGTCACATCCCGCACCTGGGGGGTCTGGCGACAAAGATGCCGATGCTGACCGGCGCACTCATGCTGGCGGGACTGGCATCGCTGGGACTGCCTTCCACTAGCGGATTCGTTTCCGAGATTCATGTGTTCCTGGGCGTGTTCCCGGTTTGGGGTTGGCTTGCCGCCGTCGGCGCGTTCGGCGTCGTTCTGACCGCAGGTTACATACTCTGGATGATCCAAAGAACGATGTTTGGACCCGAGAACCAACATCTAAACAACGTTTCCGACGCGACCGTGATGGAGATGGTTCCCGTGGCCGTGATGGTAGTCGCGATCATGGTAGTGGGCATCTACCCTGCAATAATCGCTGATGTTTTCACAACCGGGATCCAACCGATTGTCGATTCCCTTCAAATCGCTGTGACGGCTAGCCTGCAATGACAATACATGACATTTATCTGCTCTCCCCTGAGATCAGCATGGCCGGACTGGCTATGCTTTTGATCCTTGTGGACCTCGTGGTTTCGCGCAAGAGCGTCCTTACAATCGTGGCCGTGCTGGGGCTTGCGGTTCCGCTGGCGTTGAGCATCGTCCTGTGGTTCGACTTGACTGGTCAAGCCGCGACTCAGATGAAAGCCGACTTCGGCACCGAGATCGTCACCTTCGTCGTTGACAAGTTCAGCCTGTTCTTTAAGTTCCTGCTAGTCGGCGCGACTGCGTTGGTGATTCTCGCATCTTCTGAATATGTGTCGAAGTTCAAGAATTTTCACGGAGAGTTCTTCGCTCTGGTTCTGTTTGCAACTTCCGGAATGATGCTCCTGGCGTCGACCGTGGAGCTTATCACCATCTATGTCTCGCTAGAGTTGACGGCGTTGCCCATCGCAGCGTTGGCGGCCTTCATGCGAGACAGCCGATCATCTGAGGCCGGGCTGAAGTTCCTGATACTCAGCGCAATATCCTCCGCAGTGCTGTTGTATGGCATGGTCATCATCTACGGGTTCACTGGGACGACGGTCCTGGCTGACATAGCCACCCAGCTTGGCGGCCTGCTTGATGGAGAATCCGCATTCGGCGGCAACGCACTCCTGTTCGGAGTGATTCTGGTGATAGCTGGATTCGGATTCAAGATTTCCAGTGTCCCCTTCCAGATGTGGGCGCCGGACGTTTACGAAGGCTCGCCCACTCCCGTGACGGCGTTCCTGTCCGTGGCTTCCAAGGCGGCAGGGTTCGCTGTGATACTTAGGGTTTTCTACATCGCATTCTCGTCCGAAATACTGAGTGTCGATTGGAGCGCTGTGTTCGCTGTTCTTGCGGCGGTATCCATGACCTTCGGAAACTTGGTNGCCATNCGACAGAACAANATCAAGCGAATGTTNGGATACAGCACCATCGCCCACGCCGGNTACCTTATGGTCGGGCTTGCGGCNGTCGCGTCCCGAANCCCCGATGCGGATGCGATTATCGGGCCNTCTGGNGTGTTGTTCTACCTGAGCGGTTACGCGATNACCAATCTGGCGGCGTTCTCGGCAGTCATCGCCATATCCAACCGAATCAACTCNGACCTGATCGACTCGTTCGCAGGCATGGCCANACGNGCTCCGTTCTTGGCTGGAGTNTTGGNATTCTCGATGATCTCNCTGATNGGAGTGCCGCCCACCGTGGGCTTCATGTCCAAGATATACATCTTCGGAGCGGCGGTGGACACCAACCTGGAGTGGCTGGCCGTCACNGGCATGGTCAACAGTGTCATATCGGCCTATTACTACCTGAGGGTTGTGAAGGTGATGTACCTCCGGGAACCCACCGACGACGCGCCAGTCGGCTCGGCGTTGCCAATGAAATTGGCGGTCATGGTCACGATGGCTGGAACGGCGTTCTTCGGCATATACCCGACACCGTTAATCAACCTGGCGCGCTCCGCCGTTGACGTCCTAGTGTCCTAACGCTACGCTCCTCGGTTCGTTGACACTCCCAAAGGCCGATGCTAGACTTTGCAAGCACTCGGTTTGTGCCTAAATTCAACGTGATCGTACCGGCCCATTCACATTCAATGGCCAGAAANCGGNCCTCTTTTCATATTCTCCGACATTGTTGACACCCGACCAAATATGAACAAAATCGGATTCGTATATAACGCTCTCGTTCCGGAAGCGCCACCGT
This sequence comes from Chloroflexota bacterium, assembly GCA_002710885.1. The sequence goes on along the minus strand of PAIW01000021.1, from coordinate 10,834 downwards.
TCATTGACTCGCTCATCGAGTCGTTGAAACTGCGCGAGAACTCATGGATTTGCTCCGCNGCCGATTTAAACACAGCGCCAGACCTGCTGGAGCAAACAACCCTTATTGTGGTCGCAGGCGGCGACGGCACAATCCTCCGCACTATCCACGNNATCGCGCCTCACTCAATACCCATCGTCGGAGTGAANATGGGTCGCGTNGGCTTCATGAGNGAGTTGCGACCTGAAAACGCCGCTGAAAAGCTGCCNAGNTACCTGAACGGCGACATGCGTGTCGANCGAAGAATGATGCTGTACGCANAGGTTTTCAGTNCGAGCGACGGCTCATTGGTTTTCANCGCCCACGCTCTAAACGACGTGGTTGTTGGACGGGGCGGGGTCGCCCGNTTNCTGGACATCGCGACGCGAATCGATGGAGTCGATTTGACCAGNTANCGCGCCGACGCTGTCATCNTNTCCACTGCCACNGGCAGCACNGGATACGCTCTGTCAGCCGGNAGCCCAATTTTCTTCCCTGAGGCTCGAATGCTCATTATGCAGCCCGTCGCNGCCCACACCGGACTGCGGGACGGACTNGTTCTGCCCGANTCGTCNGTGGTCGAGTTGTCNGTTGCTGATTCCCGCCATGCNTCTCTCAGTGTGGACGGTCTTGACGAAGTNNATTTGGAACCCGGCTCNACGGTCACGGTGAATCNGAGTCCCCACGAAGCGTTGTTCCTTCGATCGGAACCGCCAACATTTTTCTACACCGACCTGACGCGACGACTGGGNCTGGTTTACAATCTCAGTGGCCCCGGCAATTGATNGCTCAAANCTCAAATTATCTCAATTAGNGTTACGGCAATTTCTATGACTCAAAAATCTCCCNCAAGGCATATGTNCCAATGACTCAAAAGCCAGAGTTAACAAATNGGAAATCCATATACGACGGTCAAATCATCAACGTCAAGGTTGACACGCTCTCCCTTCCCAACGGCCACAAGGTCGAGCGCGAACTCGTTCAAAAGAACAACGCNGTGGTCATGGTGCCTNTCGACNACAACGACAATGTGCTGTTGGTGCGNCAATGGCGTCANCCNGCAGACCAGGCNCTGCTGGAGGCGCCAGCGGGNACCATCGATGGCNACGAATCCGCTGACGATTGCGCTCAGAGAGAGCTNCAGGAAGAGATCGGATATGCGTCCAGAAACNTGNGAACACTGGGCGGTTTCTGGACAACGCCAGGGTTCTGCGACGAGTTCATGTTTGTGTATCTGGCNCGAGACCTNGTTGAAAGCAAACTTCCAGAAGACCTCGACGAAGACATCCAGGTCGAGCNCNTCCCGTTATCCCGNATTCCACAGCTAATCCGCCTCGGCGANATAATCGATGCNAAAACCATCGCCGCNCTGCTTATGTCNATTCATCTATACAGCTAATCAGATTCGTGANCCGACCGTCTCACACTNTCACGAACCNATTAAGGGAGGAAATATGCCAGACCTCAAAGCCATCTTCGCTCAGATTGACGCTATGGAAGACGNGATCGTCGCCGTGGANCAAGACCTGGTGCGAATCNCGTCAGTCAACACNGGAANAATGCCCACNGGNGNNGAAACNCCGGTTGCTGAATATGTGCGCGACTTTCTNGCTGNGGATGGCATCGAGTCCGAAATCCTCAGNCGAGTTCCAGANCGNGGAAACATTATCGCCCGTATCGAGGGCGAAAACACCGATGCCCGGCTGATGNTCATGTCTCACACCGACGTTGTGCCAACCGAGGAAGTNGAGAAATGGACTTACCCACCCTTCAGCGCCACAATCGCCAATGAAAGGGTCTACGGACGCGGAGCCTCGGATTGCAAAGCGCTGCTCACNTGCCAGATGATGGCGATGCGGCTGCTCAAGCGCAACGGAATCGAGCTTGAGCACAGCCTGATTCTATGCTCCGGGGCCGACGAGGAGCACGGCGGACGATACGGCTTCGGTTGGCTGGCTGACAACCACCCTGAGAAGATCGCCGCACCGTTCGCGGTGAACGAGGGCGGCGGAACGCCCATCGAGGCGGCGGGGGGCCTCACATATTTGCTAGGCGTCGGTGAAAAGGGACGTCTCCAGGTCGAGTTCGAGATTCGGGGCGTCAGTTCCCACGCATCCGTTCCCTGGCAAGGGACAAACGCGCTTTATCGGCTCTCCAAGCTCTTGGAACGCATTGAGGGTTACGAGGCTGAGCTTGACACGTCCACAAGCCTTTTCTCCCACCTATCCAACTTNGCCATCGAGCACAAACCNTCAGNAGAAAACGTCGAAGAAATTATCGACGAAGTCNAGCGNGACAACCCAAGATTCGCCTCTATGCTCAGGGCGCTTTCCCGAATGACNGTGACCCCCACCATGATTAACGGCGGAGTCAAGTCTAACAGTGTGCCCGAGGTNATNAACTTGACTGCCGACGTCCGCACTCTGCCCCACCAGGACGACGACTATCTGCGCGGCGANNTGGATTCGATAATNGGCGACATCCCAGGAGTCACCTACGATATCGACTATATGGCCGAGCCGAACGCATCTGATTTTGAGACCGAGTTGGCCGATCATATTAAAGCAGCGACAGCCCTGGCGCTAGATCGTGACGANATCAGCTGGGTTCCGGCCATCAGCACAGGTTTCACCGACTCTCGGTTCACGCGNCCTCTGAACATCGTGACCTACGGGTTCTCNGGNTCCCACCCCGACGACGATCCGATGCTTGGCCGCGCCCACGGGACAGATGAGTCCGCAGGGATTCGCAGCCTGATNTCTGGAACCAAGATCATGCTNGCGCTGGCCTGCTCCATCTGCGGGACNAANTAACNNNTTGTTGAGCGATNGCGAACAGACCTGAAAGTCNATNGAATGTNTCCACTATGAAAACNCTGACGCTGGAACCAATCCGCCGCATTGATGGGNAGATTCAACTGCCCGGNTCCAAGAGCATGACCAACCGCNTGCTGCTCCTGGCCTCNCTCGCCGAGGGCACGACCGAGGTTCATAACATCCTGGCGTCTGANGACAGCCGTGTGATGCTCGAATCTCTGACCAANCTCGGAGTGTCGCACCAGCNTTCGGANGACGGCTCNTACCAGACAGTCGAAGGCGTCGGCGGTCCGTTCCAAGTNAACNANGCGGAGTTGTACNTGGGCAACGCAGGCACCGCGACTCGGATGCTTTGCGCGGCTGTNTGCCTTGGGCGCGGCTCNTTCGTCCTCGCNGGCGACCCACGCATGCACGAGCGGCCCATCGGAGACCTGGTTGACGCTCTGCGGCCTCTGGGAGCCAANATCGTGTACATGCAAGCGGAAGGCTACCCTCCTCTCAAGACGCAGGCAAACAGTCTCAGTGGAGGCCNGGTGTCAATCCGAGGGAACATCTCCAGCCANTTCACTACAGGCATNCTCATGGCCGCGCCATTGGCNCAGGGNGACATCCAGATAGATGTNGAAGGCGATCTCGTGTCCAAGCCGTACATCGACATCACACTGGATGCAATGAGAAGATTCGGCGTTCACGCCGATAACCACGATTACGCGACTTTCCACATTCCCGGTCGCCANACTTACAAGTCACCCGGTCGCGTTCTGGTGGAGGGCGATGCATCCTCGGCCACATACTTCATGTCTGCCGCCGCCATCCGGGGCGGAACTGTGCGAGTCAACGGCATCGGGGTTGACAGCGTTCAGGGCGACACTAAGTACGCGCAATATCTGGAGAGCATAGGCGCGGTGATTCGCCAGGGGCAGGACTGGATCGAAGTGTCTAAAGGTGAACTTCGGGGTGTCGACGTTGACTTTAACCATATGCCAGACGCAGCGATGACGGCGGCTGTCACNGCCCTATTCGCGAAAGGCAAGACGACGATTCGGAATATCTACAACTGGCGGGTAAAGGAGACCGACCGCTTAACCGCGATGGCCACTGAGTTACGCAAGGTGGGCGCCAAGGTTGTAGAGGGTCACGACTTCCTGGAGATCAATCCGCCAGACCAAATCGGACCGGCCACGATCGACACTTATGACGATCATCGGATCGCGATGTGCTTCTCGCTGGCCGCGTTGTCGGATGCGCCCATCACGATCAACGACCCGGACTGCGTGTCCAANACATTCCCAGATTACTTCGAGAAGCTGAGCACGATCNCCCAGAACTAAATCGCTTANNTCTCAAGCGTTTCAATCTGCGGCCCAGGCNACATTCNGAGTCGAGTCTACGGTTTCCAGGTTCTACCAAACCTNCTCGNTAGGTCGCGATTAAGCGTCGCTCCCAAGCCTGCTCCGATTGGTATCCACAANCNTCCATCGCGCACAATTTCAGCCGGTTCTAACAAATCAGCACGCCAATCGGATTCATAAACAGCATGTTCCAAGGGCATNGCACCCGCNACAGCCGCCGACACGTGACCGCTGGCTAGCAATGATATTGGTCCAGANGGNGAGTGTAGAGAAAATCCGCNCCCTGCGGAAATCGTCCGGCGTCCTGATTTCGTCGCNTCNCCCACGCCGCCGCAATACTTAATGTCNGGCATCACGACAGCGNCGGCTCTGGATGCCACAAGNTCGTCGAAGAAATCCGCNCCATAACCTGTCTCTCCGCCTGCGACTGNCATCGNGANCTCGTCTGCTATCTCGACCAATTCATCNATCGCAGAGGTTGGNTGCACAGGCTCTTCGAACCAACTTACTCCCAACTTGGCCAATTCNTCAGCGANCANCGGGGCGGTGTTGCGCTGGAATCGACTGTGGCAATCCACTAGCANTCTGGCTTCNGGNCCGATTGCCCGCCGNACCGCCGCCACCCGTTCGAGACCAGTTTTGGCCTCGGACAAGATGCGATCAGGAGACGANGGCGGCGACACTTCGTCGAANGGNGCGCACTTGAATGTCGTGAACCCGGCTTCNCGTGCCCGTTCCGCCATTAANNAGAAGGCGTNTGGAGNGCGATCTGTGCCGAACAGGCCACGNTTGATGTTGGCATATAGTGGNACGCTNTCGNTNGTTTGTCCGCCCAGAGCTTCTGTCAATGACACGCCATTNGAATGTGCCTGCAACTGGACGACCGCGGAACGGANNCCGCTNACCGCTGTCGCAATCACTCGGTTTGCGCCAAGNTGNTCGATGCTNANACCAAGCATCGNTTCGATTTCATCNTCGGATTCGATGTCGCGNTCGCCGATCNNNGCNACCATCGCGTCTAGGTCTCTTGCGACGTTCNTGACCGAGTCTCCNGCTGTAATCTCAACCGTTGTGCGGGCGCCATCGGCGNTCACAAAGTCGGCGAANGTCCAGACGGTCCGATTGGNCACCGTGACCGAGGTGAAACNTTCGAGTCTTATCAATGCANCGCTNGTCNTNTGTTGCNAGTTAGTTTGAGATTGTTCAGGNGGTCGAGAGTTTGCCCAGAAGCTCCAGAGATCGACGTTCAGATGCCGATCCTTCNTCTCCGGCAGGCACGANTGACGCCAANANTTCAGCGCCGCCCCAGTCGAATATTTCCTGAATTCGAGCCGCAACGGTGTCCTCGTCTCCGGAAATAAGCACTGCGTCCAGCATCTCGTCGGTCCAGCCGTTATCAGGCGATGGNGCGAACCCNGCCTCCNGGAACATATTGGCGTAGAACGGCGATGANGGGAAATATCCNAGCCTACGCCGAACGCCNTCACGGGCGGCTTCAACGTCCTCTGTGACACATAACGGGGCATGCACCACCATAGGTGGTGTGTCTCTTCCGGCCTTGCGTGCGCCTTCCTGAAGGGCTGGCATCGCGGTGTGCCTCAGATAGAAATGGGGGCAAACCCAGCTTATTACGCCGTCGGATTTNGAGCCTGCGAACTCNAACGCTCCTGGCCGCAGAGCAGAGGTCATTACCGGAACGTCCATCGGNCCACTNANGTTGGCATTGGCCGAGTACCAGCGNCCTTCGTACTCCACGCNCGCCTGTTGAATTAGGGGCTTNANTATGTCGATGTATTCGCTCANGTGCCCAAGAGGCGCGCGGAAGTCGNCTCCGAACACACTTTCCATCGACGCCTTGTGGCTNGGGCCAATNCCCAACCGGAACCTGCCNGGAGCCAAGTTAGCCACGACNTGGGCCTGTTGAGCCANCGCGACCGGATGCCTGGACCACGTTTGNACGATGGATGTNCCAAGCANAATCGTGNCNGTGTCCACGGCTGCGGCGGCNAGCACNGCGACNGCCTCGCCTCCTCCGCCACCGGACGTTAGCCATGCNGCGGATATTCCCAGACCTTCNGCAAAAGAAATNTTCTCAAGAGCTTCGCTNGCGCTGGCGGCTGAAATCGCAACGCCTATCAATCCATCCNGCATATCCAACCTCCACAATAANNTGATCATTTGCGCCTGCAAATCGGCCCAACGGAGTATATCACGTGGCCGACNGNAAGGCTCTTACGCTTGGCAGAACCAGGGCCAACTGATAAACTTNNCNAAACTTCAAAGTCNCNGTTNTCGGCACCAGCCGNCAATTTGAGANTNGANTAATCATCCCCTGTCGNTCANAGACCTGACACNCAATAGTCCNGTGGTCNTTCTTGGTTTTTGAATCGNCAATTTCAGAGAAATGGATGGATNTCACATGGATGGTCTCATCACCCATGAAACGCCAGATGTAAAGCTGCCAACCATGATCGTGGCATTCGCGGGTTGGCCGGATGCCGCCGAAGCCGCGACGCGCGCAATNCGATACATGGTTCGCAAACTNCCCGCAAAGAAGATCGCNGAAATTGACCCNGAAGAGTTCTTCGACTTCACGGTTGTCNGGCCTCAGACTCGCGTGAACCGTCGAGGNGAACGCATAATCCGATGGCCNCGCAACGATTTTTACTACTACCCTCCCGACGAGNCGCAAAGCGGCATTCTTCTCTACGTTGGCACCGAGCCGAACCTCAAATGGAGGGNNTTCTCGAACATCGTTTGCGAAATGGCNCTGAAGTATGAGGTNAAGNTCGTGGTGNCACTTGGAGCGCTATTGGACGCNGTGCCACACACAAGAGAGCCTCGAATCACCGGCAGNGCAAGTTCNAAAGACCTCNCNGAGAAGGTCAAATGGCTCGGCATTCAAAACTCTGGNTACCAGGGGCCGACAGGCATTCACACTGCGTTCATGGACGCNTGCGACAAGNACGGCCTGGCTCACGCCAGCATATGGGGTCACTGNCCNCATTACGTGAACACGTCGCCGAATCCCAGAGTCAGCCACGCGNTGCTCACCAAGCTCCGAAACNTCGTGGATTTTNATGTAGACCTCCAGGANTTAAAGTTGTCCGGCGAAGCNTTCGACGAAGAAGTNGCGAAGGCCATCGCCAAACAGGATGACGTTACCTCGTATGTAACTCGNCTNGAGCAACGTTACGACAAGGCGCACNANCNNGAAGACGANATGCCCAGCCCAGANGANATGGTCCGNGAACTCGAAGAGTTCCTCAANAGCCAGCGTNGNCCACCANNCGCTCAAGNNGNCNGNTAGAGTCGCCGGCAGCTTTTGTTATAGNGAATGNCGNNNGNGCTATGCGCNCANTNTCATCGCTAATCGCCCTCATCGGGACAGATTAACAGATCANCCANANNAATCCGTCNACGNAACTNAAAAAACAGNAAGGTNCGNCNAANCTAATCATCAGTGCCGAGGAGTACCAAGAGCGCCTGAGGAAATGGACCACACAGTCCCGTCGCAAAACCAATTTCCCACGTCGTCTCAAGGGTAGATTGATAGCCCTGCACTATTTTCAGATCGCGTTCGTTTCAAGCGAAACATACAGTGAACCCCAGGTCAATACGGCCATACGGCGAGGTAACGCCTTCAAGGTGGGTCACGTTCAGATTCGACGCTATNTTGTGGATTCCNGGATGATCGCANGNTGCGCCGATGNCAACGNATNTTCANTGTCNGAAGCGTTATTAGCNTTGGCNGATTGGGTNCCAGTNGTTTCNGTCACCGAAATCGATTCGTAGAAAAATATCAACTAGGAGTTGACTATGCCTGAAGAAGGCGTGGACAAATACGCCGTAGTTAACGGTATGCAGTTCCACTATGTGGACTGGAGTGGCGCGGGCAGACCAATCGTTCTGCTCCACGGTTTAGCTTCCAACTCCCGGATCTGGGACATGGTAGCCCCAANACTAAGCCAAAAGTATCGGGTGGTGGCCTTAGATCAGCGCGGCCACGGCGACACTGACAAACCTGACCACGGNTATGAGTTCGCAAGCGTCATAGATGATCTGAATAGNTTCATCAACATCATGGNTTTTGANAAGCCAATCATAGTCGGCCACTCGTGGGGCGGAGACGTCGCCCTAGAATACGCGGTGATCCATCCCGAAAAACCAGCCGGTTTGTGTTTCGTGGACGGCGGNACTATTGAAATTGCAGNACGGGAAGGNTGGGATCTCAAACAGGCCAAAATAGACATGGCTCCACCCATATTCCNTGGAGTGACTTTTGAAGGCATGTTGGAAAGGTCGAAAAGTCGATGGGGATTCACAAGATCTGATGCACAGTCGGAGAGATTCATCAGAGCAAACTTCCAAATTCAGGAAGATGGAACCGTCCAACCAAAATTTAACCGCGACAACCACATGAGAATAATTGAGGCTCTATGGGATCATCGCCCATCTGAGTTGTATCCTAGCGTCGATTGCCCAGTGCTTATGATGCCTGCCCGTCAGAAAGAACAGAGCCCAGAGGTGGACCGAAGGTTCAGGAGAGAAGAGTCTATCAAAAGAGCCGAATCGCTATTCCGCAACAGCAAAACCGTGTGGCTGGAGGACAGCATCCACGACGTCCCAGTCCAAAGGCCGGAACTAGTGGCGTCAGTCATATCTGAACACATCGACGGCGGGTTTTTCCAGCCTACGATCTCAGGCTAGAACAGGGGTTTCATTTTCGCCAAAGGCGCCTTTGAATGGCCATTCCGGACAATCTTCTCGGCCAATTTCACAGTTTTGTCCAACGCTGCCTCATCTCCGTCCACACTGAAAGACGGAGCAATGCTTTCATCGTTCCCATCTATGCCCGTCGCAACCAGCGTGATTCTGACTTTCTTTTTCATCCGCCTGTCCTGCACCAAACCAAAAATGACGTTCGCGTCGGGGTTGCTGGCCCGACGAATAAGGTCGGCCACTTCATGGACCTGTGCTAAGGTAAGATCNGAACCACCCGTGACGTTGAACAAGATTCCGGATGCGCCTTCCAGCGACCCGCCAAACAAAGGATTCGACAGCGCAGATTCAGCAGCCTGAACCGCGCCAGTTCGGCCTTTGCCTTCGCCCATTGCCATATACGCCGGGCCACCGTCGGCCATGATTGCTTTCACATCGGCAAAGTCCACGTTAATTACGCCCGGCACAGTGATAATATCTGAGATTCCCTGCACACCTTGTTTCAGAACGGTGTCCGCCAGATCGAACGCTCTTTCTAATCGGCTATCCCCGCCCAGGGAAGCCAGCAACCTATCATTCTCTATAGTAATCAGCGTGTCGACTTTGGCCCTAAGCTGACGCAGTCCATTCTCAGCGATTTTGCGGCGTTCCGGGCCTTCAAAGGAGAATGGCAAAGTCACTACACCGACCGTCAACGCGCCGCTCTTACGGGCCATATCCGCCACGACGGCAGCAGCGCCCGTTCCTGTCCCACCGCCCATCCCAGCAGTCACGAACACCATGTCTGCGTCTTTGAGAAGTTCTCGGACCTGCTGTTGGCTCTCCCTGATCGCCTTGCGTCCCTTCTCTGGTTGACCTCCTGAACCAAGTCCGTGGGTCGTGTCAGGACCGATGGCGAAGGTTTGCATACCCTTCAACATCCTTAGAGCCTGAATATCCGTGTTTATCGCCAGAAACTTCACTCCGCGCATCTTCGCGTCTGCCATTCGCAGCGTAGCGTTGCCTCCACCTCCGCCTACACCTACGACCTTAATGTTGACCTGTCCAGTCGTGCCGTCAGGCTTCACCGTGAGGTTGGATATAGACGATTTGCGTCTTGTAAAAAACATGAATGCTAAACCTCGCGCCTCGCTAAACGCATGTGAGATCAAAAGGAGTTCCAAAACTACCTCGTCNAAAAAGCTAGTCAGGCAGCCTCTGGGATAGTGAGGAAATAGTACGGAATATGCCACTTACCGCACCGGCCAAGGTCCACAATCGCTTTGCGTTTCAGAGTTTGTACGACCGTGCCTTCGACGCCGAAGCGAGGCCCGCCGTTCACATGACCGAGATACTGCACGACTTGACCTGGAGTTACACGTGCAGGATTAGCGACCATGCGCGGAGCCTGTGGGGCGGGCATGCCGGGCATCTTGATTTGGGCTTCGGGTTTTCGGGTTTGNGNGGAGGTCATATCATCACCTGACAGAAATGTTAACCTTTGTCTAGAACACTTTAGAACAGAACGGGCGTTCGNGTCAAGGGGATTCAATTCATTCTTGCCTCGCTCTANGCGTTNCCGATACAATGGTTGGGAGTAATAGGTGCCGCCAGGTTGGCCTAGTTGTTGGCCCCAAATCCACATTGAGGCGCTTGCACAGGTACGTGATTCCTAAATCGGGGTGTGGCGCAGTTGGTAGCGCGCTACGTTCGGGACGTAGAGGCCGTGAGTTCGAGTCTCACCACCCCGACCATTTTCCTATCTGCGCAGCAATCAGAGTGTCAAGGCAGAGAGCCTATAAACGGCGGAGAGATAATATCCCTGTAAAGTGGTGGTGAAGACCGCTCGCAGGGAGGCAAAAATGTGGCACCGCTGACGTTCACTCGAGTGCATAGAACAATGCTCTGAGAGAAGGTGGGTGGGATCCACACGGTGGAGTTGTATAG
>PAIW01000020.1 GCA_002710885.1 Chloroflexota bacterium | reverse complement strand
ACTCGTCGAGGGGCAGGTCCCAGGCGTTGCCGTCGGGCGCGTCAATGGCCGCGTTGTTAACCAGCACGTCCAGCTTGCCGTAACTGTCGATGGCGAACTGCACGAGGTTTTTGGCATCGTCAGGATTGCTGGTATCCATATTCATGCTGACGGCTTGCCCGCCGGCATCCGTGATCTGCTCAACCGTCGTCGCAGAGTCCTGAAGGTCGCCGATGACGATTTTGGCCCCAGCCCCGGCAAGCACCTTGGCGATGCCCTGGCCTATGCCCTGGCCCGCACCAGTTACGATAGCTACCTGGCCGTCCAGTCGACTCGAGTCTGTCATTGTGTTGGCTCCTTTTGAGGTAATCGGGTTTCAGGTTATCAGGTGTCAAGTTTTTGGGACGCCAATGTTAGTGTTGGCGCAGCGGGAGAATTTACAGCGAGTAGTATAGAGGTTGAGACATCTGACTGTCAGCGAATGTGGATACCGTTCTGGGCGCATAGGACGTATAATGATCGCCAGTCGAACCCGGCATAGTTCTTCATTTGGAGGCAGACATGGCAGAGTACATGGCGTATTTCAACGGCGAGTGGGTACCTTTCGGCGAGGTCAAAATCTCGCCCCTGGACAGGGGCTTCGAGGTAGGCGACGTTGTGTTCGACGTGGCTCGGACCTTCAATGGCAAGAGCTTCAGAATGAAAGAGCATCTGGACAGGCTCTATCGGTCTCTCAAGTACGTGCGGCTTGATCCGGGGCTGTCGCAGGAAGAGTTTTTCGACATATCTGAGGAGGCGCTTGAGCGCAACGAGCCTCTCAGGGAGGAAGTTGGCGACTACACGGTTCGACAATTTGTGACGCGAGGACCTGGGGCATGGACTCACGATGCCGGGCCACCCGCTGTGTGCGTGATGGTCACGCCGATATCCTTCAAGCGATTTGCCAGCCACTACAACGACGGCGCGCCCAGCGTCATCGCCAGAACGCGCAGCTTTTCGACAGAGTCGTTGGACCCAAAGGTGAAGCACTACAGCCGCATGAACTTCAACCTCGCCGAGCTTGAGGCTCACGACGTGGACCCCAACGCCTGGCCTATCCTGACAGACATCGACGGCAACCTGACAGAAGGCACTGGATACAATATGTTCCTGGTCACGGATGGCGTGATTCGGACTCCTGGAGACCGTAGCATTCTGCAGGGCGTGTCCAGAGGAATGGTCTTTGATCTGGCGGACCAGCTGAACATGCCTATCGTTGAAGAAGACCTTCAGCCCTACGATCTTTACACGGCGGACGAGGCGTTCTTCTCAGGCACCAGCCCTTGCGTATTGCCTGTGACCAGCGCGGACAAACGGGACATCGGCGACGGCAATCCTGGCCCGATAACTCAGCAGTTGCTGGNGGCCTGGAGCGAGCGCGTTGGCATCGACATCGTCGGTCAGGCCTTGAGGCACAGCGCTTAGTGTTCGGAATGGCGTGCTTTAGTGCCACGATTTTTGGGATTGCATTCTGCTCAACAGAGAATCGGGTTTGAGCACTGAGGCGTTAACGGGATCATCCGAGATCGGATTCAAAAAGCTGTCCCTGCTGGANAGGTATCTTACGGGATGGATATTCCTGGCGATGGCCTTCGGTGTAGGGATCGGGTATCAATGGCCTGACGTTGCGAAATTCACTGAATCACTCAACGTGGGCACGACCTCCATGCCAATCGCCATCGGCCTAATTCTGATGATGTACCCGCCGCTGGCGAAGGTGCGTTACGAAGAGATGGGCGAGGTATTTCGCAACAGGCGGATATTAGGCCTGTCACTGATTCAGAATTGGCTCATCGGGCCGGTGTTGATGTTCGCGCTGGCAATCATATTTCTGCGGTCGTACCCTGAGTTCATGGTTGGCGTCATAATGATCGGACTTGCTCGCTGCATCGCGATGGTGCTGGTGTGGAACGAGTTGGCGAAGGGCGACAGCCAGTACGCCGCTGGACTCGTGGCTCTGAACTCCATATTCCAGATATTCTTTTACTCGATTTACGCCTTTTTTTTTATCACCGTGCTGCCTCCGTTGTTCGGACTGGAAGGGTTGGAGGTAGACGTGAGCATTGGGCAGATTGCCCAAAGCGTGGCGATCTATCTGGGCATCCCGTTCGCTGCTGGCATAGTGACTCGCGTCGTGCTGATGCGCGCGATGGGGAGGCTCTGGTACGAGGATACGTTCATTCCCAGGATCAGCCCGATCACGCTTGTCGCCCTGTTGTTCACCATCGTGGTGATGTTTTCTCTAAAGGGCGAGGTCATCGTGGAGATTCCACTGGATGTGGTGAGAATCGCGATTCCGCTGTCTATCTACTTCGTGCTTATGTTCGTTATCTCGTTCTACATGGGGAAGCGTCTTGGCGCCGATTATTCCAAGAGCGCGACGATAGCGTTCACAGCGTCAGGCAACAATTTCGAACTTGCGATAGCGGTGGCTGTTGGCGTGTTTGGCATCGGTTCTGGCATGGCGTTGGCGGCGGTTGTCGGGCCACTGGTGGAGGTGCCCGTGTTGATCAGTCTGGTGAACCTGTCGTTTAGGTTCCAACGAAGGTATTTTCAGTCTGAAATCGCGATGGACGCTGCTGCCCGCTAGGCGTCAGATTTCACCGGTTGAACGTAGTTTAGTGGAAGCGGGACGAGTTGCGGCCTGAAGCACAGTCTATAATTCGGTGGATATGACGGACGCTATCGAACCAGAACAGCCTCAGATGACCTCGGTCCAAAGCAGAGACTTTGGCCGCAGGGCCACGGCCATTGGCCTGCTAATTGTCGTCGCTCTGGCCCTATTTCTGAGGATGTATGGCCTGAACTGGGACGAGGGATTCAGTTGGACACCGCATCCTGACGAACGGGCCATCCTCTCAAAAGTGGAATCAATCTCGCCACCCACCCCCGGCGAGATTGACGTTCTATTCGACGCCGAGGAAAGCCCCTGGAATCCTCGCTGGTTCCCCTACGGCAGTTTCCCGTTGTACCTCCTCAAGGGCGTTGAGCTTCTTTACGAACTTGTCCCTGGCAGTGACGGCCTGAGAGACCTGCGAATCACTGGACGTGTCATATCCGGGCTTGTCGACGTGGCGACTGTGGTGGCGGTGTTCGGTCTTGGCCGAATGTTGTATTCGCGGAAGGTGGGACTATTTGCCGCTGGTCTAGTTGCCATCGCGGTCATCCACATCCAGTTGAGCCACTTCTTTGCTGTGGACACATTCCTTGCGCTGTTCACGGTCCTGACGATGTTCTTTCTGGTGCGGGTCGCCAGACACGGGAACAGTCGAGATTCGATTCTAGCCGGCCTGTTCATAGGCCTTGGCCTTGCGACGAAGGTGAGCCTTGCGCCCATCGGCGCGGCGTACGTACTGGCGCATGTGTTGTACGCTGGCGGCCTTTTGCTGTCTGGTAATCAAAGCGCCGGCCTGGTTAAGGACAGGATTTCGACGGCGGTGAAGAACGCCATTTATGGCGCATGGGCAATCGGCATTACGTTCTTCATCGTTCAACCCTACGCCATCTTGGACTGGGACAGATTCTATGCCGACGTCACTGAGCAATCGGAGATGGTGCGCCGGATTCGAGACTACCCGTACACACGGCAGTACGTCGACACAACCCCCTTCCTCTATCAGGCCAGACAGCTTGTGACCTGGGGACTAGGCTGGCCTTTGGGGTTGCTGGCGTGGGCGGGAGTTATCTACGCGGGCTTCCGAGGTCTGAGGTTCAGCGGGGGAGTCCTGTACGTCATCGTCGGTTGGACGCTGCCGATGGCGGTGTTGATGGTGTCGAACAGCTTATTAGGGATGATTGTCGCGTCAGGAATCGCGGTGGGCGCGCTGCTCGTCTCCATGCCTTTCAGAAGCGCGGAAACCCGCGCAGAGGCGTTTCTGCTGGCGTGGGTTGCGCCTTACTTCTTCATCACCGGCACGTTCGAGGTCAAGTTCCTCCGTTATCTGATTCCCATAACGCCGTTCTTGTTGTTGTTTGCGGCGAGACTAACCGTTGATATGCTGGAGTTCGGAGCGNAAGCCCNCCGAGGNTCTGTGNCGGCTATTGCTAGTCCGATCATGACCGTGGGGATCGCTCTGGGATTTGCCGTAACCGCGTTTTATGCGATTTCCTATCTTGGCATCTATAACGACACGCATCCGGCGGTCGAGGCATCGGAGTGGATCAACGAATATGCCCCCAGAAACTCGGTAATACTGAAGGAGCATTGGGAGGAAGGTCTTCCCAATCTCGGCGCCTACCAGAATCGCGACCTTCCCCTGTACGAACCTGACACGCCTTCCAAACTGCGAACAATCGGCGAGGAGCTTTCGCGCGCCGACTACCTCGTGTTCTTCAGCAACCGGTTGTATGGCACGATTCCGCGACTTCCCGAACGGTATCCCATGACGACCGCGTACTACGAATTGCTGTTCACGGGCCAGTTGGGTTTTCAGCTAGACGCTCACTTCGAGTCTTATCCAGAACTTCTCGGTGTCGGGTTTGTGGACGACACGTTCTCCCGACCTGGACTCTCTGCGCCCGTCGCCCTCCGCGGCTTCGAGCCCTCGCCCCTCACCCTCAACCTGGGATTCGCGGACGAGAGTTTTTCGGTTTATGACCATCCGAAGGTGCTGATATTCAGGAACGTTAGGCGGTTCGCGCCGGATGTTATATCCAACACGATTTCAAATTCGTCAAACGGGTTCCCTGTAGCTTCTGTCATTGTGCTGGACTCGGAGGCTCAGGATGGCAAAGGGCTAATGCTATCTGCTGAGAACGCCGAATCCCAACAGTCCGGCGGTACGTGGACAGACATCGTTCGAGCCGATAGCTGGACGAACCGATTGCCTGTGATTGCGTGGTTACTGGTCGTGGAGGGTTTCGCATTATTGGCATTTCCGATTGCCTTCGTCGTGTTTCGGCCTTTGCCAGATCGGGGATGGCTGTTTGCTAAGGCGTTGGGTCTGCTGTTGGTCGGGTTGATTGTCTGGTTGTTGGCAAGCCTCCAATGGATGGCGTTCTCTCAGGCTTCGGTTTCCGTGGCAGTAGTGGTTTTGTTCTTTGTGTCGGTGCTGGTGGTTGCCAAGCAAAGGGATGCGATAAAGGAATTNCTAGTCCTACATTGGAGGGCTCTGACGATAGCCGAGGTTGTTTTCATCGCAGCGTTCCTGGCATTTTTGGTTATACGCATGGCGAACCCGGATCTGTGGCACCCGTATCGTGGCGGCGAGAAGCCGATGGACTTCGCGTACCTGAACGCGGTCCTGAAGTCCACGTCCATGCCGCCTTACGACCCGTGGTTCGGCGGCGGGTATATAAATTACTACTACTGGGGCCAGTTCCTGATCGCCACGATGATACATGCCACGGGCATCAATCCAGATATTGCGATTAACCTGGCAGTTCCGATGTTCTTCGCGTTGACATTCGGCGCGGTGTATTCGCTGGTCTATAACCTGGCCGAAGGGACAAGGCTTCGGTTGCAACCTTCGGCTTTCGGATTCCACGTCTCTCCGATTCTTGCGGGACTTGCCGGCGGGTTGTTCGTCGCGGTGCTGGGAAACCTGGATGGCGCGGTGCAGTTGAGCGAGGGCGTATATAGGGCTGTGGTCGAGGGCGTCCCCGCAGGAGAGTTCGACTTCTGGCGAAGCAGTCGGATGATGCCGCCGGACCCGCCTGGGAACGAGATAACCGAATTCCCGTTCTTCACATTCCTGTTTTCGGACCCTCACGCTCACCTGATGGCCCTGCCATTCACGGTGTTGTCGCTGAGCGTCTCGCTAGCAGTGGTGTTGGGCGCTGTGTCTCGCAGGGCAGGGGACAGCGGATGGGGCATCTCTGAGATGGCCAGATTGGCGGCTTTGGGTGTCGTGGTCGGGTCTTTGCGGCTCCTGAACACCTGGGACTATCCGACGTATCTTCTGATTGCCGCAGGCGCAGTCGGCATTGGTGAGATTCTCGCCAACGGAGGGCTGAATCTCGCGGTGGGATTCAAGNCTGGCGCAAAATCTGCCATTATGTTTTTAGTGGGCTACNTCGCATTTCTGCCCTATCTGCTCTCTTACGAAACGTTCTTCAACAGCGTCGAATCAACGACCAATACCACAGTGCTGTGGCAATTCCTGATGATTTCAGGGGTGTTCGTGTTCATCATCGGCTCCTACTACTTGTGCGAGCTTCGAGACGCGCTTGGCGTGGTGGGACGGCAGGTCCGGGCGTGGACGGTTTCGATGGTCGATTCGGTGTCGGAAGATGCCGACCTTCAGCCTGCGTCGCGGGGTTCTGCCCAGGTCGGAGCAGGCGTGGGTTTGGCGATGGTGGGAGCGGCGTTGGCGTTGGCCTATCTGGCAACGGCGATCATGTCGGGTTTCAGCGGCGGAACGATCATATTCGCGTCGATAATGGTGTTTTTGATCGTGGTCGTCGGCGTTCGGAGTCTTGCTAGTCAGNGGCCGGACACCGCGCAGNTGGCTTTCATCTCGCTTTTGGCAGGCGCGGCGTTCATGCTGGTCGTGGGGCTGGACTTCGTCAGGGTCGAGGGCGACATCGACCGCATGAACAGTATTTTCAAGTTCTACCTTCAGGNCTGGGTTCTGATGGCCGTAGCNTCGGCTTACCTGCTGTGGAGGATTTTTCATCTTCAGGCAATCCGCCAAAAATCCGGAAACAGACGTCGGGGCGGGATGCTAAGGAGNGCGTGGGTGGGCGCTTTGGCGGTCCTGATTCTCAGCGCGTCGGTTTACCCCATCATGGGCACTCAGGACAGGTTGAGAGACCGGTTCGATGGCAACGTAACACCGATGACTCTGGATGGCGCCGCGTACATGGAAGGAACGACCTACCGAGACGCCAAAGGCAACGTCGACCTTGAAGCGGATTTCGAGGGCATCCAGTGGCTTAGGGCCAACGTCGTAGGTTCGCCGATTATTCTAGAGGCCAACACGCCGACATACCGTTGGGGAGGTCGAGTGTCCATCTACACGGGCTTGCCGAGCGTTGTGGGGTGGCGGTGGCACCAGGAACANCAAAGATGGGACTATCGCCNCGACGTTGGCCGTCGAATCAGCGACGTTAGCAAGATTTTCAACACCTTGGATACATCTGTGGCTCTGGAGTTGCTGATAAAATACAANGTCCAATACGTGTACCTGGGCCAGTTGGAGCGTAACTATTACGAGGACGATGGAATCGCCAAGTTCAGTGACTCCATGAGTCCATATCTCGATAATGTGTTCTCCACCAACGANGTGGANGTGTACCGGGTGAACACTATCAACTGACCGTCTTGTGTGNGAGCCCCTACCTGTCCTTCACTTCGACAGGATGGGGGAACACCATGTTGTTGCCGTAACCGCGACCGTCCCACTTGTTGGGGAACTCCATCGGTTGAGTCTCGCCTTTGTCGTTGGTGGCCCGAGACTTCAGTATATAGCTGCCGGGGCCTGGAGCAGTCCAGTTGTACTCCCAGCGGTACCATGAGTAACCGCTCTTTTTCACTGTAATTTGCGCGTCGTCCCANGTGTCGCCGCCATCTGAGCTTATTTCCACCTTAACAACGTCATCCTCGCCGGACCACGCTTTCCCCGCAACCACGTAGTCGCCGGTAGGGACGATTTCGCCCGGAACGGGGTTGGTGATGATGGATTTGATTTTCATTGTGGTGTAGGCGGTGTAAGCGATTTCTGACCCAGGTTCGTTCATGGTCATGTACCGCTCTTTTTGGTAGAAGCCCTGGAACTCGTGGTCAAGGACGTGAATGCCCATCAACCACTTGATCGACGTCATGCCGTACCAGCCAGGAACCAGGAGGCGCAGGGGGAAGCCGTGGGGCGGCGGCAGCGGGTCTCCGTTCATTTCGTAGGCGAGCAGTGTGTCGGCGTGTGTCGCTTTGGCGATGGGTATGGCCCGCTCGTAGGTAACTTCCGCCGGATCGCCCACAATTTCGTCCGGGCCGTGATCTGCGCCCTCGAACATGACCTCTACCGCGGAAGATTTAACGCCGGCTAGTTCAAGGACGTCGGCCAGTGACACGCCTGCCCACTCGGCGTTGCCCATGATTCCGTGGCCCTTGATCTGCTCCATTACGGAGCTTGTTCTGGTGGATTTTGCCCAGTATTCAGGCACGGGGCTGTTGCCGCAGCACTCGAAAGTGACTTGAAATCGCTTTTGCGGAAGCTGTTTTATCTCGTCAAACGTCAGGCTGATCGGACGTTCAACTTCGCCACCCACCGCTAACCGATAGGACGCGACGTCGATATCAGGGACTTCTTTCCAGTGATTTCTGATGTAGAAAAGATCGTTGGGCACAATGTTGTTTTGCAGCGCTTTAGGCGGCACGGCGAAAGTCCGCCCTCCAGCGTTGGTGGGAATTATCTGCGGCTTCGCCTTGGCAATCCTTGACTGTATGACCATTGTGACTCTCTTTCGATTATCTGTTCGTCTACTCTAAGTAGGCGGTTTCGAGTTCAGTTGTGGGATAGATAGCCAGCAATTGTGCTGGTATCCAGAGTTCGTTGATTAGCTTGTGGGGCGTTCCTGGCGGGGCCAGCAGCGTGGAGCCTGCGCGAACGGTGCGGATTTCGTCATCAACGATGATCTGGACCGCGCCAGCCATCACCATAATGGCGATGTCGGTAGAGTGCGTGTGCAGGCGGCCCTCCCAACCTGGCTGAAGCTCTAGTTCTTTCACTGTCAGCGAGGTTGCGCCCTGTTCTTTGGACACCAGAGCGCGTTCGCGGCGGTATTCCGTGACATCTGCCATAGGCGCTTCGCTGTGTTCGATTATTGGCATTCCATCCTCCGGGCTGAACGCTTTGTTTCTCGCGATTCAGGTTTTCGATGCTCTTTCGAGCGTCACCGAAATCACAGGTTTCTTGCTAGCCTTGTTGAGCGCGCCAAGAAATGTAGTCCTTGCGGCTTCGCCCACGGAACATTGGTGCGCTGAAACGATCTAACCAAAACGATAAGGGTTGGGCCTCGAAATCGGAATTGAATTCTGACCAGTTGCGAGCATGCTCTTCCGACCGGAAGAGATTCATGCCCGCTCACCTCCAGGGTCTGTTGTCTGGAGACCCACCCACCTCGCTGTAGGCGTACCCTACCATCCCTTCAGGCTCAACGGACAGCAAGTCCTCGTCCTTCATTTCGATTGCGATAGACTCGCCGCAATCCAGGCAGGGGGCGTCCACGCGTATCGTTTTTCCGGGGAACAGCCAGCGAACCGCCAGCGCCTCGAATCCTCATTGCGCGAACCAACTCTGTTGGCCGTCGACCGAGATACGATACTGTGTTGGCAGGTTGTTGAACGGGGGGAAGGAGACGATGTAGTCTGTTCCCGGATGGAGCCATGCCGGAATCCCGCTATCAACGAGGTCGTGGAGTATCTGACGCCCTTCCTCCACAGGCACATCGAGCGCACTTGCAAGCTCAGTGTAGTGGGGTGCTTGCCCGGTGTCTATGAAGCGCTGCATCACGCTATGAAACGCCCGGTCGAGCATTTGATTGTCGGCCATATCCGTATTCCTCCCAACATTTCATTCAACGTTGATTCGATAATCAGGCTAGAGAATGCGCCCCACACGAGCGCCGTCGAGAATCGCGTCCATCAATCGACGAGGAGCCGAGGCGTCCCCTATCAGATAGAGGGCTGGGGTGGTGCTAGTTGAATCTGCATCGCTCTTAACCTCGCGGTAAAGCTCGTCAGAAGCCTCGTTGCCGTAGGATGCCACGATCATGTCAACGCCCTGAATCCGGGCCTCCGCTTTCGAGATTGTATTCTCTGTGACCACGGTGCGCCCGTCAATGAGTTTGATTGTCGTTAGCGGCGTGAGGGTCACTCCTTTGGTCAGCAGGCGTTGATATAAAGTTTCAAGAGTGCCAGTCTCGATCTGCGATCCGGCGTACACGGCTTCGGTCAGGACCTGCACTTCGCAGCCCTTTTCGACCAGAAAATCAGCGGCAGTCAAACCTTGCATGTGGTGGTCTTCAGCTTGAAGGACGACACGCTGGCCGGGCTCGATGTCAGCTTCTCCAGACAGGATAGTTCTCACGTCCACAACGGGGACGTCGTCGGCGGTGAGTTCGGACAGAATAGCGCGCGATCCGGTGGCGATCACAACGGCGTCTGGCGCTTCCTGTTCGATAGTCTCGGAGGTGGCTTCTGTGTTCAGGTGAACGTCCACCTCCTGCAATCCCATCTGGTAGGTGTAATAGCGTCGCACTTCGTCCAGTTCTTCCCTGCCCGGAGCCTGAGATGCGATCAGCGGTTGGCCTCCGAGGGTGTCGCCTTTCTCGTATAGCGTCACCCGGTGTCCTCTCAGGGACGCCACTCGCGCAGCCTCAAGCCCAGCAGGGCCGCCACCAACGACCAGAACGTGCCTGGGCGTATCGGTCTTTTCAATCGCCATCTGCTGCTCGCGGCCCAATTCGGCGTTCATCGTGCAGGCGATGGGCATGCCGATTCTACCGCGCGCGATGCACTCGTTGCAGGCGATGCAGTGGCGAATTTCCTCCAGACGACCCTCTCGCGCTTTGGTCGGCATCTCCGGGTCGGTCATGATAGCTCGGTTCATTGACACGAGATCTGCCGCGCCGCTGGCCAGCACAGATTCGGCTATCAGAGGGTCATTGACCCGCTGAGAGCATATCAGTGCCAGGTCAGTAACCTTTCGTATCGCCTCTGTGAGGTAAACGAAACTGCCGGCCTTGCGGTACGACGGCGGGATGTGTGACGCTGCGCCGGGGCCTGCGCCAACATGAATGAAGTCCAGTTGCCCTGTGGCCTCAAGGCGCGGAACAATTAGGATTGTGTCGTCGAGAGTTAGGCCGCCTTCGAAGTACTCATCGCCGCTGATCCGCATTCCTA
This sequence comes from Chloroflexota bacterium, assembly GCA_002710885.1. The sequence goes on along the minus strand of PAIW01000020.1, from coordinate 6,406 downwards.
CGACTCTGCCCGAGCCTATTCCACCTCGCACGGCGGCGATCACTTCTCTGGCGAATCTGAGCCGATTGTCGAGGCTTCCGCCGTAACTATCCTGACGGTGGTTCCTGGCCGGGGACATGAACTGGGCCAGCATGAACGAGACCTCGCCCTGAATCTCGACGCCGTCAAACCCGGCCTCTCTGGCTTTCGACGCCGCCTGGCGGAACGCTTCGACTACTTCGTCTATGTCTTTGATCTCCATCTCATGTGGAGTCTCCTGGGCGGTCGGCAGGAAGTTCGCTCTCGTCGAGCGCACAGCAGAGGGAGCCAGCACAACGCCGCCGAACATGCGCGAATTGCCCTCGCCTCCAACGTGGTTGAGTTGGAGAAAGAACTTAACGCCTTCATCGTGTAGCGCGTCCACAACTTTTCGGTAAGCCGGTACTATGGCGTCGGTCTGGAGAGCGACTGGAGGAGCGCCGGTATGGTGCGGCATGACGTTGTGGACATGGGTCATAATCAGGCCAACACCGCCACGGGCCTTGGCGAGCCAGTAATGCAGCATCCGTTCCGTGGGAAGTCCGTCAGCCGGCATGAACAGAGTGGCATGGCCGGGGACGACGATTCGGTTTCGCACGGTCACAGAGCCGACGGTGAACGGGGTAAACAGATGTTGAAACTGCGGTGTCGCCATGTTTTCGTCACCCGGTTCCTGAAATTGCCAGATGGAACTCTCTGCCCACGTGGGCGCTACAATCTGGCGTGGCACCGACTATACGACCGCCTGCTGGCGCTGTCAATCGAACTACGCGAAATGGGGCTATATTGATGAAGAAACCCGAACGATGCGGGTGTATCATGATGCCCCCACACAGCTAATTGGGCGACAGGTTACGAGAAACACAAACACATTTGAACGCATTTTGTAAATTCATTACAGGAAGCACAAGACATGTGCTGCAGCATAAAGCTTCTCAGAGAAGGAAACACGCCGGTCTCGGACGAAGAGATCAAGGCCGCCGCCCTCCAGCTCGTCCGTAAAATATCCAGCTATCGCAAGCCGTCGAAGGCTAACGAAGAGGTGTTCGACATCGCCATGGACGAGATCGCAGGCGTCTCGACTAAACTGCTGGCGAATCTGGAGTATCGGGTCAGAGCGACGCGTTGACACGGCTTTGACGAAGCGATACCGTCCCATTGATTTATTCCGAGTTAATGAGGAGGCTGTATCACGTTGTCAACGAATATGACCGACGACCAACGGGCAAGACTTGTCCAGTTTTTGGAGCCGTCGAGAATCGTCATGGTGGCGACGATTGGACGAGACGGCATGCCTCAGATGACGCCCAACTGGTACTTTTTCGATGGGGACCGGGTCGCTATTTCGACCACCAAAGACCGGGTGAAGTATCGCAACCTTTCCCGAGACCCACGCATGACGGTGTGCATTGCATCTGAACCTATGGCAGGGGACTACGTGTCAATTTCCGGCCCGGTGTTCATCAGTGATGACGACTCGATATGGCCGACCACCCGCAGCATCATCGGTCGGTATACGCCCCTTGAAAACGCCGATGGGATGATCGAACGTATGAAGGACGAGGGTCGGGTAATCCTGTGGCTTACACCAGAGAAGGTCACGTTCAGGAACTAAAACTACCATTGTGAGAAACATGCCAGGACAGAAAATAGTCGAATTGAGCGTCACACCCATTCCGGTCCACCATATCAAGGAACTGGGCAAGGTTGCCTTTGGCGATAACATCGGCAACCAGAGCACGGAATGGCTGGTGCAGGCGCGAACTGACGGCGGATCGGAAGGCGTGACTATCGCCAACCGATTCATGCAGCAGTTCAACGGCTTCGAGTCGTCGATAGGGACGGTTCGAGGTTTGATCCCCTTGCTTCGTGAGGTGTTTTTGGGCCGTCGGGTGGATGAATTACTGGAAGTCTCCGAGAACCGGGTTGTCGGCGTGCGCGAGGCTCACAAGAAGATTTTCTGGGCGCACGGTTGGATGAGTATTCTTGCATTCGACCTGCTTGGCCAGGAGATGGGCGTTTCGTGCATCGAACTCCTGGGAGGNCAAGTNAGAGATCGNGTTCGCGCCTACGATACCACCTTTTTCTACCAGGATATCCTGAACCCTGAGATGGGNGCAGNACAGGTGGCCGCGGAGGCGAGCGCTTCCCGCAAACACGGATACACAGCGTTCAAGCTCAAAGTCGGNAGGCCGGGCCGCTGGTTTGCTCCGCAGGCAGGTTTGGAGCGTGACGTCGAGGTGGTNATGGCCGTGCGTGAGGCGGTTGGGCCTGACGCCAGAATCATGGTGGACGCCAACTTTGGATACGACGGCAGGCTGGACCTGCTTGAAGATTTCATTCGCGAGACGTTGCCTGCCAACCTGTATTGGATGGAGGAAATGGTCACCGCGGANGTGGGCGACTATCGTGTGTTGAGGCGAACGAGGGACCGACTCGGTTCCAACGCGCTGCTGGTTTGCGGCGAGGTGGACACAGACCCGCCGAGCCCGGTGTTCGTCGACCTGGTGAAAGCCGGCCTGATCGACGGATTCCANCCCGACTGCACAGCGACGGGATTCTCCCGCTGGCAGGCATTGGAAGAATGGCTGGAACCGACGGGCGTCAGGTCGGTTCCGCGAAACTTCGGCAACGGGACTTTCGGAACCAGGGCCGAACTGGTGTTNGGAGCGGCTTCACAGACNTTCTTGATGCTGGAGGACGAGCGCTTCCGTCCTGCNGTGTTCGCTGACGACGACGTGTCTTTTTCAGACGGCCATTACTCGACCCCTTCAGGGCATGGCCTGGGTTTGACCGTTGACACNCACCGATTTCAGCGGGAATACTCCGCGAATGAAATCGTTATTCGTTAGCCACCGAAGAAACATCAAATGCAATCCAANGGCAGACTNTGAAGAATATCGTATTCAGGAGCTAGATTCACCGANATGAGAAAGATGCNAGGACAGAGAATAGTCGAATTGAGCGTCACGCCGATTCCGGTCCACTACCGCAAAGAGTTGGGAAAGAACGCCTATGGAGAGAACATCGGCAGAGAGCGCACGGAATGGCTGGTGCGGGCGCGGACTGAATATGGCCAAGAAGGCTTGACGATTGCCAACCGCTTCATGCGCCAATTCAATGGGTTCGATAACTCGGCTGGGACGGTTCGAGGCTTGGTTGCCCTGCTTCGAGAGATGTTTCTTGACAAGCGCGTCGACGANTATCTGGAAACATCCGATGGCCGAGTGGTGGGNGTNCGCGACGCCTACAAAGAGGCATTCCAGACGCACGGCTGGATGAGCATTCTCGCCTTTGATCTGCTGGGNCAGGATTTGGGAATTTCGTGTGTTGACCTCCTGGGAGGGCAGGCCCGANATCGGGTTCCCGCATATGACACGACCCTTTACTTTCAGGACCTNCTGAACCCTGAGCAAGGCGCCGCGCAGGTGTCCTTGGAAGCTGCCGCGTCCCATGATGAAGGCTACAACGAGTTCAAGATAAAGGTNGGCAGGCCGGGACGTTGGATGGCTCCGCNGTCGGGCATGGAACGGGACGTCGAGGTCGTGCTGGCAGTGCGCGAAGCTGTGGGGCCGGACGCGAAGATCATGGTCGACGCGAACTTCGGATACGATGGCCGGCTCGANTTGCTGGAGGATTTCATCCGAGAAACNTTGACCGCCAATATCTTCTGGTTGGAGGAGATGGTGACGGCGGACGTCGGCGACTACCGCGTTCTGCGTCGCATGCGAGACCGACTCGGCTCTGACGCTCTGTTGGTGTGCGGCGAGGNGGACCGCGACCCGCCCAGCCAGGTGTTTCGTGACCTGGTCGATCAAGGTCTGATCGACGGCTACCAACCCGATTCCGTGTCCGCCGGGTTTTCTCGATGGCAGTCGTTGGAGCAATGGCTCAAGCCTACTGGCGTCCGATCCATCCCTCATAATTTCGGAAACGGGAATTTCGGGACCAGGGCCACGCTTGTTTTTGGAGCAGCATCACCGACATTTGCGTCGCTGGAAGACGAGCGCCACCATACCAATGTGTACGCCGAGGACGACGTGTCGTTTGCCGATAGTCAATACTCTGTGCCGTCGGGGCCGGGTCTGGGGTTAGCAATAGACANGGATGTGTACCAAAAGAGGTACGCGAGTCATGAGGTGCGCGTAACGTAGCANCCTCAAANTTTGTCGCCATTAACACGAGCCTGTCGGTAAACCGNCAGGCTTTTNGTTTTCCGACAGTGTTGGTTTGCGATAACCTATGAGATGTCNGNACGGGTTTAACANCTCTTGACGCTCNCATCCGAAGTTTTCATGTGATGATTTGGATTACATGAAANCTNGAGANACAGCAATGACNGNGNTTGAATGACACNATTTTGGTGANGACGAGCCATAATTCAATGGACAACCTGTTTAGTTCTCAATGTGAGGAATATGGTTATGACTTTGATTTCCGAAGCCCGGAGGGCAGTTCAGAGAAGCGCAATCATCAGAACCGAGACAACCGGATCGTGGTCGTGGACATCGGAGGGCAGCACNTCGGTGTGATCGTCGATGCGGTGACGGAAGTTTTGCGGATAGTTTCAGNCTCGGTTGAGACTCCCTCGTCGGTGATAACGATGGCGGACTCGGTGTAAAAGTNGGGCATCGTGAAGCTGGAGGGACGGCTTGTGATCCTCCTGGACCTGGAGAAAGTGCTCGCGGAGAACGAGATGGCAGCCTTGACTANTGTCGGCAACGACGCCGANGTGGCCGGGGCAACTGACTAGCTGTTGCCCGAACAACACCCGGGTCATATCAGCGCAACACTGGAGGAGCTGCGAATGTTCTTTGTGTCGCGCTGATTTGGGGCTTACTGGGCGGTTGCTCCGCCGTCGATAATCAACGGAGCGCCGGTCATGAACGACGACTCGTCTGAGGCGAGGAAAAGAGCGCCATAGGCAATCTCTCTCGGCTGAGCAACACGCTTGAGGAAACTGGAATTGGCGGCCTCGGCGTCGAATGATTCCTTGTCCGCTCCGACAAACTTCCGATGAATCTCCGAAGCCTGGGTCTGGACGGCGCCCGGACAGACGCAGTTCACCCGGATGTTCTTGTGAGCCAAGTCCATCGCGAGGCACCGAGTAAGCTGCAGCACGGCACCTTTTGAGGCGTTGTAGGGGACGAAAGCTGGCTGAGCTATAAAACCGCTAACAGAAGCGATGTTGACGATCGATCCTCCTCCTGCCTCTTCCATAATCGGCACGACGTTACGCACGCAGTAGGACGAGCCTATGACATTCACGCCGAAAACCTTCTGCCAATCGGCGTCGGTGACATCCTGCACCTCGCCGAACACGAAGGCGGCGGCGTTGTTGACCAGCACCCTGACCGGCCCGAAGGTCGAGATGGCGTGGGACACAAGCTCTTGTACCGCCGGTTCTTGAGACACGTCAGTAGTTAGGAAGCTGGCTTCGCCTCCGGCGTCTCGAATAAGGTATTCGGTCTCAGTGCCTCCGGCCTCGTCGATGTCAGCGATTACAACCTTCGCGCCCTCCTCAGCGAACAATCGGGATATTTCCCGACCGATGCCCGCGGCTCCTCCGGTGACTATTGCTACCCTGTCGTTCAGTCTCATAAAATACTCCCGTGGCGTGAAAATCAGTCCAGATGAAATATCTCGTCAAGCTCGACCATCATCTGGTCAGGTCGTGCCCCTTCTGGAATCTCGAAGTAAGGGGCCATAAACTCCTGCCATCCGGCGTTCGCCTTTTCATGATCCATACTTTCAAGTGATGTCTCGAAGTCAGTGTTTGCCTCGAAATACCCGAATAGCAGGCCGTCTGGTCGGGCAAAAATCGAGTAGTTCCTCCAGCCCGAACGAGTGAGAGCCGCTAGCATCCCAGGCCATACGGTTTCATGATGGGCTGTGTACTCCTCCAACAAATCCTCTTTGACCTTTAGCAAGAATCCTACGCGTTTGATTTTGGCCCCCTTGTCTTGTGCCGAAGCCATGCGCTCGACGATATGGGTTGGGGAGACATTATACTCAAGTGTACGAGGAAGCACCCAAGGTGTCATGCTCTGCGGCGTGTGGTGTGATTTTGTTCCAACAGGCGAATCGTTATGAGTCCTACCACGAATACCAAAATGACAAAGAGATCGACGCCACCCGACGTCCATAAAGCAACCGACTTAAAGCCGGGCAGTTGCAGGGAGAGTCTGAGACGAGGGTCATTTGCGCGATGCGGCATGGCATTGCTGCGGAGGGTTTCATTTGCGCGCGAGCCAGTTGGTACCCTAATCATTGGACGATTCCTGAACTCGGAATCTTCTGATACCGATATCTCTGAGACGGCAGTTTGGCTTGAGTCTTGGTACGAATAGAATCCTGCAAGTCGGCGTCGGACCTCGGAATCCGACCG
>PAIW01000019.1 GCA_002710885.1 Chloroflexota bacterium | reverse complement strand
GACATCCAACGCGAGTAGTTCATCCAGCGTCGGGGGTGTGACCCACAACAGCGGCAACTGTTCCGGCGAAGGAGTTGACCTTCGTCTGCGACCTCTCGTTTTTCGTTCGGAAGTGTCCGATGTTTCCAGGTCCCGCAGCACTTCCCACGCCCGGTTCACAACGCTTCCTGGNANCCCAGCCAACTGCGCCACGTGAACGCCGTAACTTCTGTCCGCNCCTCCNGGCACGATTCGTCTCAAGAACACGATGCTTCCATTCTCGTCTGACACCGCCACGTTGAGGTTGCGAANGCGAGGAAGCGACTCGGCCAGTTGAGTCAACTCNTGGTAGTGGGTAGCGAACAGCGTTTTGCACCCAAGNCGAGGATGGTTATGGATGTACTCGGCCACCGCCTTTGCTATCGCGAGGCCGTCGTAGGTGCTGGTGCCGCGACCGATCTCGTCCAGGATTATGAGGGATCGNGGNGTNGCGTGGTTCAAAATCGCGGCNGTCTCGACCATCTCCACCATGAATGTCGACTGGCCCACTGCCAGATCGTCNTGGAGACCAACNCGGCTGAATATCCGGTCCACGAGGCCGATAGTTGCGGANTCNGCAGGCACGAAACTGCCGATCTGGGCCATCAGAGTTATGATGGCGACCTGACGAATNTAAGTAGACTTGCCTGCCATGTTTGGGCCGGTAATCAGGCATAGTTGGGCGTCAGAACTGGACATTGTGGTGTCGTTGGGGACGAAATCCCCCTGGTCAAGCATCTGCTCGACGACTGGGTGCCTTCCTTCCTTGATCTCAATGGTGTCGCCCTCATCGAGTTTGGGACGGCAGTAGTCACTTCTCGATGCNACATCAGCNAGCGANCAGAACACGTCNGTCNGGGCAAGGGCTTGTGCGGTAGATATGATCGAGGCTGCCTCGTCGGCAACCTGTTGGCACACCTGCCGGAAGATCGAGTTCTCAAGCTCGTTNAGACGGTCCTGGGAGTTGAGAATTTGCGANTCGTACTCTTTCATCTCCGGTGTTATGTACCGCTCGCCGCCGACTAGGGTNTGGCGTCGTATGTAGTCNTCTGGAACCANTGAGAGGTTGGCGTTGCTGACCTCGATGTAGTAACCGAAAACCTTGTTGTATCCGACCTTGAGAGACTTGACCCCTGTACGCTCGCGTTCTGCGGTNTCTAACCTGGCGATGTAGCCCTGAGCGGTAGTTGTGGCAGCGCGAACGGCATCCAGGTCTGCNGAGAAGCCCGGTTTGATGGTCTTACCNTCACCGACGGTTATCGGAGGTTCGTCTTGGATGGANCTTCGGATAAGGTCTATGGTCACCGTGTTGTCTCGGAGAGCTTCANTTAGGNCGGCCACTTGAGGGCTGTCCTCGTCNNCGGCCAGGATTTCCTTGATCGTCGGGGCCGATTCCAGGCTGGCGGCTAGCGCCAATAGGTCCCGGGCCAGGGCGTTGAATCCTCGGACTTTGTTCATCAGCCTTTCCATGTCCGAGACCGACTCTAGAAGGGCAAGGATTCGCTCTCGNCGCATGGAACTGCNGTGGAACCAGGACACGGAGTCCTGCCTGTGCCGCAATTGGGCCAGGTCCAGCAACGGTTGGCCGAGCCANCGCCGGAGGAGACGGCCNCCCATCGGCGTNTCGGTTCTGTCCAGCACGTTGTAGAGAGAAGCGCGGGTNTCGCCCCATCGTCCGCCCTCGAAAAGCTCCAGATTGCGNCGNGTCTGAGGGTCCAGCACCATGTAGGTCAATGTGGAGTATGTTCGCAGTGTCGTTATCTGGCTCAGAGCNGTTTTCTGGGTTCGGCTGATGTATTCGACCACCGCGCCAGCNGCTCGAATNGCCNGAGGCAGGTTCTCGCAGCCGTAGGCTTCCAGNGACGCNACGCCGAAGTGGTCCANCAACGTGTCCTTTGCCCATTCGCGATGGAACATTTCAGGCTCCACCGTTGTGACGGTCACGGACGATTCTACCTCCGGCGGCGGATCAGCCTCACTGACAAGCAACTCGGCAGGGCTGAGTCGCGCAAGCTCGACGTCAAGGTATTCGGCTGGAAACTGGCTTGTTGCGAACTCGCTGGTCGTGATATCGACATAGGCGATNCCAGCGTCNTNGCCATCTGAGTAAGCNGCNGCNAGGTAGTTGTTCGCCTTGTTGTCCAGCAGGGAGTCTTCAATCACAGTCCCTGGCGTGACGANTCGAACAACCTCTCTGTCCACGATGCCCTTGGACAACGCGGGGTCGCTCACCTGCTCGCAAATGGCGACCTTGTAGCCTTTCTTGATGAGCCGGGCCAGGTATGAATCCAGAGCGTGGTAGGGAATCCCGGCCAACGGAATCCTTTTGCCCTGGCCGGCGCTTCTGGATGTTAAGGCGATGTCTAACTCNCGAGATAGTGTTCGGGCGTCGTCGTCGAAGGTCTCGTAAAAATCACCCATGCGAAACAGCAAAACGGCATCCTGATGCTGTTTCTTGAGACGGAGGTATTGTCGGCGGGCCGGCGTTGTCATCAATTATTCTGAGTTCACAGGGNTACGTTTTCTAGTATTTTAACGGGCTGGGACGCTGTCGGAAAGCTAGATGATAGTGTGCTGGATTCGGCAACCAGGGGAAATAACACAGGCCTGTCATTTGACAGGCCNGTGGAGAAAGTCTGTCCAGTCTCGGCAGACTAGTCGTCTTTCCAGAACCGCTCCTCTTCGACACTGAANCNCTTGGGGATGAAGCGGTCTTTGACATCCTCGATCATGCCAGGGTGTCCGCAAGCGTAGATCAGCGTATCGTCGGTGGATAGATTCCACTCGTCAATGTACTTTTCCACGACGTTGTTTACGCGGCCTGTTTCGCCAGTCCACGATGCGTTGCGCTCCTCGGTGGGGCGAGAGACGGTGGGCACAAACTTTAGAAGGTCAGGATGCTCCTCGGCGATCTTTTGAATCTCGCTGTCGTAGGTCAATTCGTCTTCGTAGCTGGCGCCCAAAAGCAGGTAAAACTCGTGACCTTCGGTGTTGTCGTGAAGGTACTGGCGCAGGATGCTGATGTAGGGGACGACGCCTGTGACTGTCGACACGAACAGGTGGCGTTTGAAGTCGGGCTTGAACACGAACAGGCCTTTGGCCCTGGGTCGGATGCTCAGTTTGTCGCCCACATTGAGTTCGTTGAGCAGGGGAGTGAGGTTGCCGTCCGGGGGCGGGACCAGCTCNACGAATAACTCCAGGTCTTCCTCGTATGGGGCCGACGATATGGAGTATGCGCGNTCAATGCCGTTGACGCCNAGGGTGCAGTACTGGCCCGGCTTGAATGTGAAGCCCTCGGGCTTCTCCATCCAGACCAGCCAGAGGTCTTCGGTGATGTCCGTTCTCTTGAGGATAGTGGTTTCCGCAAGCTTGGGCNTTGGCGGTGTTCGTCGTCGTGGTGTCGTCANTTGGTTGGACACTCCTTNANTTGGTTGCGATTCATTGACAGNNTTTCGGCTATTGAACGTNAGTCNAACGCCGATATTGCAATCAGCAATTTGGATATATGCGAATGCTGTTAGTCTGCGGCGGCCTGTGTCACAGGTTTGGCAACCTTCACAGGCGTGAGCGGCAGTGTTGAAANGTGCTGNANCGGGTCTGATGNACTGTTGGCCTCCAGTTCCGAAATNAACTCNCCGAACAGCGTCGTCACGTTCACAANGCCCGGTTGNTGGCCTGTGAGGCTCGCCNCGCCTTCNANNGTCGAGCCTGCGGCAACGACTTCGATCCAATCCCCCTCNGATATTNCNAGAGNCNGGGCGTCATCCGGGTGGACTTTGATGGTNTCCTGACGGTTAATCGAGTTNTTGTTNTTCAACTCGNCGATGTCCATATCGACATCCGGNTGGTGGAGGACTCGACCGTGNGCCAGCAACAGTGGGTACTGCGAGTCCATTGGGTATTCGGCATCGGCCAAGGTCATGTTGATGAGTTTGGCTTTCCTGGTTTCAAAGGTTCGCTCGTAGAGGTACGGAGTGTCCACCATGTCAGCGGCCAGGCACGGCCATTGGAGTCCTTCTNCCTCTAGACGTCCGTATGACAGCCCGCCGTAAACACGGACGATGTTGTTTAGCTCNTCGAATATCGGGTCTTCTTCGGTNTAATCGAACCCNGAAGCGCCCATNCGTTGGGCTATCTGGCAGATAGTTCTCCAGTCCGCCTCTCCGTCGCCCTTGACGCCGAGGGCCGGGCGCAGAAGCTGTATGCGACGCTCCAGATTTGTGTAGGTTCCCCTGCGCTCTGCAAAAGTCTGGGACGGCAGAACTACGTCCGCAATCTCAGTGAGTTCGCTACTGAAGGTGTCCTGCACGACTAGGAAGTCCAGGCTTTTGGCCGCTCCCAGGAAATCTCCCAACTCGCCGTTGGTGAAGTTAGGGTTATTNCCGATGACCTGAAGGGCCTTGACCTTGCCATCGTTGATCGCGGATGTGATGTCCAGCGCGCCGACGCCNCNGAATGGCGNAATCTGGGNGTTCCAGGCNNCGGCCACTCTCTGGCGNCCNTGTTCGGATGTNAGATTGCGATGTCCCGGCAGGAAGTCCGGNGCGCANCCTACGTCTCTGGAACCCTGGTCGTTGGCGCCNGTAAGCAGAGGGAACAGGCCGGCNGATTTTTTGCCGACGTTGCCTGTCACCAGTGCGAGATTCACCAGAGCGCGGGAACANTCCTCCCGAANCGCTCTCGGTAGGGTCTCCAGAGCGTACAGGATTGCGGCTGGTTTGCNGGCGGCGAATTCTCTNGCCGCCGCCCGGATTTCGCTNTGNGGAACNCCTGTCACNCGCTCGACCNGTATGAGGTCAAATCCCCAGATAGCGTTTCGGAACTCGGTGGCATCTTCGCAAGATTCCGCGAGGAAGTCATGATCGTCGATAGACTCGTCGAATATCACGCGGATCATCCCGCCGATAAGCGCGNCCTCGCTGCCGGGCCGAGGTTTCAGCCAGACCTTGGCGTNGCGAGTCAATTCTGTTTCGCGCTGGTCGATGACGATGAGCGACGCTGTGCCCTGCGTTAGCGCTTTCTTGATAGGCACTGCGACGACGTTCTGTTCTTCGGTCATGTTGCTGGACACGACCAGGAAACGACTGGCTTGCTCCAGTTCCCANATGGAGTTGGTGGCGGAAGGGTGGCCCAACTGNTCCTGCAACGGCTTCAAAAGCTCAGGGCGTGTGTTTGAGGACACGTCCACGTTGTTGGTGTTCATCACTGTTCGTGCGAATTTTTGGGCGATGTAGTTGTCCTCGTTGGTTCCGCGGGATGANGCCAGCATCGCGTAGCTGTCGCCGACGTANGTCTTNAGTTTGTCGGCTACAAAGTCCAGCGCTTCGGGCCATGTGGCCTCCTGCAAAACGCCTTCTCTGCGAATCAGGGGCTTGTTNAGCCGGTTTNTGTTGTTAACGAAGTCCAGACCAAACTTGCCTTTGAAGCATGCCTGACCTTGGTTGGCGGCGGCGTGCCTGTCAGGGATTGCTCGGATGAGCTTGTCGCGTTTGTTGACCTCTAGAGTCATCTGGCATCCAACGGGGCAGTGAGGGCAGGTGCTGGTGACCGAGGTAACGGCCTTGTCCCATTTGTAGTCGCGTTCGACCAGCGCGCCGGTGGGGCATACGTCGATGCACGCGCCGCAGAACTCGCACCCTGACTCCAACAGTGACGTGCCCTGGGCTGTGCCGATAATGCTACGGCCCGAATGGGATTGCAGCGTGATGGCCGAGTCTCCCCGGACTTCGTCGCATGCGCGGACACACCGAGCGCAGACGATGCACAGGTTCATGTCCATGTCCCAGTACGGGTCTTTGACGGCCTGTGGCAGGTGCCGGTTGTTGTATGTCANAGGAGTGTCCATCTCCATTTCCATGAAGCGGACNGTGTCCTTGAGTTCGCACCGTTCATTCTTCGGGCAGGTGAGGCATCGGTCGTTCACCGATACGTGCCGNAGNCAAAGGTCGGTTGGGCCGCATAGCTCAACNCGGTGGCAGGTGAGACAGCCGTGGGGATGCTCCGAGATGAGCANNTCCATGATGCCNCGGCGCAGGTCTTTGAGTTCGGAAGAATCGGTTGTGACCTTCCAGCCNTCGCCGACTGGAGTGGTGCATGANGCTGGNTTTCCAGGGGGGCTGCGCTCGCCCTCGACCTCCACCACGCACATNCGACAGGCGCCGTAGGGCTTCATGCCGGGNTAGTAGCACAGGTACGGGATGTACTTTCCCGCATCCATTGCCGCTTCGATAATCATCTTGCCGGGCTGGGTTTTGACCTCTTGCCCGTCGATGCTCAGGGTAATCTCATCAACCATTTTGGCCTCCGGGCACAAATTCAGTGGCGAAGGGTCGTGTGTTCTTTGGGACGTATTTGGGGCCGAGGCAGCTGCCTGTCGGACACTTGCCTTCTTCGATATGCGATATGAAATCAGCCTCGAAGTGGGTGATAGCGGAGCGTATAGGGCCGAATCCAAGCTGGCCGTGGCCGCACANAGAGGTTGTCTCCATCGTGCCGCCAACAGACCGCATCAGGTCCAGGTCGCCCGGTCTGCTCTCACTTCGGGCTATTCGTTCGGTAATCTCCAGCAGATGTTCCATTCCAAGCCTGCAAGGGAAGCATTTGCCGCAGGATTCGTATTGGCAGAACGCGACGAGAATGCGTGTCAGGTCAACCGCGCAAACATCCTCATCTCCTACGATGATGCCTCCAGAACCGAGTATGGCTCCGGCAGAACGCATCTCATCGAAGTCCAGATGGATGTCCATGCTTTCAGAACTCAGCACGCCGCCCAGCGGACCTCCGGTCTGGAGCAACTTCAGTTCCTTGCCGTTGGGGACACCGCCGCCGATGTCATTCACTACCTCGCCGAGAGTGAGGCCCATCGGGACTTCGTAGAGTCCNGGGTANGTGATGTTTCCGTTCAGGCACAGAATTGCGGTTCCCGTGCTTCGGTTCACGCCGATAGACGAGAACCACTCTGCGCCGTTAGATATGATCTCCGGGGTGTAAGACAGAGATTTCACGTTGTTGATAGTGCTAGGTTTGCCCCACACTCCGAAAGCTGCNGGGAAGGGGGGCCTGAACCGAGGNTGGGCGCGTTTGCCTTCGATAGCNTCCATCAGGGCGGTTTCCTCTCCGGCAACGTAAGAGTCGCCAGTCAAGGCGACTTCAATGTCGTAGCTGAAATCGGTGCCCAGAATGTTTTCNCCNAGCAGGCCAAGATCATATGCCTGGTTGATNGCTTCCTGAGTCCGGTCTATCGGCCCGTCGTGGCCNTGACGGATGAACACGATGCCGTTGGAGGAGCCTGTGGCGTATCCCGCAATCATCAACCCTTCTAGCAGGGTGTGAGGGTCGCTTTCCAGGATGCCCTTGTCGTTGTAGGCTCCTGGGTCTCCCTCCTCGCAATTGCACAGGATGTACTTGGGACCGGTGGAGCGCACCATGAAGCTCCACTTAACGCCTGTTGGGAAGGCCGCGCCCCCTCGACCTCGGAGCCCAGAGTCGGTNACCTCTTTGATCACCTCGTCNGGCTGCATCTCGGTCAGCGCNTTGTTGATTCCGGCGTATCCGCCTTGAGAAATGTACTGGTAGATGTCGTTGGGGGCAATGTTGCCNGCGTTGCGAAGGGCAATGCGAAGTTGTCGATTGATACCAGCNATGTCGTTCATGTCGCCCACGCCATCGATGGGATCATCGCCCATGTATCCCAGAACCTTGGTCTCGGGGACGGTGTCTTCGACCAGGTAAGACTCAATGATCTCAGGCACGTCTTCTGGCGTCAGATTGTGGAAGAAAAGGCGGGAGCCGCTGGGCTTCAGGATGTCCACCAGAGGTTCGGCGTAGCAGATGCCCAGACAGCCAACTTCATCAATNACGGCGTTGATGTCNCGNTTTTCAAGCTCCGCTTTCAGGGCGTCGATGACTTCGTAGGCGCCNGCGGCATGGCCGCACATGGCNGTNCCGACCCTGATCCAGGGCCGTTCGCCCGCTGTCAGACGCTGCCAGCGNNCGTCNGCGGTCGTTTTTATTTCTTGGTAGGTTGGCATAACGGGCCTTGTTGTTGGATATTGGAATTTNCANTAACTAAATGATACGTCCCNATGCGCGGGGATAANCCGGTCAACGCCCTCANCAGCCAGTTGAGCGGGAGCAGTAAATCAATCCTGNTGCCTCAACGACCTGATTCTCTCTANCGCNGATTCTGGGGTCAGATTGCCGANCATGTGATGGTCGATGCTCATCAGAGGCGCGCGGGAGCATGCCCCCAGACAGGTGTTGAACTTGAAAGATATCTCATTGTCCTCAGTCTCGCCCTGACCCTCAAGGCCCAACTCATCAAGTACCTTTTCGATGATGTAGGACGAGCCCTCTAAGTGACAGGTGGGACCCCAACATAATTCAACCGTGTGGTTGCCGGGCGGGGTGAAGCGGAAGTTTGGATAAAATGACGCAACCCCAAAGACATCGTTGATAGTCGTGTCCATGAGCGTGGCCACCTGTTCGATGGCCTCATCAGGAATGTATCGCAACTCGTCCTGGACTGCCAGCAGCGAGGAGAGCACGGTGATTGTCGGCCTTTTTTGGTTGTTTATGGCCTTGTGGACNCGCTCCCGATCTTGGTCGGAAATGGGAGGCAAATGAATAACCTCGGTGGATTGAAAAATTCGTCACAATGATAACATATGGCCCTGACGCTCACAATGATTATTGGGGCAAGCGAGGATAGGTTTTCAGGCGTCAGCTTATCAGGACTTGTCATTCTGAAAGGACGTGAAGAATCTGGTCGGAAGGAGACGAGCTTTGTTCTGAACACGACCAGATGTTTCGCCTTGACGCAGCATGACACCGGGCAGCTGTATCATCGATCAGCGACGGACCCTGCAAACATCAAAATTGCATCTCAAAATTANCACAAGGAGGACAGACCTTGGCATACGACGTAATTAAATTGGACAANCAGGACCGCATCGCGGTGCTGACCCTCAATCGACCTGAAAAGCTNAACGCTCTGAGCCANGATCTGCTNGAGGAGTTCGTGGACGCTCTGGACGACGTTCAGGNCGACCAGGACATCAGCGTTCTGGTGTTGACCGGAACAGGAAGGGCGTTCTCGTCTGGGTTCGACATCTCTCCCAACCTGGAGCACGAGGAGGAAGCGGCCACGGCCCACTGGGACTCNACTCACTACAATCCCAGGGCCATCATGAAGCTNTGGCACATGAGGCAGCCCACCATCAGCGCNGTCAACGGCTTTGCGTTGGCGGCTGGGAACGTGTTGGCGATGACNGCGGACATCGTGATCGCNTCAGAAGACGCGGTGTTNGGAGAGCCTGAGATCAGGCACGTGGCCCACTCTCCAGCCATNCTGTTGCCGTACATGATCCCATTCCGGCATCTGCACTGGCTTTACTTCACNGGGGATACCATAGACGCNAAGACCGCCGAGAAATGGAATATGGTGAACATGGTGGTTCCGGCAGACNANTTGATGGCCGAGGCNATGAAAGCCGCAGAGCGCATCGCCAAAGTTCCGGCCTTCGCGACTCAGACCATGAAACGCAGCATNAAAGGGACCTACGACAAGATGGGATTCACCGACGCTTTCGAGAATCACTTGATGCAAAGGATGATCGAGTTGATGACCCACGACGTGCCCGAAAAAGAGGCCTTTGACATAATCAAAGAAGAGCAGGGTATGAAGATATTCCTGGAGGCGCGGGACGGTCCGTTCCGCTAGTCCACTAGCGCCTGGTATGCAAGGATTCGGAACTCGCGGTCGATGTTGTAGTGGTACATGGGCATGAACTGGGTCATCAAAATGCCGATGAGGTGTTCCTGCGGGTCTACCCAGAAAAATGTGGTCGCCGCTCCGCCCCAATTGTATTCGCCCTCTGAACCCATTGCGGTCGATTGGGTAAGGTCGGTCATCACGGCGAATCCCAGNCCGAATCCGTATCCTNTTGTGAAACCCGACATTGTTCTGGATATCTGGAAAGGCATGGATTCCGGCTGCAGGTGATTGATCGTCATCAGATCGACGGTTCTGCGACCTAGAATGCGGGCATCACCCAGAACGCCGCCGTTGAGCATCATCTGACAGAATTTCAGATAATCAGGCGCAGTCGAGACGAGCCCGTCGCCGCCTGAGAGGAAGCCTGGACGCTGCGTGTACCGTTTCTCGGTAGGAAGTCCGATTGGAGACAGTTCGCCCGACGGAGTGAGGCCGTACACNGTGGCGAATCGCTCAATTTTCTCCTGCNGGACATGAAAACCGGTGTCGTTCATGCTCAACGGGTCGAAAATTGAGTGGGATAGATATTCGTCAAANGGCATACCTGATATCACTTCGACCAGGCGGGCCAGCACGTCCGTGGCGATGCTGTAACGCCACTCGGCGCCAGGGTGACCTGCAAGAGGAAGTTGTGAGAGCTTTAGGGTCATCTCCTCCAGTGTCTGGTTCGCGTTACGCAGATCGGCGTCCTGGTAAATCTTGTTGACCGGAGACGCTTCCAATAGCGAGATGCCGTAACTCAGCCCCGAGGTGTGCCGGAGAAGGTCGCGGACAGTCATCTGGCGTTCTGGTTCCACNAGGTTGTTGNCTGCGACGTTCCCATCTTGCAACACTTTCAAGCTGCCCAGTTTCGGAATGTAACGAGACACCAGGTCGTCCAACTGGAAGCGTCCCTCTTCCCATAACGTCATCGCGGCGACGCTGGTGACAGGCTTGGTCATAGAGGCAATTCGGAAAATGGTGTCCGATTGCATTGGCATGCCGGTTTCGCGGCTCATCTGCCCAAACCGCTCGAAATAAACAGCCTGTTCTTCCCTCGCAATCAGCGCTACGACGCCGGACAGCTTTTCCTGGTCAACATAGCGTTGGAGAGCGTTGTCTATCTTTAACAGACGTTCGGAGGACATGCCGACATTCTCAGGACTGCCGACNTCNGTGATCAGATTAGCCATTGGCGCCGGCCTTGGCTTCTGCTNGCTCTGGCAGGTTGANCTTCAGGTGAAGCTCGTCNAANTGTTCCTGNTCGACAACATCGGGCGCGCCGAACAGCGGGTCGACTGCGTTCTGGGTNTTGGGGAAGGCGATGACGTCGCGAATGTTATCCCTGCCAGTCAGCACCATAATCAGACGGTCAATGCCGGGGGCGATACCACCGTGGGGCGGAGCGCCGTACTCGAAGGCGGTCAGAAGCTGACCGAACCTCTGNCGCACCTGNTCTTTNGTGTAGCCCAGCACTGCGAACACACGCTCTTGCAACTCTGCGGTGTGTATTCTGATACTGCCGCTCGCCAACTCGACTCCGTTAGCAACCAGATCGTAGCAGTTGGCGATGACTCTGGCGGGGTCGGATTCCAAGTACTGTTCGTCGNCATTTTTGGGCGACGTGAAGGCGTGGTGCATAGCGTCCCAGCGTTCTGTGGTCTCGTTGTACTCGAACAGAGGGAAGTCCACCACGAAACAGAAATCCAACTCGTTGGGGTCGGCAAGTTCAAGTCGGGCGCCCATTTCGTTTCGTAGGGCGTTGAGGGCGAAGTTGGTGGTTTTCTCTTGGCCTGCGATTATGAGTATCATGTCGCCGATTCGCGCGCCAACGCGATTCGCGATCTCCCTCACCTGATCGACGCTGAGGAATCGCGCGGCGGCGGAGCGAANNTGTTCCTGGGTTAGNTCGTCCAACGGGCCAGGCTCNCCGTTGAGCGCTATTGTCACCAGGCCCATCGCGCCGTTCAACTTAGCGAAGTCGATAAGCCCGTCAACCTGACGNCGNCTGAATGAGGCGCAGNCAGGNGCGTTGAACGCCTTNACGATGCCGCCGTTCTCGACNGTGGAGGTGAACACGCGGAATTCAGTGTCGGCGGCCATGTCGCTGATGTCCGACATCTCGAGGCCGAAGCGCAGGTCAGGNTTGTCCGTGCCGAATCGGGCCATCGAGTCGGCGTAAGTCANGCGAGGNAANGGAGTGANGAGCTTCTTTTCCGGCATGATGGTCTGGATCATTTCNGTGTAAAGCTCTTCAATGAGTTGGAGAACGTCCTCCTCCTCGACGAAGCTCATCTCAAGGTCCAACTGCGTGTGTTCGGGCTGTCGGTCGGCNCGTGGGTCTTCATCACGGAAGCAACGGGCGATCTGGAAATATCGCTCGAACCCAGAGACCATTAGAAGCTGTTTCAACTGCTGTGGTGACTGGGGAAGGGCGTAAAATTGNCCCGGGTACAGCCTGCTGGGTACCAGATAATCGCGGGCCCCTTCAGGCGTGCTTTTGATGAGAATCGGGGTCTCAATCTCCAGGAAGTCNCGCTTGTCCAGNAAGTCGCGGATGAACTTTACGANTCTGTGNCGNAGNATCATGAGGTCTCGCATGTCGGCTCGGCGCAGGTCAAGGTATCGATATTGCAGCCTCAGAAGCTCGTCAACATTTGAGTCNTCGTTGACGGAGAAGGGCGGTGTCTTGGACTCGTTGAGGACTGTGACCGAAGTGGCGGNTACTTCGANGGCNCCTGTNGGCAGGTCNGGATTTTCTGAGCCTTCGGGCCTGGCGGTCACNTCGCCNTTGACTTGCACNACCCACTCNTTGCGGAAGNTCTCAGCAGTGGCNTGGGCTTCNTGTGCCGTCTCAGGATTGAAAACAACCTGGACTGTGCCATGCCGGTCGCGAACGTCGATGAATATGAGCGCTCCGTGNTCGCGCCTTCGATGCACCCAACCCGCGAGGGTAACGTCTTGACCTACGTGTTCCGCTCTCAGGTCTCCACAACTGATCGTTTTCAACATGCGCCGCTCCTCANGTTTCGCCCCTNGGNCCGCTGTATTGGCGCGGATATTCAGGNGATAAAATCGCANTACATCATAGTTGGGATTGGCTCNCGCGTGCAATGCNGTTGAGGAGGTGACAGAGGTTGATTGCGGATATGTGAAACTCGAACGAAGGCAGNTCGGCCTGCTTAATTCACAAGCNTTTAGNGNGCGCAGATATTAGGGNAGNCGAATGCNGNAACGCAGACCGATCGATGCTCGGAACAAAGCTGTCAATGAACCGCAACAGGCAGGCTGNTGGCGTCAGNNCGAGACCNCGTANCNGNGTTTTTTGACCGCCAGGTTAACGAACGTTNCGGTTCGNCGGACACCGCTGANNGACCCCNGTTTGTGCCTCAAGAAGTTTCCCAAATCTTCCNCAGACTCTACCGCGATCCATGCGAAAATGTCGTAAGCTCCCGTGGTTTCCACTACCCACGAGACTCCGTCTAATTCCGAGATCGTGTCAGAGGATTCGTCGATTTNGTCGGGATCAACCTGAATGCAGACAATTGCCTCGGNTGAGTAACCCAACCGGCTGCGATGGAGCAGAGCAACGATGTTGATGAGTTGCTCGTCGACCAGTCTTTTAAGCCTTCGTCACACTGTGCCCTCGCTTGTGC